>CAJTVO010000086.1 GCA_910579485.1 uncultured Oscillospiraceae bacterium | reverse complement strand
ACTTTTGCCGCGCGGCAAAAGTAACCGCAGGGTCCGGGGCCGCGGAGGCCCCGGGGTGCGTAAAGAAACCGCCCGATCAGTTCCCCTCGTAAACAATTTTATTCAACGCACTGATATATGCCCGAATACTCGCCCCGATCACATCGGTCGATATCCCATTTCCAGAATACAGCTTCCCATTGGACCGAAGCTTCACCAGGGCGGACCCCATGGCCTCCCGCCCCTCGGTAACCGTCTGGATCTGATAATCCGCCAGCTCATAGTGATGCCCAATGATCTGCTCGATAGCCAAAAACGCCGCGTCGATGGGACCGTCCCCCGCGCAGACCCCCTGCTGCCGCTCCCCGTCCTTCTCCAGCATCAGGCTGGCCATGGCGGAGGTCATATTCCCGCAGGTGATCACATAATTGATGATCCGATACGTAGACGGCACCTGCATCGCCGCGCTGGCCACGATAGCATCCAGCTCCCTGGTATTCACAAAGTGTTTCTTGGCCGCGATCCTCTGGAAGGATTCATACACCCTCGCGTTGTCCTCCTCCGTGAGGTCATACCCCAGATGCCGCACCACCTTGACCACCTCTTCCACGCCGTCTCCGGCGGTGAGGCATACCGTAGGCGCGCCGTCGTCCACACCGCTGTCGAAAGGAGACCCCCCGCTGCGCTGGGTCTGCATCAGCCACTGGAGCTGTCCCGCCGCGCGATTCAGCTCCGTGGTCCGCAGGTTCCACCTTAACCCCTTCTCCTCGCCCCGGACGGACAGATACCCCGCCAGATCCGGCACAACGGGGACCCCCATGGGCGTCAGCGAAGCCTTGACCGTCTCCGCCCCCGCGTCCACCGCGGCGGCGGCGCAGGCAGCGGCCATCTTCATCCCGTCGCTCAGCTCCACGCCCAGCCGGACCTTCCCCAGCGCTGGCACCTGCTCCAGGAGCTCCCCAACGAACCGCGCGCACTCGCCGGGCGTCATGATCCCCGCCGAATCGCACAGCGTCACCTCTTCCGCCCCGGCCTCCACTACCGCCGCCGCGAGCTGGCGGAGAAACGCCGGGTCCGCCCGGGTAGCGTCCAGCACGGAGAACGACACCCGCTCCGTATAATACCGCGCCTTGGCGGTCAGCTCCCGCGCCAGCTCCAAAATGGCGGGTGCCTTCTTGTGGCACAGATACTCCATCTGCACAGAGGAGGCGGGCAGCATCACATGGAGCGCCGCCTGCCGCGCGCCCTTCACGCTCTCCCAGGTCTCCTCCACGCTCTCCTCCGTCATCCCCACGGCGGCGGACAACCGCGCGGAGGAGACCACGGAGGCGATGGTCTTATTGCTGAGCGTCCCGGCCTTCCCGTCCCGGAGGACGGGCAGCTCGATGGCGTCCACCCCCAGCCGGTCCAGCGTGCGGGCGATCTCCACCCGCTCCTTGAAGCTCAAAGCGGAAGCCTCCGCCATGCGCAGGGTAACGTCAGAAATTTGGATGGTCTTCATAAGCTTGGTCTCCTTTTGCTCATCTTCTTTTTGCCCCATCGGAACATAACAAAACGCCCCGGGAGCAGAGTATCCTGCTCCCGGGACGATTATTTCTAACCGCGGTACCACCCGGCTTCGCGCCCCGGAGGGCGCGCGCTCAAAGAGCTCCAACAAGCTCCTGCCCGGATAACGGAGGCAAACCCGTGGCACCCTACCGGAGAAACGTCCTTCTCTTTGGGGAGCCCCGCTCCGGCGCCAGCCGTCGATCCAGCCCACCCCGGCTCGCACCACCCGCCGGTTCTCTGAGAGGGTCCCGCATCGACTAAACGCCTTCTACGCATTTCGCAAAATTGCTTGAATGATATTTTAGCACGGTCCAGGAGCTGTGTCAAGAAAATTTATTGCTTCTTAGCCGTTTTTTTCATCATAAGCAGCGCCGCGATCAGCACCAGCGGGAACACGCAGCCCGCCAGCATCCCCCGGCGCAGGTCGTCGCCGGTGCGCTGGGTGATGCTGCCCACCAGCCCCGGACCGAAGGCTCCGCCCAGATCTCCCGCCATGGCCAGCAGGGCGAACATGGCGGTCCCGCCCGCCGGGATGCGCCCAGAGCAGATGCTGATGGTCCCCGGCCACATGATGCCCACCGAGAATCCGCACACCATACAGCCGATCAGTCCCAGCACCGGCGCGCCGGACAGCGAGGCCGTCAGATAGCAGGCCAGGCACAAAACCCCGGACCCCAGCATGAATTTCTTCAGCTCCAGCCTGTCGCCGTACTTCCCATAGATCACCCGGCTGACGCCCATCATCACCGCGAACATGCAGGGCCCCGCCAGATCCCCCGCCGCCTTGGACAGCCCCAGGGCCGACTCCGCGTAGGCGGACGCCCACTGGGCCATGGACAGCTCCGAGGCCCCCGCACAGACCATCAGGATGACGGCGATCCAAAACAGCGGCAGCTTCAGCAGCCCGCCGATGCCCATCCCCCCGCCTTCATCCGTGAGGGGCTCTATGGGACACACCGCGAAATTATAAATATTGCACAGCGGAATGAGCGCCCAAAGACAGGCCAGCACCTTCCAGCTCCCGATGCCGAAGGCCGCAAAGAAGAGGGTGGACAGCAGGATGACCCCCACCGACCCCCAGCAGTAAAAGGAGTGCAGCAGGCTCATGGCGGCCTCCTTGTGCGCAAAGGGGCACGCTTCGATGATGGGACTGCTCAGCACCTCGATCAGCCCGCTCCCGATGGCATAGACGACGACGCTGAGGAGGATGCCGGCAAAGGGGTCCGGCAGAAGCTCCGGCAGAAACGCAAGCCCTGCCAGCCCCATGGCGGAGCAGACCTCCGACGCCACCGCGCATCTGCGGTACCCGATCCGGTCCGCGAACCGGGCGCACAGCACGTCCACGATGAGCTGGGTCACAAAGAAGGTCCCCGGGATCAGCGCGATCCGCCCCAGGGAGATCCCATAGTCTCCGTGGAACTTCAAAAACAGCAGCGGGGCAAAGTTCGCGGTGATGGCCTGGGTGACCAGCCCCAGATAACAGGCAGCCAGGGTTTGCCGGTAGTTCTTGTTCATATTGATTTCCACCTTGAATCGTAGTATGATGGATTATACCACAAGACGGCAGAATAGCAAGACGCGATCTCACGAATATGAGGAGGGATATATCATGAAGCAGATCTCATTAGGCGGTACCAGCTGGATGGTGCCCGCCGTAGCCGTGGGCTGTATGCGGCTGGGTGAGCTGGACAGCGCCGCCCTGGGCCGGTTCATCCACGCCGCGCTGGACCACGGCGCGAACTTTTTCGACCACGCCGACATCTACGGCGGCGGCGCCTGCGAGGAGCACTTCGGCGCCGCGCTGCAAAGCGACCCCTCCCTCCGCCGGGAGGACCTGATCCTGCAATCCAAGTGCGGCATCCGGAAGGGTCTCTACGATTCCTCCAAGGAGCACATCCTGGCCGCCGCAGACGGCATCCTGAAGCGCCTGCGCACCGACTACCTGGACATCCTGCTGATCCACCGCCCCGACGCCCTGGTGGAGCCGGAGGAGGTGGCCGCCGCCTTCGACGAGCTGGAGCGGAAGGGCAAGGTCCGCCATTTCGGCGTGTCCAACCACGCTCCCATGCAGATCGAGCTGCTCAAAAAGGCCGTCCGCCAGCCCCTTCTGATCGACCAGCTGCAATTCAGCATTCCCGTCTCCAATATGGTGGCCGGCGGCCTGGAGGTCAACATGGAGACCCCCGGCTCCGTCAACCGCGACGGGAGCGTCCTGGACTACGCCCGCCTCCACGATATCACCATCCAGGCCTGGTCCCCCTTCCAGTCCCCCAACTGGAGCGGCTGCTTCCTGGGGGACGCCCGCTACCCGGAGCTGAACCAGGAGCTGAACGCCCTTGGGGAGCAATACAATGCCAGCGCGACCGCCATCGCCGCCGCCTGGATACTCCGCCACCCGGCCCGGATGCAGCTGATCACCGGCACCGCCAAGGAGTCCCGCCTCCTGGAGATCCTCCGGGCCTCCGATATCCAGCTGACCCGGGAGGAGTGGTACCGCCTGTACCTGGCCGCCGGCCACCCCCTGCCCTAAAATATACAGAGCCCCGGAAGCGTTACCGCCTCCGGGGCATTTTTCTTTCAGCGCTGCGCGGTCACGTCCGGCCGCGCTTCAGCCTCTGCGCCGCGAAAATATTCTGGGATATCTTCTCCTGGTCGTCGTCCGTCATTTCCAGGAACCGGCATCCGTACTCAAAATTCTCCCCGTCCTTCTCAATGACCCGCATGACCTGGCTGAACATGGCCGACTCCGGCCGGTCCTCCACCAGCTTGACCCGCAGCAAGAACTTATCGCCCTCGTGATACCGCCGCTCCGAGCTGATGCAGGCTCCGCCGATGCTGATATTGACCAGCTTGCAGGGCTTCTCCCCCATCTCCAGCCCGCTGAACATGGTCACCGTGGCGTCCCGGTTGGTCTCCAGCCGGAAAAAGGCCCGGTCGTTGGCCACCCGGCTGACCCGCAGCTCCGTGACCGCCCATACCCGATGGGGCAGCGGCGAGATCCGGCCCTCCATATAGACGGCCTTCCGCTCATGGTCGCTGTATCCCCTGATCTTGACGGGCATAGGCTCCTGGTCCGCCGGAAAGGAGATCTCGTCCTCCGAGTACTGGTGCAGCTCCGCCTGGCTGCCCCGCAGTCCCAGCAGCTTGGCAACGAAGAGGAAGATATCCTTGGTATCCGTCACCTCCACCCGCATTCCGGAATAGATCTCCATCTCCTCCGCATCATCGGGTTTCGCCGCCTTCTGGGGCGGCTCCGGGGCCTTCTTCTTAAATAAATCGAGTAAACTCATCTCTTACCTCCCGATCCATCTTACTCTTCCCGAAGAATTTGTTTCTCGAACATCTGCTTCAACTGCTCGTTGGCCCAGACCACCCGGTTCCGCCCGGCCCGTTTGGCGTCGTAGAGCATCGTGTCGGCGACCTTTAAGTACGATGCGTAGCTGCCGTCCGGCGGCGGCACGATGGTAACGCCTCCCACGCTGACCGTGACCCACTCCGACGTCTTCGGATCGTGGGGGATGCGCAGGTCCTCAATGGCCTGCCGGACGGACTTCAGGTGCTCGAACACCTTCTCCGAGGGCTCGCCCACCATCAGCGCCACGAACTCCTCTCCCCCATAGCGGGCCACGAAGTCCGTGCTGCGCTTCATGTACGATGCCATGGTCTTCGCCACGGCGGAGATCACCTTGTCCCCGGCGGGGTGTCCGAAGGTGTCGTTGTAGATCTTGAAGTGATCGATATCGAACATGCAGATGGAGATAGGGACCTTCATCCGCCCGGCCTCGCACCACTTCACCGCACTGTAGCGTTCGTACCGGCGCCGGTTGGCGATCCCGGTCAGCTGGTCGGTCATGGACTGCCGCTCCGCCTGCTGGCGGTACTTGTACAGCTTGATGTGGGTGCTCACCCTGGCCCGCACGATCACGGCGTTGAAGGGCTTGGTGATGTAGTCCACCGCCCCCAGCAGCAGACCCTTCTGCTCGTCCTCCACGCCGGAAAGGCTGGTGATCAAAATGACCGGGATGCTCTGGGTGGCGATCTCCTCCTGCAGTTTTTTCAGCAGGGTAAACCCGTCCATTCCCGGCATCACCACGTCCAGCAGGATCAGAGAATAGTCCTCGCTGCTGGCTCTGGAAAGCCCTTCCTCCGCCGTCTGGGCGATGGTAACGTCATACTTGTCGTCCAGGATGCCCCTCAGCTGCGTCGCCTGCAGCAGGCTGTCATCAACGATCAATATCTTTTCCATATCCGCTCTCCTCGCTCTGTTGGTCCCGCCGCCCCGCAGGCGGTCCCCGGAGGAGCTTCCCCGGGGTATATGAATAAATATTTATTTACAATTCATCCGGCTTCGCGGCTTTCCGCGTCCCTGCCGCCCGTTTTCCCTCCGTCCGGCTTCAGGTACCCGCTCAAGCCGGTGGACAGCAGCTGGAACACCGTATCCTCCGTCTGCCGGCTGTTCGGCAGGACTCCCTCCACCACATACTTCGCGTACATCACCGTCGATGTCAGGATGTGGAGCCACAACAGCGTCTGATCGATCTGCTTCAGCCGCGGGAACGTCTTCATAAAGGCCCGGACCATCCCGGAGAAGGTCCCGAAGTAGGACACGTCCCTGCCCTTACCATATTGGGGAAAAATCGCGCTGTCCCGGAACCGGTGATAAAAAACGGTCTCGTCCGGGTGCGCGATCCAGAACCGGAAGTAGGGCAGCCACAATTCCTTCACCGCCTCCATGGGATCGGTGAGCATGACCAGCGGATCCCATTTCAAATGCTCAAAGATCTCCGCCGCCTGTTTGTCTACAAAGGTGAAGCACTCCGTCAGCAGCTGCTCCTTGCTCTCAAAGTGCCGGTAGATCGCCCCCGGCGTAATACCCGCAAACTCGCTGACGTTCTGGATGCGCACGCCCTCCAGGCCATACCGGCGCACGGCCGCCATTGCGGCGCGAATGATCCGCGTCCTGGTGTCGTCCAACGGCAGCCCCTTCTTTCAGCACAAAAATCGTTTCGCTCACGGCGCATATTGCTTAAGCATTATACACCAGGCCCCCGGGCTTGACAATACCCTTTTTTGCAAATGGCCGCCGCCAAGGGTCGAAAAAAGGTTTGCGGTACAAACGGCGGAAAAGCTCCGCCGCCCGTACCGCGTATTTCACGCCTGTTCCTTCTTCACCGAGAACCGCGCCAGATAGCCGTCGAAGGCGCTGCGGAAGAGGGCGTTCCCGCCGCTCTTCAGCGCGTTCAGGTACTCGTGGGCCTGGTAGGCGTTCAGGGCCGTCTCGATCTGCGCCACGGCGATATTGGAGCAGTGGTCGCTGACCCGCTCGCAGTTGGTGAGCAGGTCCGCCAGCACGAACCCGATCTCAATGGTGCAGTGGCCCTTCTGCAGGCGGGTAATGTGGTTGGATTTGATATCCGACACCAGCCCGTCGATGACCTGCTCCAGGGGCTCTACCCTGGCGGCCATCTCCAGATCCCCCTGGGCGTAAGCCCGGGTGGTAAGGGCGAGGATCTCCTTCAGCGCTCCCAGCAGCACCGCCAGCTCCTCCGAGGCCGGCGCGGAGAACTTGATGGCCTTCTCATGGATCTCCTCCGCCGTCTTCAGGAGGTTGACCGCGTGGTCTCCAATCCGCTCAAAGTCCCCGATGGTGTGCAGCTGCTTGGAGATATTCCGGCTGTCCTCGTCCGAGAGGGCCCTGCCGCTGAGATGCACCAGCATGGTACCCAGCTGGTCCTCGTAGAGGTCCAGCCGGTCCTCGTTCTGGATGACCTCCTGAGCCGTCTTCTCATCGTATTTTTCCAGAAGGGTGAGGGCCCGCAGGATCGTAGTCTCCGCCAGCTGCGCCATGTCCACGGTCTTGTTGGCGCACTCCGCGATGGCCACCGAGGGCGTCGCCAGCAGGCGCTCGTCGATAAAGGCAAATTTCTCCTTCTCCCCCTGGTCCTCCCGGACCACCAGGTAGGCCAGCTTCTCCAGCTGCTTGGTAAAGGGCAGCAGCAGCACGGTGGTAGCGATGTTGAAGATGCTGTGGACCATGGCGATCCCCGCCGGCCCGATGGACAGGTCCATAAAGGCATAATGGAAGATGAGGTCGCTGCCGTAGAACGCCGCCAGGCACACCGCCGTACCGATGAGGTTGAAGGAGATATGGATCACCGACACCCGCCGGGCGTTCCGGTTGACCCCGATGCTGGACAGCAGCGCCGTGACGCAGGTCCCGATGTTCTGCCCCATGATGATGGGCAGCGCCATGCCGTAGGTGATGCCCCCCGTAAGGGACAGCGCCTGCAAAATACCCACCGAGGCGGCGGAGGACTGGATGACGCCGGTAAACACCGCGCCCACTACTACGCCAAGAAACGGATTGGTAAAGGCGGTGAGGATGGAGGCGAACTCCGGCATCTCCGCCAGCGGGCTCATGGCGTCCTTCATCATCTCCATGCCGGTCATCAGCACCGCGAAGCCCACCAGAATGGACCCCGCCCCCTTGGTCCGGCTCTTCTTGGCGGACATGGTCATGATGATGCCCGCCAGCGCCGCCACCGGGGAGAAGACCTCCGGCTTGAGCAGCTTCAGCCACACGTTGTCCCCCTCGATGCCCGACAGGGACAATATCCAGGCCGTCAGCGTGGTGCCCACGTTGGAGCCCATGATGACCCCCACCGTCTGACCCAACTCCATGATGCCGGAGTTCACCAGACCCACCAGCATCACCGTCATGGCGGAGGAGGACTGGATGGCGATGGTGATGCCCGCCCCCAGCAGCAGGCTCTTGAAGCGGTTGTCCGTCATCCGCTTCAGCAGCTGCTCCAGGCGTCCGCCCGCCAGCTTCTCCAGGCTGGAGGACATGGTAGACATGCCGAAGAGGAAAAACGCCAGCCCGCCGCACAGGGTGATCACGGAAAAAATATCCATTCTATACTCCTTCTATCTTTTTGTATAATAGATTACCCCAAATATCCCAGGATACACCTATTGTAACACGCGACCGCCGCCGCCGCAAGAGAAAAACAAGAAATCACCGGAAATTTCCGGTGATTTCTTGCGGCGCGGGATTTACTGATATAGAGGTGAAAAGGAGCGCCAGAGTAAAATTCCGGGTTGCCTTGGCACGGATGCGCACGTTTTCTGTTTTTTCAGCCTGCACGGCCCAATGCGTCAGAAATAGCGTCCAGGACGTCGTTGCAGTCGTTGCATGAGCCGCTGCGGCGAATCCGGTTCTTGTTGCTGCTGTCGGTGTACTTCTTGTGGCAACTGGGGCACTCGACGGCCTCAGCAGCATAGCTGCTGGAGGAGTCGTTGGAGTGAAGTTCAAGGCCCCTGGTGCTGGGCAGTATGAAAAGAATCACGAAGGCTGCAATTACCAGAACGACCGCCGATGTCTGGGTAACGGGCTTGGCCTTGTCCGGGGCAATGATGGTGTCGGGCAGATAGAGCATAATCAGAGCAGGGAAATAGGTGAGCAGAGCCGTCCTGACCGGCACGCTGATGGACATAAACATAGGAACCACCATATTGAGCAGGAGGATAAAGGTGCCCCCGCCCAATACTAGAAAATATCCCAGGCCCCGTTTGACCATCCATTTTTTGATGCAAGACCCAGCCCACAGGCACATGTACATACAGATGACCATGGGTAGCAGAGTGAACAGATTGGTCAGTACGCTATCAAGCGTGAATCCGCCGTATCGCGCCATATTGACCACGATCAACAGTATGCGCACAAGATACGCCGCCCCGGCGGCGATGCACACGATGCGTACCGGCTTGCGCTGGTTTTTGGTCCGATGCTGCCAGAGCAGGACCGCCAGCGCCAGAGGAGCAAAGGTGATGACCGCATTGGCCAGATAGCCGATGATGCCTAGCACGCCGCCGGAGAAGCTCCGGGGTAGTCCGGTGATGATGCCCAGAAGTGATGAGTAGTTTACCACGGCTGCCGCGACACACAGTGCGAGGGCAAGAGGTATCGTTTTTTTCTGTTCCTTCATAAGATATACCTCCGCAAAATATAAAGATTCCAGGCCCAGTCTGCTTTCCCCAAAGGGACAGACAAGTCCAGGAAACAGTATATAGGATTTCTTCCTGGAAAACAATATGCCAGCTGCATAGAGTCGGCTAATTATTTTTCAATCTCCCGCACCGTCAGCATATTCCCCCCCACGGTAAACCGCACCTGCAGCCCCGCGAAGGCCATGCCGTATACCCTGTCCGGGTCCTCCTGATAGGAGGGCCGGGGGTCCTGGGCCAGGACGGCCAGTAAGGCCTCCCGCTTCTCAGTCGGGACCCGTTCCAGCAGGTCCGGGGGACAGTCCACCGCCAGCAGGAGCCGGTCCACCCGGTCGGTAAAGCCGCCGGAGGCTCCCGGAATGGCGTCGGCGTAGGGGATATACGGCTTGATGTCATAAATGGGCGTGCCGTCCAGAAGGTCCGCGCCGGAGACGTGAAGGACGGGCCCCCGGGGCGCGTCCGGCTCCACGGCCTCAAGCCGCACGGCGGAGAGGCCCAGGGCGTTGGGCCGGAAGGGTGCGCGGGTGGCAAAGACGCCCAAACGCCGGTTGCCCCCCAGCCTGGGCGGCCGGACGGTAGGGGACCACCCCTCCCGCCGCGCCTGGGAAAACTCCCAGATGAGCCAGATATGGGAAAAATCCTCCAATCCCCGCACCGCCTCCGGGACCCGGTATTCCGGCGCGAAGACCACCTCCGCCCGCAGGGCCTCCACCAGCCCGCTCTGCCTGGGGATGCCGAATTTCTCCTGAAAATCCGACCGGATATAAGCAATGGGCGTGATCTCCATAACGCTCCTCCTCCACGGGTCAGCGGTCCCGCTTCAAGACCCGGATATCCTCCCCGAAGAACCGCAGCATCTGATATTCCCCCCGTATCCGGGAGGCCGCCGCCCCGCCGTACCTTCTCTCCAGCTCCGCCATGGGAAGGTTGGTGGACAGCACCGTCTTCCTCCGGTTCACCAGCCGGTCGTTGACGATCCGGTAGAAGGCGGACTGGACGAAGCTGGTAAGCATCTCCGTCCCCACGTCGTCCATGATCAGCAGGTCGCAGTTGAGATACCGGTTGACCTCCCGGTCCGGGTCCTCCTCGAAGGGATTCTCACGGCCGAACTTCCCGCTCTCAAACTGCTGGAAGACGTGGCCCGCCGTATCATAAACCACCGAAAACCCTCTTCCGCTGACCTCCCGGGCGATGCAGGCGGAGAGGAAGGTCTTCCCCAGCCCCGGCGCGCCGGTGAACAGCAGGTTCCCTCCGCACCGGGGAAAGGTCCGCGCGTAATCCCCGCAGATCTCCCGGATCATCTTCATATTTTCCAGCGGGCTGCGCCCATATTCCGGCCAGACCTCCCGGTCGTACCAGTCCAGCGAAAAGGTCTCAAAGGACTGGTTCCCCAGGTCCAGCAGCTTGCTCAGCCGCCGGTTCTGCTCCTGGGTGTAGTAGGCCATCAGGCATTTGCAGGGCTCCCCTCCCGGCAGGAAGCCGCTGTCCCGGCACAGCCCGCACTCCGGCTCCTCGTCCAGGGCGTCGTAGGGATACCCCGCGCCCACCAGCAGCTCCGCCCGTTCCCTCTGGAGGGCCAGGTTCCCGGCGGCCAGCTTCTCCAGCGCCTCCTCCGGGTCCCCGTCCTGGGAGAACGCGGCGGCTACCACCCGGGCCGCCGTGCTCCGCAGCTCCTGGTCGATGCGCTCCACTGCGGGCGCCTTCCGGTAGACCTCCTCCCTGCGCCGCTCCAGCTGCACGCTCCGCCGCTCCTTATCCGCCTGGAAGCGCCGCAGGGCTTCGGACATGATCTTTGTATCTCTCGGCACTTATTGCCCCTCCTTTTCCCTGCGCAGCTGCTCCAGATATTTCTCCATCCGGGCCATATCCTCCCGGGCGGACTGACCCTCGTCCCGCCGCTGGACCGCCGGGCGTCCCGGCCGGTCTCCGGCGCTGACCGCCTCCATGGTGTGGAGCCCCTTCTCATGCCAGGAGCAGAGTATCTTGTTCATATAGGGCCACTTCAGCTCCTTGCATTTGAGCATGGTCTTGTCGTAGGCCCGCTCGATGACCTCATCGGCGAACCCCATGCTCTCCCAGGCCAGCAAATACTTCTCCTCGCTGGGCGCTGGAGCCCGGTCTCCCAGCCGCAGCAGGCGCATCAGTCTGGGCAGCGCCTGACGGCTGTGCTGATACTTCCGGATATAGGCCGCCGCGCCTTCCTGGGTCATGAGCCCCAGCCGGGCCCAGGTGTATCCCTCTTTTTCGATCTGCCGCATGGTGGGCCTGCGGCCCTCGCCGTACCGCAGGGCGGTCCGCTCCGCGCAGAAGCCCACCAGCAAAAAGATCACGTCCGCCGGCAGCCCCAGCTGGTCGTACAGCCCCAGCAGGATGGCAACGTCCGGCGTCGTCAGCTTCTTCCCCAGCTTCTCCTCCACCGCGCCGGTGAGCCCGGCAAACTCCGCGCCCTCCAGCGCCCGAGCCATGTCCGCGCGGGTGTACTCCGCCTGCCGGTCCGCCGGAGGCGTCGCGGGCGTCTGCGCGCCCTGGCTCGCCGGAGCCTCTCCGTCAGGCAAGGCCACCAGCCGCTGCTGCGCCAGAACGTGCAGCGCCCTCCGGAACCGTTCCCAGGTCCATCCCAGCTGCGCGCGGAGCTTGCCGTCGTCCGCCCCGCCCCGATTTTTGAGGATCGCGATGTAAAGGAGCGCTGCGTCGCCGTCTCCGCACCGGATGAGCCGCAGGGCCGTAGGGCCGGAGAGGGTGACGCCATCCTCCTCCGGCAGATGCAGGATATAGTCGCCGATAGCGTCCTCCCCCTTTCCCGTGTGTTCCCGTTTATTCTACACGAAAAGATGGGTTTCGTAAAGGGAAAGTTTTTTCGCCGGTCTGTGCCGTATGTCAAAAAAATGTACCGGTGCTCGGCAGTGTCATTAAGTTAAGTATTTTTGCGCCAAAAAAAAGCCCGCCACCTTTTGAAAAAATAAAGGTAGCGGGTATTTTTGATGGTCTACATGCTGTCCAGGCGGCGAAAACCGCCTGGATTTATTCCCCCATGGCGCGGTACAGGAAGGTCATGATTTGCCCACGGGTACAAGTAGCGTTGGGGCTGAATGTCGTATCACTCGTCCCCTCTGTGATTTCCTGACTGACTGCCCATGCTACTGCCTGCGCATATGCGGCATTAGAAGGGAGATCGGTGAAGCTGCCGGCATTGGAACCTACATATATCATATACGGATTCCCGCTTCTCTTATCATGTGCATCTAATAGCCAGGCATGATATTGTTCTGTCTCAGTACCTGCAAATACCATTGACGATCTCTCCGAATAGACTCTGGTTTTACCAATGTCAAAATATCCTTCATTATCCTCACGGAGTTCAATCTCCCAAAGAAAAGGGACACCTTCAATCATCAAAGGGGCATTTTTAACCGCCATCTTACTTCCGGGCGCGACTGTAATTAAAACAACTTTTTGTTTGTCAATTTTATCATAAAGATTACCGTTATTGTCATAATCATATGACCTTATATCTACTGTAGATTCCTTTATGCTTGCGGCACTAAACTCAATCGTACAGGGAGCGGGTGTTTCTACAAAATGATCAAATGCAGTACCTGTGATAGTCTGAGGCCCATAGCTACCAGCAACATTCATGCCAGGACTTCCCGCCAGCTTCCATAAATATGTAACTACCATGCTTCGGGTACAAGGCGTATTCCCATTAAACTTACTCCCAGATACAAGGCCCTTATCAGCCGCCCAGATTGCCGCCTTATAGAAATAATCACTGCTTGAAATGTCACTGAAGGGATTGCGGCCCGCAGGTTCAGGGGAACCGTTTGCACGCCAGAGGAATGTTAAAATTTCTTCTACGGTGCACGTGCTGTCGGGTGAAAATGCCGTTGCGCTTGTGCCGCTTGTGATCTTGTTGTCAACCGCCCACTTTACTGCGTCCGCATAGTAGGCGCCGGTTTTCACATCTGTAAACCCGCCGTTTGTGTACGCTGCGGCATCCTCATAGATCAGATAATCGTCCAGCTGAACACAGTCCGGTGTCAAATCCCTTTCAAAACTTTGCTTCCCGATACCATTATGAATATACTGTACGACACCAAACACCATTTTTGTGTACTTATTATTTCCATCAACCGTTCCAATTTCTACAGGCACACCTTCGACATTACTGCTTGAAACAGTGACATTGGTGTCTGGCCGTATAGTCACCAGCGTGACAGCTTTGTTTTGATAGGAAGAATAATCCCCTCCAATATCGTAATATTCCCTCACCTGAACCGTTTTCTGCTCTACCTTTGCCGCGCTGAACGACACCTCATAAGGAC
This sequence comes from uncultured Oscillospiraceae bacterium, assembly GCA_910579485.1. GTDB lineage: Bacteria > Bacillota > Clostridia > Oscillospirales > Oscillospiraceae > Pelethomonas. Next base: position 1,091 of record CAJTVO010000086.1, on the reverse strand, counting down.
TTCCATCATACATCACGCCTGTAATTGTGTACGGCCCATAAGTACCAGCGGCAGGAGCAGGCATTGTGCTAGCCTTAACATTCAACTGGCTTAGTATGTTCTGATAACTGGAATGGTGATCTCCATCTGTGGGCCAGGATGCTCCGTTTATCTCGACAATATAATCACTACTATCTAAATATTGCTTCTGATACTGCTCATACTGTTGTTGCGTAATTGCCGTTGTAGCGCCATTTATCGTCCGCGTATACTCGACGTTCTCACTGACATCGCGTTCAATGCCGCCAGCAAGCCTCTCGTAAACTCCGTCTACACTCATGTAATCAGAAAAAATGTTGTCAATAATTTCAGTCCAAAGTTTTGTAGTCACATGAACATACGTTTTTCCGTTTTGCGTAGCATACGTCATATAACAATCTCGGAATGTTCCAAAGTTCTCGCTTGCTCCTTTTACCACCTGTCCATTTCTTAATCGCCAGATGTCTACAGTTGCCTCGTGGTAGTAGTATTCGGCTGAATCTTCTTTAGACACAGTAACAACAATCATTTCCGGGACGTTATCGCCATCCATATCCTTCAGACCAGCATAAGCAACATAAACATTTTGCTGTCCATAGGCAGCCAGCGCATTATAAAACGCCTTGGCCGATACAGCGTCCAGCCCGGATGTGCCGGCCGCTGTTGCCGGGGTGATCAGCCCCAAGCATACAGCAAGGGCCAACACAAGAGAAAATAGACCTCTTGCGAAATTAAGCAAAGCGGTCAAAGTTGCAGATACCAGCAATCAAGGAAAAGCGGAGAGCAAAGCGCTTTCTCCGGTTACGGTAACGCTCCGAGAGGATACGAAACCTTTTGACAAAGCGGATGGCGTGTTCAACAAAGATACGCTTCCTTGAAATCTCACGGTTATTTCTACGCTCCTGCCTGGTCAAGGGATGATTCCTGGAACGCTTTTTCGGCAGGAGGGAACTGGCATGTATCTGAACAAGCCCCAGGTATCCGGTATCCGCCTCCAACACCGTTTCTGCCTTGACATGGATACGGGAATCCTTGAATAGCTGGAAATCGTGCTTCTTTCCGTTGGAGAATGC
>CAJTVO010000085.1 GCA_910579485.1 uncultured Oscillospiraceae bacterium | reverse complement strand
CCCCCCCCGCCAGCTCCAGCGCGGGCAGGGGCGCGGTGAGGCGGCAGTCCACGGGGCGGACCCCGGCGGACTCCCCCGCCCCCGGCAGCAGCGCGCGGGTCCGCCCCACCACGAAGGAGGGCCGCAGGGGCGCGCCGGACAGCTCCGCCGCCGGCCAGCTGATCCACAGCCCCTCCTCGGGCTGGGCCAGGGCGGCGTAGAGGTTTTGCAGCTCGATATGGAAGACCTCCATGCCGCTGGGGGCCAGCTCGATGCCCATCTCCAGCAGGCGCTCCCGGTCCTCCCGGGTGAACAGGCCCGTCCCCGCCTGGACGGCGGGAAGGACGTGGTCGTTGGCTCCCATAAGGAACAGCGCCTTGATCCGGTGGCGGTCGTTGCGCGTGATCTGGCTGGCCTGGACCTGGTCCAGGGACACCGGGATGGTGCCCACGTCGTACTGGGTCAGCACCAGCTTCAGCAGGCGGGCGAACTCCTCCCCGTCCAGGGGCATGTCCCCCAAAATATCCGCGAACTGGTCCATCACGCCGCACAGCAGCTCCCACAGCTGGCCGTACTCCCTGGCCCGCTGGAGCTCTCCTAGGGCCTCCAGAGCGGCGGTGCGCTCCTCCAGCTGCCGGGCCAGACCCAGCTCCTCCAGAAAGTCCCACAGTACCCGCAGCTTCTCCGACGCCCCCTCATGGTCCTTCAACCCCCGGGCCAGGCGGCCCAAGGGGCCGCTCACCCGGCGGCGGATGGCGTTGATCTCCGCCAGAGCCGCCTCCTGGGCGGAGGTGAAGGATTCCTGCCAGCCGTCCGGGTTGGCGGTCCAGTCCTCATCCCGGATCCACATGGAGCCATGGATATCCCAGGCAATAACGTAGTTTTCCAGCTTGTCGCACTCCTCGTCGGCGATGCCCGAGAGGCCGGTCTTCAGCCAGCGGAACATGTCCTCGTACTCGTAGCCCCCCGTCACCGCGTCCAGCGCGCCGGCCAGCAGGCTCAGTACCGGCTTTTCCAGCACGTCGCTGCGGCGGCTGAGATAGACGGGCACGCCGTAGCGCTCGAAGACATTCTCGATGGTGGCGGCATACTCGTCCAGATTCCGGGCTGCCACGGCAACGTCCCGGAAGCGGAACCCCCTGCTCCGCACCAGCTCCAGTATCTTCGCGGCAACGTATTCCACCTCGGCGAACATGCTCTCCGTCTTTACCAGCTCCACGTTGGAGCAGTCCCCCCGCCAGGGCTCGATGGGGCCGAAAAACCGCTCCGCCAGATGGTCCAGGGCGGTCTTGGGCTCCTTGGCGGGCAGGACCTCCACCGTGCAGCGAGCCCCATGGTCCGCCGCCAGGCGCGTCAGCCGGTCCCGGGCCAGGAGCCCCTGCTGGAAGATCTCCCACTGCCCGTCGTCCCCCAGAAGCGTCACCGTCACCGAGCGGGCGGCGCGCAGCAGGATCTCGATCAATTTCATCTCCTGGGCGGTAAAATAGGTGAAGCCGTCCAAATATACGTCCTTCCCGGCGGCGTAGCCGGACTCCTCCAGATGCTCCAGAAGCAGCTCCATCCGATCCCGGCGGTCCTCCCCGTCCCGGTGGAGCCTGGAGAGGTAGGCGGCATAGATGAGGGCCACGTCCCGGGCCTTCTCACCGCTCATGCCCTCCAGCAGCGGCGCGGCCTCCCCCAGGTCCTCCGGGCGCACCCGGCAGGCGGTGAGCTCGTCGCACAGCGCCACCAGCTCCTGCAGGAAGGGCGCCCGCCGGGAGGGCCGGGCGTACACCGTCAGCTGGGAGGACGCCTCCCGCAGGGCCAGCTGCATGAGCAGCAGCTTTCCCCCCGCGTCCAGGGCCCCGTCCGCCAGGTGTCCGGTGCGCTCCAAAACCCGGCTGGCCAGCTGCCGCAGGCTCAATACCTCCGCGTACCGTGAGGCGGCGGGGCCGCATGTCTGGCACAGGTCCAGCTCCGAGCCGTGGGAGGCGTGCTCCGGCACCAGCAGCATGGCCTCCCGTTTATTGTCCCTGATCTCCTCCAGCACCCGGCGGGATTTCCCGGTGTTGGCCCGTCCCATCCATATTCGCAGCATGGCGGCTCCTCCCTCACGGTCGTTTTTCCCAGTATAGCAGATAATGGGGGCAGATTTCAATGGATTCCGAAAAAAGACGGTGCCCTCCCCTTGCGGCGGCCCGCCGCTTTATTGTATAATTAGCCGGTATCTCCCTAAAATAGGATCACGCGCCCAAGAAAGGAAGTTCACCTTATGATAAAAAAACGGATCGTATCCCTGCTGCTGGCGATCCTGCTGGCACTGTCCGCCGCCCCGGCGGCTCTGGCTGCCGGGGGCGGGGTCCGGGAAACGGACTTTTTTACCGATCAGCCCCACAGCGAGCTCCTGTTCCAGGAAATGACCTACCAGCATATGGAGCTGGAGCCCTTCCTGGAGGAGGCGGAGGCCATCCGCGCCCTGGCGGAGAACGCCTCCAATGAGACCGCCGTCCGGCGGCGGTACGACGCGCTGGCGGACCAGCTGGACCTGGCGGTCACCATGCTGACGCTGGCCATGATCCGCAGCTATCAGGACACCGGCGATCAGGCGCTGGCGGAGGAGATGGCCTACGCCACCCTGCTGTGTACCGACATGCAGGACGCCTATATTTTGCTGGGCAGGGACGTGCTCTCCTCCCCCTGCGGCGGCTTCCTCCGGCAGCGGCTCACCGCGGAGGAGATCGCCGCCTATCTGTCCTACACCTCCCTGAGCGGCGAGGAGCGGGACCGGATCGGCCGGGAGTCGGAGCTCACCAGCCGGTATCTCAGTGCCTACACCCAGATATCCGTGGACAATCAGGGGCGGACATGGCGTCAGGAGGATATCGATGCCGCCCGGCTCTCCGGAGAACTCGACGCGGAGTCCTACAAGGAGCTGAACGCCGCCCTGGCGCGGGCCCGGAACCAGACGCTGGGGGAGATCTATCTGGAGCTGGCGGCACTGCGCCGGGAGCTGGTCAGGAACACCGGGTATGACAGCTATGCCGACTACTGCTACGAGATCGTTCATGGCCGGGACTACGCTCCCGAGGACCTTCCGGCCTTCTATGAGGCGGTCAAATCGTACATCGTGCCCCTGTACGAGGACCTGTATGCACTGTACCGCAACGAGCCCGCCCACGAGACCGCTTTCACGGACTACAGCGGGGACGCCGTCCTGGATCTCATCGAACCCTATCTGGGCCGGCTCTCCAGTGAGATGGCCCAGGCCTTCGCCTATATGCGGGAGCATGGGCTCTACGATACGGCCTCCAGCAAGACCAAGGGCAACGTGTTCTTTACCACCATCCTCTTCTCCTACGGCGCTCCCTTCTATTTCGGCAGCCCGGGCAGTACTCCCGGCAGCGGGATCTATGATTTCTGTACCACGATCCATGAGTTCGGGCACTACAACCACTTCTACTGGCATCCCTGCGGCTGGCTCGCTTCCGATGGGCCCGATACCAGCGAGGTCCACTCCCAGGGGCTGGAGCTGCTGTTCTCCCGCTTCTATCCGGAGATCTTCGGAGAGGGCGGGGACGAGGTGGTCCTGTACGATCTGACGTTCCTGCTGTCCAATATCGCCGAAGGCTGCCTCCAAGACGAACTGGAGCAGTACGTCTACGCAACGGAGGACGTGACGCTGGAGCAGATCAACCGGAAATACCGCCAGCTCTGCGTCGAGTACGGCAAGGCGGACCCGGACGATCCCCGGGAGGAGCTCTACGGCTGGGTGGACGTCAACCACCTCTTTACCCAGCCCTTCTACTATATCAGCTACGCGGTCTCCGCCGCAGGCGCTTTCTCCTTCTGGCTGGATGCCCAGGAGGACTATTTCGCCGCGGTGGACGAATATCTGACCTTCGCCGCGCTGGATACGGGCACGGGCTTCCGGGCCAGCTTCGAAATGCTGGGCATGGACGATCCCCTCTCGCCGGCCTATCTGGCGCATCTGGCGGAGACGCTGCGGGAAGCGCTGGAGGTGGAGGACCGGATGAGGGACATCCCGCCCACGGACGTCATGGGGATCGAGTGGTTCGGCGAGGCGGCTTACGCGCTGTATACCGCCGGAGTGTTGGAGAAGGACGGGGACGGCGGCCTCCGGCCCTTTGACGCCGCCACGTGGGACGACGCCTCCGCCCTGCTGGCAGGGCTGGACCGGGCGGCGCCCGCTGCGGAGGACGGCGGCGCGGCCATCACCCGGCTGGAGCTGGCCCGTCTGCTGGCGGAGGCTTTCGAGATAGAGGCCGTTGGCGGCTCCCACTTCGTGGACACGGATGACGGGCTGGTAGCGGCCTTGGCAGAGCTGGGAGTGGTCAGCGGCTATGACGGCGGTGCCTTCCGGCCCCGGCAGGCCATCACGCGGGGCGAGATGTGGACCATGGCTTACCGCCTGCTGTCGGCGATCGCGGAACCGCTGGCGGATGCGGCGGCGTAGGCGTCAGGAAAGAATTGAGCGGGTCCCGGACTTCTGATCCGGGACCCGCTTTGTTGGATGCTGTTGACACCTTTGATTATCTGCCAGCCAAAGTGATCAACAATATACATTTTTCGGATATGGCGCAAAGCAGGGTGACGCCCCGTCAAGGCATCACCCTGCTTTTGATATCGAAAAAGCGCTACTTCACCTGCAGCCCCTTCCGCTTCAGCCGCCCGTTGACGAACTCGCGGAAGAGCGTATACAGGACGGAGGTCAGCGGGATGAACACCAGCATACCCACGATGCCCATCAGGCTCCCGCCGACGCTGACCGCCGCCAGCACCCAGATGGACGGCAGGCCTACGGAGGAGCCTACTACATGAGGGTAGATCAGGTTCCCCTCCACCTGCTGCAGGACCAGGAACAGCACCACGAACACCAGCGCCTGCATGGGAGAGACCATCAGCAGCATGAACGCGCCCACGATGCACCCGATGAACGCGCCAACGATGGGGATCAGCGCCGTCACCGCGATGAGGCACCCCACCAGCAGGGCATAGGGCATCCGCAGGAGGGTCATGGTCAGAAAGAACATGGCTCCCAGTATCACCGCCTCCACGCACTGACCGGTGATAAAGCTGGAAAACACCTTGTGGCTGAGGGCGCAGACCCGCACGGTCTCCTGCGCCCACCGCTCCGGCAGGAGCGCGTAGAGCGCCTTGCGGCACTGAAGTCCCAGCCTCTCCTTCTGCAGCAGAAGATAGATGGCGAAAATAAAGGAGATGAATCCGGAGCTGACGGCGCCGAACACCCGCATGGTGGCGGAGATGGTGCTGGACACCACGCTGCCAACGCCGGTGGTCAGGAAGTCCCACAGATTCTTCGCCAGCTCCGCCCAGTTGATGGACAGATTCTCCAGGCGGCTGGTGATCTCGGGGTAGGCGGCAAACTGCTCCTCCGCCCAGGTGACGAACCGTCCCGCCGCCGCGGCCACGTAGCCGCCCAGGCTGGTGATGCTCTCCCCCAGCTGGGGCACCACTACCAGCACCAGCAGAAGGATGATCAGCGCCAGCAGGAAGAACGTCAGCAGCAGACACACCGCCCGGGCCAAGGCGGGCGACACGCCCTTCTTCTTCCCTTTCTTCTCTCCCGCATGGGGAAACAGCCTGCGCTCCAAGGCGCTCATAGGCACGTTCAACACGAACGCCAGGGCCGCGCCTGCGAACAGCGGGGCCAATATTCCCCATAAAAACCCCAGTGCGCCCAGCACCACTTCCAGCCGCTGGACTCCCACCAGCAGCAGCACCGTGAATACGATCAGCAGCATGATCCGCTTCATCGTCGTTTTGGAAAGTTCCATTTCCATCCTCCCGCCGCCCTGGAGGCGGCTTTTACCATAATGCACCTATCCTACCGCTTGCGAGCGGTTTCGTCAAGGAATAATTTGTAAACACTTGGGGAACTCCCACGAAAATTTTCCATATTCATTAAACCATCAGCAAATTCCTGAAGCAATGCCCCCAGAGCGGTCCGCTCCGGGGGCATATCGTTGTTTACTTGCCGTAGTAAGCCTTCAGATACATCTCCTTGATCTCGCTCATCAGCGGATACCGGGGGTTCGCGCCGGTGCACTGGTCATCGAACGCCTGCTCCACCATGGCATCCAAGGTATCCAGGAAGTATTTCTCGTCCACACCGTAGTCCTTGATGGTGGCCTTGACGCCCACGGCCTTTTTCAGCTCCTCGATCTTCTCGATGAGCTTCTTCACAGCGTCCTCGTCGCTCTTGGCGTTGATGCCGCAGAACCGGGCACACTCGGCGTACCGGGCCATGGTATGAGGATACTGATACTGGGAGAAGGTGCCCATTTTCGGGGGGACCTCGGCGGAGTTGTACTCCACCACCAGGGAGATCATCAGGGCGTTGGCAATACCGTGGGGCAGGTGGTGGAACGCGCCCAGCTTGTGGGCCATGGAGTGGCACACACCCAGGAAGGCGTTGGCGAAGGCCATGCCTGCCATGCAGGAGGCGTCAGCCATCTTCTGCCGGGCTTCCAGGTCCGTGCCATCGTTATAGGCCCGGGGCAGGTACTCGAAGACGCTCTTCATGGCCTTCAGAGCCAGGCCGTCGGTGTAATCGGTAGCCATGATGGAGGCGTAGGCCTCCAGAGCGTGGGTCAGCACGTCCACGCCGCTGGCGGAGGTCAGGCCCTTGGGCTGGCTCATCATGTTGTCTACGTCCACGATAGCCATGTTGGGCAGCAGTTCGTAGTCCGCCAAGGGATATTTCACGCCGGATTCCTGGTCGGTGATGACGGCGAAGGGGGTCACCTCGCTGCCGGTGCCGGAGGAGGTGGGAATCGCAACAAAGTAAGCCTTCTCCCCCATCTTGGGGAAGGTATAAACGCGCTTGCGGATGTCCACGAACCGCATAGCCAGATCCTGGAAATCCACCTCGGGGTGCTCGTACATGACCCACATGATCTTGCCGGCATCCATGGCGGAGCCGCCGCCCAGGGCGATGATGACATCCGGCTGGAAGGCCGCCATAGCCTTGGCGCCCTCCTGGGCGTTGGCCAGGGTGGGGTCGGGCTGTACGTTGGAGAACACGGTGTAGGTGATGCCCAGCTCATCCAGCTTGTCGGTGATGGGCTTGGTGTAGCCGTTCTGATAGAGGAAGGAGTCGGTGACCAGGAAGGCCTTCTTCTTCCCCATCATGTCCCGCAGCTCATTGAGGGCAACGGGCATGGAACCCTTCTTGAAGTAAACCTTCTGGGGGGTGCGGAACCAGAGCATATTCTCTCTCCTCTCAGCCACGGATTTGATGTTGATGAGGTGCATGGGGCCCACGTTCTCGCTGACGGAGTTGTTGCCCCAGGAGCCGCAGCCCAGGGTCAGGGAGGGGCGCAGCTTGAAGTTGTACAGGTCGCCGATGCCGCCGTGGCTGGAGGGGGTGTTGACCACCACGCGGCAGGCCTTCATGGCGTTCACGAACTGGTCGTAGCGGTCGGTGCGGTTGGGGTCGATGTACAGGGAGGCAGTGTGGCCGATGCCGCCGTCCTCCACCAGCTGCTCCGCGTTGGCCACAGCCTGGTCGAAGGTCTTGGCACGGTACATAGCCAGCACCGGGGACAGCTTCTCGTGGGCGAAGGGCTCGGAGATATCCACGCTCTCCACCTCGCCGATGAGGATCTTGGCGGTGGCGGGGACCTTCACCCCGGCCATCTCAGCGATTTTGGGGGCGGGCTGGCCCACGATTTTAGCGTTCAGCGCACCGTTGATGAGGATGGTGCCCCGGAGCTTATCCAGCTCGTCGCCCTTGAGGAAATAGCATCCCCGGGCGGAAAACTCCTTCTTTACCTCGTCATAGATGGAATCCATGACGGTGACGGACTGCTCGCTGGCGCAGATCATGCCGTTGTCGAAGGTCTTGGAGTGGATGATGGAGCTGACGGCCATCTTGATGTCGGCGCTGTCGTCAATGACCACGGGCACGTTGCCCGCGCCCACGCCCACGGCGGGCTTGCCGGAGGAGTAGGCGGCCTTCACCATGCCGGGGCCGCCGGTGGCCAGGATCAGGTCCGCTTCCCGCATGACCTGATTGGTCAGGTCCAGGGAGGGCACGTCGATCCAGCCGATGATCCCCTCGGGAGCCCCGGCCTTGACGGCGGCATCCAGGACCACCTTGGCGGCGGCGATGGTGCAGGCCTTGGCCCGGGGATGGGGGGAGAAAATGATGGCGTTGCGGGTCTTCAGGGCAATGAGGGCCTTGAAGATGGCGGTAGAGGTGGGGTTGGTGGTGGGAATGACGGCGGCGATGAGGCCCACGGGCTCGGCGATCTTCTTGAAGCCGAAGGCCTTATCCTCCTCGATGACGCCGCAGGTCTTCATGTTTTTGTAGGCGTTGTAGATGTACTCGGCGGCGTAGTGGTTCTTGATGACCTTGTCCTCCACCACGCCCATGCCGGTCTCCTCCACGGCCATCTTGGCCAGGGGGATGCGCTGCATGTTGGCGGCCTTGGCGGCCTCGAAGAAGATTCGGTCCACCTGCTCCTGGGTGTAAGCGGCGAAGGTCCGCTGGGCCTGCCGCATAGCGGCAAGCTTGGCGGTGAGCGCTTCGGCGGTGTCGATGACGGCGGGAATGTTGTTGTCAGCCATTTCAATTTCCTCCATATCAAATATCTGTAACGTCCGAACTGGTTGTTAATCATTTAACGATCTCACTGTGACAAGTATAGCGCATTGTTAAAGTTTTGTCAATATCATTTTCTGGAAATGATGCACAAAAAAGCGCCGCATTTCCCGCCGGTGTCAGGCAGTATCTGCCAAATCCCGCAAAAATTGTCGGAGCGCTCCCTCCCGATGCACGGATCAGTCGAAAAACCGGCTGAAAACGCCGTAAATTTCTTGGGAAATGCCGGAGGCCCATTTTCGTCCCGGCGCATTTACAGGGCCGGCATTTCGTGATAAAATATACACCGTTCCGGCTGCCGGACCGCGGCCCGCATATCATGGAAAGGATATTTCACGACCTATGAGAGCTATCGTTACCGTTATCGGAAAAGACCAGGTAGGCATCATCGCCTCCGTCTGCGCCCTGCTGGCCGGAGAGGACATCAACGTCCTGAACATCAGCCAGTCGGTGCTTCAGGAATATTTCGTCATGGTCATGCTGGTGGACCTCAGCGGCTGCCAGACCGCCATCACGGAGATCAGCGGCCGGCTGGACAAGGCCGGGCAGGAGCGCGGGCTGTCCATCCGCATCCAGCGGGAGGACATTTTCAACGCCATGCATCGGATCTAAGGAGGCGCCGTATGCTCAGTCATAACGAGATCATGCAGACCATCCAGATGATCGACCAGCAGCATCTGGACGTGCGGACCATCACTATGGGTATCTCCCTCCTCTCCTGCGCCCACAGCGACCCGGAGAAAGCCTGCGCGAGGATCTACGACAAGATCACCCGCAGCGCGGAAAAGCTGGTGGTTACCGGCGAAGAGATCGAAAAGGAATTTGGCATCCCCATCGTCAACAAGCGCATTTCCGTCACCCCCGTTGCCTTGGTGGCCGCCGCCTCGGAGACGGAGGACTACGTCCCCTTCGCCAAGGCCCTGGACCGGGCGGCAAAGGAATGCGGGGTGAATTTCATCGGCGGTTTTTCCGCCCTGGTACAGAAGGGCATGACCGAGGCGGACCGGCGGCTCATCTCCGCCATCCCCCAGGCCCTGGCGGAGACGGACATCGTCTGCTCCTCCGTCAACGTGGGCTCCACCAAGGCGGGGATCGATATGGACGCGGTGGCCCTCATGGGCCAGACCATCAAGGAGCTGGCCCAGCGGACCGCCGGGCGGGGCGGCTTCGGCTGCGCCAAGCTGGTGGTGTTCTGCAACGCCGTGGAGGACAACCCATTCATGGCCGGAGCCTTCCACGGTGTTGGCGAGGGAGAGCGGGTCATCAACGTAGGCGTCTCCGGCCCCGGGGTGGTCCACTATGCCCTGCAGTCCGTCAAGGGCGAGCCCTTCGACGTGGTGGCGGAGACCATCAAGAAGACCGCCTTCCGCATCACCCGCATGGGCCAGCTGGTGGCACAGGAGGCCAGCCGCCGTCTGGACACTCCCTTCGGCATCGTGGACCTGTCCCTGGCTCCCACTCCCGCCATCGGGGACAGCGTGGCCCGCATCCTGGAGGAGATGGGGCTGGAGGTCTGCGGCACCCACGGCACCACCGCCGCCCTGGCCCTCCTCAACGACGCGGTGAAGAAGGGCGGCGTGATGGCCTCCTCCTCGGTGGGGGGCCTCTCCGGCGCGTTCATCCCCGTCAGCGAGGACGAGGGCATGATCGCCGCCGCCCGGTCCGGCGCGCTGACCATTGACAAGCTGGAGGCCATGACCTGCGTATGCTCGGTGGGACTGGACATGATCGCCGTCCCCGGAGACACCCCTGCGGAGACCATCTCCGCCATCATTGCCGACGAGGCAGCCATCGGCATGGTCAACTCCAAGACTACCGCCGTGCGTATCATCCCCGCCCCCGGGCGGAAGGTGGGCGATATGGTGGAGTTCGGCGGCCTGCTGGGCTCCGCGCCAGTGCAGGCGGTGCATCCATTCTCCAGCCGGGACTTTGTGGCCCGGGGCGGACGGATTCCCGCACCGATGCAGAGTCTGAAAAACTGATTTGGAATCGAGAGAACGGGTGCCTTGAGGACGGCATCCGTTCTCTTGTTATTGCAGCCCCCTCTTACCTTGTGTAGTGATAAACGGCCATCACATATTCCAGAGATCATACATCTTCTTCAATGAAATGCTCATCATATAAGTTCCAATATTTTTAATATACCCTATCCTTTTGTCCATCAAAATTCAACTGATACATGCGGAATATCACCGGAAAGTTCTTGGGCTGCCACTGTTCCTGATAAGAATAACAATATTTCATGCCGATCCGCCGCATAACGGCCCCGCTTCTGGGATTATTTCTGTCATGTGTCGCCGTAATATAGGGGATCCCTTCTTTTTTCAGCAATCCGATAACGGCATCGCTCGCCTCTCCGGCAATTCCCTGATGCCAGTATTCTTTGCGGAGCGCATACCCGAAGTCGTGGCTGTCGTCTTCCTCTGCATGTACGCAGCCGATGGGACGATTATCGTCTTTCAGACAGACTGCAAAACAATACTTCTTGCCTTTCAAACGCTTTTCGAAAAAAACCTTCGCTTCGTTCAGATCCTTCAGGGGATACCATGGCAAAAAAGTATTTACCTCTTTGTCTGAAAAAAGCAGGTATATTGCTTCCAAATCGCTTTCTTCAAACCTTCTCAATACAAGTCTGGCCGTTTCGATCCTTATGCTGTCCATTCACGCCTCCTCAGCGTCCAATTGATCGCCCCGATGCCGGTAAAGCTGATTTGCAGCTTTAGATAGGATCAGTCCCATTCCTCAAGGATATAGGCCTCTCCGTATTCCCTGTACCCGATGGACTTGGCAAGCGCTATGGATGCGATATTTTCAGCGCCGCACTCCCACTGAGGACAGATGCCCATTTCCATCAAGTGATGGGCCGCCAACGTCGCGGTACAGGCCGCATATCCCTTTCTTCGCTCTTCCTTCAACGTGCAGATGCCGGTATGCTGGATATTATCCGCCATGTAGGGCATATCCGGCGCGTCGCAAACCGATACCAGCTGGCCATTTATGAAATATCCGGCAAAATACTCTTTAGCGGTTTTTTCGGCAAAGTATTCGTGCAGCCACCCATCGGGATCGCTGTCGGGATACGCTCTGCGGAAAAAGGATTCGTAACGGGGATAGTCTGCGGCGTTGAGGGTCCTCGCGCCGCCGTATTGGCTTACCGCTTCTCTTTCGAAAATCATAAGCTTCTTTCGCTTTAACCGGAACCGCTGGCCTGCGGCGGCGATCATGTCGTCCCTGCCGCAGGCCCTCAGCCCTTCCATAAACGCTTTGTGCTCGGGCGAATAAGAAGCGGCGCAGAGATCGCCCGTTACCAAAATATATATGGCGTATTTACATCCAAGGCCCTTCAGCTTTTCAGCACGCGCCGGGGAACAGGTAAAAAAGGTCCCCTGCCTCTCTTCCGAAAGCCTGATCCCGCAAAACCGGGAATAGTAGTCCTGCGTGATGCGCTCTACCGTTTGAGGCGTCATCATTTCAAGCACCCTCTCTCCCCTATTCCACAGCGTGCCAGCCCTATTTTACCGAGGCCGTAAACCGCAGGAAGGCCTCCCTTCCCTGCTCATCGCACTTGAAAACGCCCGCGTGCTCCAGGACCTGGGCGAACACCTTGCCCACCTCGTCCCGGAGGATGCCCTCCACGTTTTCCGCCGTGAAGGTATGGCACTCCCGCAGTTCGGCGGCCCAGTGGGCGTGCTTGGCAAGCTCTTCGTCCGCCGCAGGGTCGCCGCCGGAGACCAGGACCTCCCCCAGCCGGGAAAGCTCCCCCTTCAGACGGGCGGGCAGGACGGCGAGGCCCATGACCTCGATGAGGCCGATGTTCTCCTTTTTGATGTGGTGGAGCTCGGCGTGGGGATGATAGACCCCCATGGGATGCTCTTCCGTAGTGATGTTGTTGCGCAGGACCAGGTCCAGCTCGTACTGCCCGTCCCGCATCCGGGCGATGGGGGTGATGGTGTTGTGAGGCTCGCCGTCCGTCTCGGCATAGATAAACGTCGCCTCGTCCGTATAGCCCCGCCAGGCGGCGAGGATCTTTTCCGCGAGGTCCACCAGACGGCCATCGTCAGCGCAGCGCAGGCGCAGGACGGACAGTGGCCAGTGGACGATGCCCGCCGCCACGTCCTCGAAGCCGGGGAAGGATACCTCCCGCTCCACCGGGGCCTTCTCCATAGCGAAGGTGTACCGTCCGCCCTGGAAGTGGTCGTGGCTGAGGATGGAGCCGCCCACGATGGGCAGGTCCGCGTTGGAGCCCACGAAGTAGTGGGGGAACTGCTTCACGAAGTCCAGCAGCTTCCGGAAAGCCGCCCGGTCGATCTTCATGGGGACGTGCCTGCCATTAAAGACGATGCAGTGCTCGTTGTAGTAGACATAGGGGGAATACTGGAGGAACCATTCGCTGTTGTCGATGGTGACGGGGATGATCCGGTGGTTCCCCCGGGCGGGATGGTTCATCCGGCCCGCGTAGCCCTCATTTTCCCGGCAGAGCTGGCATTTGGGGTAGCCGCTCTGGGGGGCGGACTTGGCGGCGGCGATGGCCCGGGGGTCCTTCTCCGGCTTGGAGAGGTTGATGGTGATGTCCAGATTGCCGTACTCCGTGGGGGTCACCCACTTCACATCCCGGGCGATGCGGTAACGGCGGATGTAGTCCGTGTCCTGGCTGAACCGGTAATACCAGTCCGTCGCCTCCTGCCTGCTTTGAGCGCAGCGGGACCGAAATTCCCCTATGACCGCGCCGGGGCGGGGCGTCAGGATGCCCATGAGCCGGGTGTCCAGCAGATCACGGCTGGTAATGTCGTCCCCAATGACGCCCCTCGCTGCGGCATCGTCCAGCAGAGCGCCCAGGATCTCCTCCAGAGAGGCATCCCCCAGGGATTCCTCCGGCTCACGGAAGCCGTCCAGCTCCAGCGCCGCCAGCAGCTGGTTCCGGGTCCAGACCCGGTCCGCCCCTTCGATCAGCTCCCGCTCTACGGCGTACTCCACCAGCGTCGCGATGTATGTGCTTACGTCCTTCATTTCATCTGCCTCCTTACACCAATCTCACGCCGCCCACGGGACGGATGGACAGCACGTGGCACCGTCCCGCGCCCATGACCCGCTCCATCTCCGCCTTGAAGCCCTCCAGCATATCCAGGGGCACGAACGCCTGGATGGTCCCGGCGAAGCCGCCGCCGTGGACCCGGCAGGCCCCCCGGCCATTCAGGATACGTTCCGCCATGGACAGGGCCAGAGCCACGTCCTGGTGCTCCGTATACCCGGCGGGGGTCACGTTCTGGAGATACCGCCAGCTGGAGAGTCCCGAATCCCTGATATACGTGAGGAAGGTATCAAAATCTCCCCGGCGCAGGGCCTCCACCTGTCCGCTCACGCGGCGGTTCTCATCGTAGATATGGACGGCCCGCAGCACCGCCCGGTCGCCGCACTCCCGGCGCAGCTCCGGCAGGGCGGCGAAGAAATCCGCCTCCGGCACCTCCCGCAGGACGCCCTTGCCGAAGCGGGCGCAGATCTTCTTCAGCTCCCCCGGCACGGCGGAATACTCGTCCGTCAGGTCGGCGTGGTCCGCACCGCTGTCGATGATGCACAGGGCATGTCCGGCGGAGGCGAAGTCGAAATCGACCTTCTCCACCGCGGGGTGGTCGTTGTCGGCGAAGTCGATGGTCACCATGCCGCCCACGGAGGACCCCATCTGATCCAGCAGGCCGCTGGGCTTGCCGAAATAGACGTTTTCGGCATATTGGCCGATCTGGGCCAGCTCCACCGGAGTACATTTGCCCTCATGGAACAGGCTGTTGAAAATGTTCCCCAGCAGTATCTCCAGCGCCGCGCTGGAGCTGAGGCCGCTGCCCTTAAAGACGGTGGAGGTAGTGTAGGCGTTGAAGCCCTCCAGCCTGCACCCCTGCCGTGCGAACCACGCGGCAATCCCCCGGAGGATGGACACGGAGCGGTTGTACTCCTCCGGCCGCGCCTCCAGATCGTCGAGGTCCACCACGTCCATGGGGAACCCTTCGCTCTGGAGACGGATGACCCGCTCCCCGTTGGGGGCCACGGCGGCGATGATGTCCAGATCGACGCTTCCGGCCAGTACCTTGCCGTGCTGGTGGTCGGTGTGGTTTCCTCCGATCTCCGTCCTGCCGGGGGCGGAGAACACCGCCGCCTGGCCGCAGGGGCCGAAGGCCGCCGCATAGCCCTCAAAAAGCCCTTGATACCGCTGCACCTGGGCGGGAACGGCGCCGGGCGCGTAAAGCCCTGCAATGGCCGCCTCCAGCCGCTGGAAGTCCGACGCGGGAGAAAATGTTCGATCCATAGAGAAGCCTCCTCGTATAATAAGTTTCAGGTTAATAAATTCAGTATCAGCAGGTTTAGAGATGCCCGTGATACAATAGCTGTAGGACAGCAGGGACAAGTTCTTTAGCCTCCGGTAGAGCCGAAAGGTTGCTACTCAGATAGTCAGTTCCCCTGAGCCGGAA
>CAJTVO010000084.1 GCA_910579485.1 uncultured Oscillospiraceae bacterium | reverse complement strand
GATGAGAAACAAGCGAAGGCGGCCCCGCAGGGGCCGCAGAAAATTTCCCCGTCATATTTAAGGACAAGTCCTCATAGAGTAAAAACAGAAAATCCACAAAAGGAGAGGATCAAACGATGACGGAGGAATACGCCGCCTCCCGCTACGAGGAGGCCTGCGCCCTGCTCCCCGGGCGGCTCCAGGGAGCCGCCATGTCCCTTCCCCTGCGCCAGAAGGCCCAGGCGGAGGAACTGCGCCTGCGGATCGGGCGTCCCATGTACATCACATTCCCGGAGGGCGAATCCCCCCTCCCCCAGACCCGGGTCATCCGAAGCGACCTGGAGCAGGTCCTGGACCGGGCCACGGAGTATTCCCGCTATGCCGCCGCCGAGACCATCCGGCGGGGCTACGTTACCGCCTCCGGCGGCTTTCGGGTGGGCCTGTGCGGCACCGCCCTGCCCGGCGCGGAGGGCAACGAGGGCTTGCGGGACATCTCCTCCCTGGCCATACGCATACCACGGGTCCACGAGGATACGGCCCTGCCCATCCTGCCGGAGCTTCTGGAGGACGGACGGCCCGTGAGCACCCTGATCCTCTCCCCGCCGGGGGGCGGGAAGACCACCCTCCTCCGGGATCTGGTCCGCCTGCTCAGCCAGGGGACGGGCCTCTGTCCCTCCTGCCGGGTGGCGCTGGTGGACGAGCGGGGCGAATTGGCCGCCGTCCACCGGGGCCGCCCCCAGCTGGAGGTGGGATGCCACACGGACATCATGGACGCCTGCCCCAAGCATCTGGCCGTCCCCATGCTGCTGCGGGCTATGACGCCCCAGGTCATCGCCCTGGACGAGGTAGCGCTGGAGGCGGACGTGGAGGCGGTGCGCTCGGCGGCGGGCTGCGGGGCCGTCCTGCTGTCCACAGTCCATGCCTCCTCCCGTGAGGAGCTGTCCGCCAGGCCGGTGGGACGGGCCCTGCTCTCCTGCGGCGTGTTCCGGCGGGCGGTGCTCATTTCCGGAAGAGGGAGCGCCCGGTCCTGCCGGGTGGAGCGCCTGCCATGAAGCTGCTGGGGGCGCTGCTGCTGCTGGGCAGCGCGGGAGCCTGGAGCCTCCTGCGGCGGCGGGAGGGCCAGCTGCCCCTCCGCCTGGGACGGGCCCTGCTGGAGGATCTGGCGGTGTTCCGGTATCACGTGCAGGTCTGCCGCACGCCTTTGCCGGAGCTGCTGGAGGAGGTCCTGGCCGAGGGCCCCGGGGCGGACCGGCTGTGGAAGCCTCTGGGGAGCTTCCTGGAGGAGGGGGACGCCCTGCCCCGGTGCTGGAGCAGGGCGGTCCGGACGCTGCCGCCGCCCCTGGGGAAGCTGCTGGCCCCCCTGGGGCCGCTGCTGCCCGCCGGGGGCGAGGCCCTGGCGGCGGCCATCGAGGAAACGAGAGAGGAGTTGACCAGATTCCTGTGGGAGGAAACGGCCCGTCAGGCCGCGCAGAGCCGGATCACCACGGCCCTGTGTCTGGCGGGGGCATCCCTGACGATCCTGGTCTTGATATAAGGTATGAATATCGATCTGATTTTTCGAATCGCGGCCATCGGCATCGTGGTGGCGGTGCTCAATCAGCTGCTGGTGCGCTCCGGGAGGGAGGAGCAGGCCCTGATGACCACCCTGGCGGGACTGGTGGTGGTGATGATGATGCTGGTGCGGGAGATCAGCGACCTCTTCCAGCTCATCAAGACCCTCTTCGGGTTCTAGGCCATGGAGCTGCTGAAGCTGGCGGCGCTGTGTACCGTCTGCATCCTGCCGGTGGTGCTCCTGCGGAAGCAGACCCCGGAGCAGGCCCTGCTGCTGACCATCGCCATCCTGGCCGTGGCGGCGGCCCGGTGTGTCTCTATGGCGCTGCCCCTGATGGAGGAGCTCCGGGCCCTGTTCGACCGGGCGGGCATTGAGCCCCTCTATCTGTCCATCCTGCTGCGGACTCTGGCGGCGGCGCTGGTGACCCGGCTGTGCGCCGACCTGTGCAAGGACGGCGGCTCCCAGGCTCTGGCCTCCGCTGTGGAGACCGCGGGAGCCGTGGCGGCCCTGGCCATCGCCATGCCTCTGCTGAAGGCGGTGATCGAACTGCTGCTGGGGTATTTTTAGCGCGCCCGCCATGGGAGAAAGAGGGAGGAGCCATGAAGCGAGTCATATTGATCCTTGGGGCGGTCCTCTGCCTGCTGGGCGGACAGGCCCGGGCGGAGGAGGCCGTCCCGGAGCTCTCTCCGGAGCTGCGGCAGGCCGCGCCGGAGGCCGCAGAGCTGGTCACCGGGGATGCCGGGGAGGGCTTCGGCCTGCTCTCCGGCATCCGGACCCTGCTGGAGGAGGCCCTGGCCGGAGGGCGGACCTTCCTCACCTCCGGCATCCGCTCGGCGGCGGCCATCATGGCGGGAACGATCCTGCTGGGAGTGATGGAGAGCGCCGCACCGGCGGGAGGGGAACTGCTGGGGCGGTACGGGACCGCCGTGGGAGCGCTGTGGGTCACGGCCATGGCCGCCGGGGACCTGAACGCCCTCATCGGCCTGGGCCGGGAGACCATTACGGAAATCAGCCTGCTGGGTAAGGTGCTGCTGCCCGCCCTGGCCGCCGCGGAGGCGGCCTCCGGGGGTGTCACCGCAGCATCCGTGCGGCAGGTGGCTGCGGTGTTCTTCTCCAGCCTGCTGCTGACGGTGATCGAGCGGATATTGCTGCCAGCGGTGTACCTCTATATCGGCATCGCCGCGGCGTCGGCGGTGGTGGAGGGGGAGGCTCTGGAGCGGGTGGGTGAGCTGCTGAAAAAGGCGGTGGGCTGGGTCCTGGGCGGCCTGCTGACGGTCTTCGTCACCTATCTCACCATCAGCGGCGCGGTGGCCGGCGCCGCCGACGCCCACGCGGTGAAGCTGGCCAAATCGGCGGTGTCTGCCGCCGTGCCGGTGGTGGGCGGCATCCTCTCGGAGGCGGCGGAGAGCGTGCTGGCCGGGGCGGGGCTCCTCCGGGGGATGGCGGGCACCCTGGGCACCCTGGCCCTGCTGGGAGCCTGCCTGACGCCCTTCCTCCATCTGGGGTGCCAGTACCTGTTTTATCAGGCCGCGTCCCTGGTGTCGGCGGCGGCGGGGCCCGGGAAGCTCACCAAGCTGATCTCCATGCTGGGGGATGCCTTCGCCCTGGTGCTGGCCATGACGGGGGCGGCGGCGGTGGTGCTGCTGATCTCCCTTCTCTCGTCCATGACGGCGCTGACGCCGGGTTAAGGGGGGTGGCAATATGAGATCGTGGCTTCTGGGCATCGTCCTCACGTCCCTGGCCGCCGGGCTGGCCCGGCAGCTGGCCCCCAAGGGCAGGGAGCAGGCCATGGTGCGCCTGGTGGGCGGGCTGCTGCTGGCGTTGGCGATCCTGCGCCCCCTGGCCGGGGGATGCTGGGAGGGGCTGGAGCTGGAAATAGGCCCCCTGGAGCTCCAGGGGGAGGAATTGGCTGAGACCTACCGGAAAAATCAGCAGGAGGCCCTTTCCGCTATCATAGCGGAGAAGACCAAAGCATATATATGGGACAAAGCGAACCAGCTGGGACTCGACTGCACGGTATCGGTGGCCGCGGCTCCGGGGGAGGGCGGCATCCCCCTGCCGGAGTCCGTGACCGTCCGGGGGCGTTACAGCGGGGAGCTGGCGAGATGGTTGGAAGAGGAGGTGGGGATCCCCGCCGAAAAACAAATCTGGCTGGAGGAAGAGACATGGCAAAAGAGGAAGGAAAGCGAAAGCTGACGAACCCCTTGGCGGTATTGGGAAAGTATAAATACGTACTGCTGGTGGCGGTCCTGGGAGGGCTGCTCCTGCTGTGGCCCATGGAGCGGAAGGACGGCGCCGCCGCGCCCGCCGGGGCCGAGCCCGCCGCCGGGACGGACCTGGCTCAGACGGAGAAGTCCATGGCGGACATCCTGGGCAAGATCGAAGGCGTGGGGCGGGTGGAGGTCATGCTGACCCTCCACAGCGGCGGCGAACGGGTCCTGGCCCAGGACAGCTCCCTGCGCTACAGCGGCAGCGCACAGGCCCCGGACAGCTATGAGCGCTCGTCCCAGCCGGTGACGGACGCCGGGGGCGTGGTCGTCACCCAGGAGAAATACCCCCAGTACCGGGGGGCCCTGGTGGTCTGCGAGGGCGGCGGGAACGACGCGGTCCGGTTCCAGGTGGTCTCGGCGGTCTCCGCCCTGACGGGACTGGGGAGCGACCGCATCGCCGTGGTCAAATGGCAGGACGCGGCCGCCGCCGGCGCGGCGGAGCGGGAAATGATCGATCGATAAATCATGAGGAGGAATGGAAATATGAAGGAACAATGGAAGCGGAACGCCGTGGTGGCGACGGTGCTGCTGTTTGTATGCGCGGCGGTCTATCTCAACTGGCGCTACGCCGGAGACGTGGGGGCGGACGCCGCCCCGGCGGGGACGCAGAGTCTGTCCGCCACCCAGGAGAACAAGGATGCCGCGCCCGAAAAGGACGGCGGCGTGACCACCAAGGTCCTGGGGGACGCGGCCCTGGTAGGGGGCGTGCCCACCGCCATTGACGGCGGCCTGGCCGACGGCGGGAGCGCTCCCGCCAGCAGCTACTTCGACACCGCCCGGCTCAGCCGCCAGCAGTCCAGGGATAACGCCCTGAGCCTGCTGCGGGAAGCCTCCGCCCAGGACAACGTGGAGCAGGGAGCTCTGGACGACGCCAACCGGGCCATCCAGACCCTGGCGGGCTACACCATGCTGGAGGGCCAGATCGAGAACCTGGTGATCGCCAAGGGGTACGCCGACTGCGTGGCCTTCATGGGGGAGAACAGCATCAGCGTGGTGGTCTCCGCCGCCGAGGACGGCCTGCAGACGGAGGACGTGGCGAAGATCACGGACATCGTGCTCAGCGAGACCCAGTATCAGGCGGATCAGATCAAGATCATGGAAGCGGAATAACTACTCCGCGCAGAGGGAGAGGCGGCGCTGTCTGATGACAGCGCCGTCATTTTCTTTTTTCCTGGCGGCATATACCGCCAGGAAAAAAGAAAAAAACGTTGTATCCCGGGAAAAACCGTGGTATGATAAGACCGCGCGTCCGCTCCGATGCCGGAGGCGGGGGCAAAATTATGATTACCATTGAAAAGGAAGCATGACATGAAAAGAATCTTTAGCAGCCTGTTGGCCTCGATCCTGGTGCTGACATTGTGCGTGGGCTGCGGCAGCATCTTCACCACCCTGCAGACCGGCGATACCAACGATCAGGATGGAACGGCGGAGGGCGGCGGCAGCATCTTTACCACCCTGACGGACCTGGATATGAACGAGACCGTGCTGGAAGTGGACGGCAACGGCATTCCGGCGGATCTGTACCTCTACTGGGTGATGAATAAGAGCTATGAGCTGGAGTACCAGCTGAACATGTTCAAGCTCTCCTACGGCATGTACGGGGAGAACGTGGACGAGGAAGGCCGCATCAAGTGGGATCAGACCCTGGACGGCGACCCCGTGGCGGACATCGTCCGGCAGAACGCGGAGAACAACGCCCTGTCCTACGCCCTGCTGGAGAACGTGGCCAAGGCCCATGACATCGAGCTGACCGCGGAGGACCAGGCCGCCATCGACGAGCTGCTGGCCCAGCAGGCGGAGCAGTCCGGCGGGGAGGAGGCCTTCGAGCAGAGCCTCTATGAGATGGGCATCTCCAAGGAGAGCCACACCCGGATGGTGGCCTCCCAGTACCTCTACCAGCACCTGGCGGAGCTGGCCGGCGACCCCGCCAGCGATATCTATCAGGCCCCCAGTGACGACGATGCCTACGTGGACCACATCCTGCTGGCCACCAAGGACACCGCCACCAACGAGCCTCTGCCCGAGGAGGAAGCGGCGGCCAAGAAGGCCCAGGCGGAGGATCTCCTGTCCCAGCTCCAGGCCAGCGATGATCTGGAGGCCCTGTTCACCGAGCTGGCGGATACCTACGGCGAGGACCCGGGCCGGGAGAGCGGCGCGGGCTATCTCATCGATCCTGACACCAACTTCGTCCAGGAGTTCAAGGACGCCGCCTTCGCCCTCAAGCCCGGCGAGATCAGCGGCATCGTGGAGAGCGACTACGGCTACCACATCCTTCTGCGGAAGGAGCTGACCGAAGACCATCTGCGCACTCTGGCGGAGAACCATCTGTACGAGTACCTAGATGTCCAGATGGAGTCCGCCCTGGGCGGCGTGGTCCGCAGCGAGGCCCTGGACGGCATCGACATCGGGGCGCTGTATACCGCCTACATTGACGCGCTGCAGACCCTGCACCCCGCCGAGGAGCAGGAACCGGCGGATAACGGATCCGGTGAGGACGGGACCGAAGCCGGGTCCCCCGATTCCACTGACGGTACGGCGGAATAAGCCATGCCCAGCGGTATCCTGATCATTGACAAGCCCGCAGGATGGACAAGCATGGACGTCTGCGCCAAGCTGCGGGGCATCCTGGGGGAGCGCCGGATCGGCCACGGGGGGACCCTGGACCCTATGGCCACCGGCGTACTGCCCGTGTTCGTGGGCAGCGCCACCAAGGCGGTGGAGTTCGCGGAGAAGGGCGATAAGGAGTACGTTGCCGGACTGCGCCTGGGGATGGTCACCAATACCCAGGACAGCACCGGGGAGGTGCTGGAGGAGCGGGCCGTTTCGGTGGACCGCGGCGCGCTGGAGGCGGTCCTGCCCCGGTTCACCGGGCCCATTCAGCAAATCCCGCCCATGTTCTCCGCCATCAAGCGGGACGGAAAGAAGCTCTACGAGCTGGCCCGGAAGGGCAGGGAGGTCCACCGGGACCCCCGGCCCGTCACCATCCACGCCCTGGAGGTGCTGGAACAGACGGGGCCGGACCGGTTCCTGCTGCGGGTCCGGTGCTCCAAGGGGACCTATGTCCGCACCCTGTGCCATGACATCGGACAGGCCCTGGGCTGCGGCGGTTGTATGGACGAGCTGCGCCGGACCATGGCGGCGGGGTTCACCCTGGAGGACGCCGTGACCCTGGAACAGGTCCAGGAGCAGGGGGAGGCCCTGCTGATGCCGGTGGACTGCTTTTTCGCGGACTGTCCGATTTTCCTGCTGGCCTCGCCCCGGATGGAGCGGATGGCGCGCAATGGGAGCCCTGTCCCCGTCCCCGGGCTGAAGCCGGGACAGTACCGCGTTTACAGCCGGGAGAAGGAGTTTCTCTGCCTGAGCCGGTATGAGGACGGGGCACTGCGGTCTATCAAGAATTTTTTCGGCGGCTGAACCAGGCCGCCCAGAGGGAGGGAGCACGATGGAGGAACGGGGGGACCGGGCGATCGCCCTGGGCTTTTTTGACGGTGTCCACCTGGGCCACCAGGCCCTGCTGCGCCGGACGGCGGAACGGGCGGGAGACCTGGGGCTGGCCCCGGCGCTGCTGACCTTCGACCGCTCCCCACGGGAGTTCGTCACCGGAACGCCGGTGCCACTGCTGACGACCGTCCGGGAGCGGAGCCGCGCGGCGCGGGAGCTGTTCCCGGGGATGGAGGTCATCGCCGCGCCCTTCGACCGGGCTATGATGACCATGCCCTGGGAGGACTTCGTGGTCATGCTGGCGGAGACCTACCGGGCCCGGTGGCTGGTAGCGGGACACGATTTCCGGTTCGGCCACAAAAACAGCGGCACCGCGGCCCTCCTCCGGGAGAAGGCGGCGGCGCTGGGAATAGGGTGCGACATCATCCCCGCCGTCCAGCTGGAGGGCGTGACGGTGAGCTCCACCCATATCCGCGCCCTGCTGGAGCGGGGAGAGGCGGAGGAAGCCGCCCGGTTCCTGGGACGGCCTTTCGCGATCTCCGGGCTGGTGCGCCATGGGAAGCGGCTGGGGTCCTCCCGGCTGGGAGCGCCCACGGTGAATTTGATCCCCGATCCCAGGCAGCTGGTGCCCGCCTTTGGCGTCTACGCCGCCCGGGTGACGGTGGATGGAGCGGCCCGCCCCGCCGTGACCAACGTGGGCGTGCGCCCCACGGTGGACACCGACGGCGGCGTGACGGTGGAGAGCCACCTGCTGGAGCCCATCGGAGAGCTCTACGGCGCGGACTGCCGGGTGGAATTTTTGAAGATGCTCCGCCCGGAGATGCGCTTTGCCGGCCTGGAGGCTCTGAGGGCGCAGATCGCCCGGGACGCCGGGGCGGCGCGGGCGTTCTTTTGCGAGACAGAAAACAAGGAGTAATATGATGCAAATCGAATACATCAAGGAGAACAGTGTGACCATCGCGGTGGTCACCGGGGAGGAGAAGGTGGTCACGGATGCCGCCTCCGCCCTGGAGCTCGCCATGTCGGCCAAATATGAGACCGGCGCGGACAGGCTCGCCATCGACAAGCGGGTGATCGCGGAGGACTTTTTCATCCTCAGCACCGGCATGGCCGGGGAGATCCTGCAAAAATTTATCAACTATCACGTCAAGGCGGCTATCTGGGGGGACTACGCCCGGTACACCAGCAAGCCGCTGAAGGACTTTATCTACGAATCCAACAAGGGCAGGGACTTTTTCTTCGTGGAAACGAAGGAGGAGGCCCTCCGAAAGCTGGCTGAGGCAAAATAACGCGGCTTAACTTACAAAAAGAGAGCAGAGAGGGACGGGAGAAATGAAGCACGTATTTATCATCAATCCCACCGCCGGGAAAAAGGACTGCACCGCCCGTATGATGGACATGGCCAAGGCCCTGGCCGTCCGCCACGGCCTGGATGTGGAGTGCATCCTCACCAAGCGCCCCGGTCACGCCATGGAGACCGCGCGGTCCCTGGCGGAGCGGGGAGAGCCGCTGCGGATCTATGCCTGCGGCGGCGACGGGACCGCCAACGAGGCCGCCAACGGCGTGGCTGGATATGAAAACGCCGCCATGACCTGCATCCCCGTGGGCACGGGCAACGACTTCCTGAAGAATTTCGGGGACAAGGCCCCTCTATTCTCTGACCCGGAAAACCTGTGGGACGGCCCCGCCTTCCCCCTGGACGCCATCGACTGCAACGGACGGCTAGCCCTGACGGTGGCCTGCTCCGGCTTCGACGCCCAGGTGGCGGACGACGTACATACCTACGGGAAGCTCCCCATGCTGGGAGGACAGGGCAGCTATATCGTCTCCCTCGGGGTCAACTTCCTTCTCCGGGGCCTGCGCCACAGCTGGACGGTGATTTTGGACGGAAAGCCGCTGCCGGAGCGCTCCTTCGTTCTGGCGGCGGTGTGCAACGGGCGGTACTACGGCGGGGGCTTCATGCCTGTGGCGGAGGCGAAGATGGACGACGGGGTGCTCAATACCCTGGTGGTCCGGGGCGTGAGCCGGGCAACCTTCCTGCGGCTGGTGGGAGATTACTCCGTAGGCCGGTATTACAAGTTTCCGGAGGCCGCCCGGTGCTATACTGCGAGAGAGATCGTGATCCGCTCCGGGGACGGGAAGGATATCGTCACATGCCTGGACGGGGAGTGCGCGTACAGCCGGGAGGTGACGCTGCGCCTGTCGGAGAAGAAGGTGAACTTTTTCGGTCCGGCGGGGTGCAGTCCCAACGCGACCTGCGTGCCGCTGCCAACGTAAGGACCAATTTATTTTTCGTAAAAATTACGACTCCTATATTGACTGGTCAAAGTGTTTATTCGCTGGACTAGCAATAATTATGATGGAGGACAGATAAATGGCGAAAATGAATCCTAAAGAACTGCTGGATAAGAGCGTAGATGCTATGCTTAGCACACCAAACGCCGTCGTAAATGCACTTGACCAAAATGGTGATGGCGAGTTAGGTATTGAAGATATCATCATCCTTGCAGTCAAGACACCTGGAGTTCATATCTCGCGGGCAGCATTTTTGCAGAAAGAATTATTTAAAAATCATCCCCAGGATGTGATCGACAAAGCAATCGCGACTACTCCTGCACAAGCGGGTATTTCGCCTAAGGAGATTGCCAAAATTGCTGATAATGTAATTGCGCTTGAACGGAACTGTGTTTCCGGCATTTCTGTTGCATTGGGAGCCCCTGGCGGGTGGGCAATGGCTGCAACCATACCAGCTGATATTGTCCAATATTATGGATACACGCTTCGAGCCACGCAAAAACTTTTGTATCTGTATGGATTCCCGGAAATTGATGTAGGGGAAGACGGGCTGCAGTTGGACAGTGAAACGATAAATGCTATCATTATGTGTCTTGGCGTAATGAACGGAGTGGCAGGTGCAAATAATGCAATCAAAGGGATGGCGAAGGCACTTGCAATAGGTGTAGAGAAAAAATTGCTCAACATGGCGCTTACCAAGGGCGCATTTTATCCATTGGTTAAAAGCATACTGAAATGGTTTGGCATAAAACTGACAAGAAGTGTATTTGCTGGATTTTTCAAAAAGGCTATTCCGATTGTTGGTGGGGTAATTGGAGGTGGTTTGACATTTTTGGCATTCAAGCCATGCTGCTATCGCTTGAAAGATGCACTTCAAGATACTATGCTTTCTAACCCACATCATGTATCAACGCCAGAAGAGGACCATATTGTGGAAAGCATTTGTTCCGGAGAAATTATTGATGTGGATATTGAAGAAGAAAATGCGATCCATGATGAATCTTTCCCCGCTTTGTGAATATTTTGTTCCCCCGAAAAGTTTCTAAAAACTCTCTCGCAATAAGGATGCCAGTATGAGTCAAATCCCTGCGTGTGCGGTATGGGAAAGGATAATCTGCTGGCGGTGGGAAAGCTGTAAAAAAGAATACAAATTTTCCCCCTTTTGTGTAACACTATCGTTGTTCCATGAAAGGGGGCTCTTTATGAAAATCACCGAAAAAGACCTGACACGCTTTGCCGCCGCACTGCGGGCGGAGGAGAGAAGTCCCGCCACCATAGAGAAATACTGCCGGGAGGCGGCGCACTTTGCCCGGTGGCTGAAGGGCCGGGCGGCGGACCGGGAACTGTCGCTGGCCTACAAGGCGGAGCTGTGCGAACAGAGGGCTCCCGCAGGGGTCAATGGCGCCGTGGCCGCGCTGAACCGCTTTTTTGACCTCCTGGGGCTGGGGGAATGCAGGCTGAAGGCGGTGAGGGTCCAGCGCCGTGTCTTCCGGGAGGAGGAGAAGGAACTGACGGAGAAGGAGTACCGCCGCCTACTGGCGGCGGCGCGGACGCGGAAAAACGACCGGCTGCTGTTGGTGATGGAGAGCATCTGCGCCACCGGCATCCGGGTCAGCGAGCTGCGGTTTTTCACCGTGGAGGCCGTAAGGCTTGGCCGGGCGGAGGTGTCCAATAAGGGGAAAAACCGTACCGTATTCCTGCCGGAGAAGCTGCGGAAGGCGCTGCTGCAATACGCGCGGGCGCAAAAAATCGCCGCCGGGCCTGTTTTTGTGACCCGAAACGGCAAGCCGCTGGACAGGAGCAATATCTGGCACGATATGAAGGCGCTGTGCCGGGAGGCCGGCGTGGCGGAGAGCAAGGTATTTCCCCACAATCTTCGCCATCTCTTTGCCCGGACCTACTACGCGCTGGAAAAGGATATCGTCCGGCTGGCGGACATTCTGGGACACAGCAGCATCAACACGACTCGCGTTTATACGATGGAGTCGGGGACCGCGCACCGGCGGCAGCTGGAAAAAATGCGGCTGGTCATATAAAAAGCTGCTGAAAAAATAAGATATCCGGCGCAGAGGGACGTTCCAAGCGTAAATTAACCACGGAATGATCGTTCCGTGGTAAAGAAAAAGTACATAAACGTATTGAGGACATTCGGTCATGAGTGAGCCGCGTAAAAAGGCGTCAAAAAATCCCGGACAGAAGGGCTGCCCTGTCCGGCGTTGAATTTCATATCTTAAATATTGGGTTTGCCACTTGAAATTATTACCTTGGTAGGGTAAAATGCAAACTGCACACGGCAGGCTGCTCAGTGCTGTCCACTGCTGCTACCACGGAACGATCATTCCGTGGTAGCGCGCTGTTGGCACGGGTGGGATGTGGGCGGCTCTGCCGGACATTTTTAGAAGGGAGATTGCTTCTCACATGAAACCATTTGAAATCCAACTGCAAGGAAAACCCTACACCATTAAGTTGAAGAGCTTTGGCCGGGTGGACATCAACGGAACGACGCAGTACATACGGTCTCTGCCCCACCGGAACATCCTCTTCATCCCCATGGAATACGATCTGCCGATCCCGGAGGGGAAGGTCATGCTGACCTCCGGCTTGTTCCGGACCCACCTGGTCGTGGACGGCGTTGATCAGATCACCGGGAAGCCCTATACGCCTATCAGCAAGGTGCCTTTCTGGGGGTACATCTTTGCGATCTTGGACCTGACCATGTGCCTGGGGGGCGGGATGCTGCCCGCGCTCCTCGCTTTTCTGGCGTTTTATCTGACCCTGAAGGTGTCCGCCACGGAGACCTACCCCGTGGGCGTGCGCATCCTTCTGTCCGTGGTGCTTCTGGCAGGCGGCTGGCTGATCCTGCTGCTGCTGGCGGTCTTGATGAGTCTGGCCCTTGGGTGACGGTAAGGAGGACGTTAAAATGGACAACCTTACGGAAAAGAAAGAGAATGTGCTGCTCAAGATTGGTTCCTTCTGCATCCTGATCGGCGGTATCGTGGCCGGACTGATCGGCATCTTCAACGGCGCGGCCGTCATGCTGGCCATGACGGTCATGGATGACGAGACCATGCGGACTCTGGACGAATATGCTATGCAGGAGAGCGACGGCCTGTTCGGCAGCGGCGCGGTGACGGGCATAGCCAACGCGGTCGCCATTGCGGTGATCGTCTTTGCCGCCATACTGATGATCATCAACATCATCGTAGGCGCTGTGGGCCTGTCCCGTTGTAAGAAGAATCCCCAGAAGTACACCTTCTTCCTGGGCTGGGGGATCGCCCTCCTGGTGATCGGCCTGTTCAGTCTGGGCCAGCTGTTCTCCCTGCGGGGCGTCTTTTCGGCGGCCAGCGGCATCGTCGGCCCGCTCCTGTTCATCATCGGCGGCATCCAGGAGAACAAGGCCGCCAACGCGGAGCAGTCCGGCAGTCTATAATTTTTGCGCGGAGGAGGATACAGCCGGACCCCGGCCTCCTCCTCTGCCGCCTACTTTGTGAACATTTTGTAAAAGCACCAAATTTTTCGCAAAATCCTCTTGCAATCCTGCCTGAGATGATGTAAGATAAGCACCGTTAGCACTCCTGGAGTTTGAGTGCTAACGGTGCTCGATTCGTTTTCAATAAAATTGATATAGGAGGAACCACACTATGAAGCTCACACCTTTAGCAGACCGCGTCGTCCTCAAGCCCATGGAGGCGGAGGAGACCACCAAGGGCGGCATCATCCTCACCTCTGCCGCCAAGGAGAAGCCCTCCGTAGCCGAGGTCGTCTCCGTCGGCCCTGGCGGCACGGTGGACGGCAAGGAGGTCGTCATGTCCGTGAAGCCCGGCGACAAGGTGATCACCGACAAGTACTCCGGCTCCAACGTGAAGATCGGCGATGATGAGTTCACCATCGTCCGCCAGGGCGACATCCTGGCCATCGTGGAGTAAGGCGCGGAGAAACGGATCAAAATTATTGGAGGTTATGCGATATGTCTAAATTGATCAAGCGCGGCGAGGAAGCCCGCAAGGCACTGGAAATTGGCGTCAACCAGCTGGCGGATACCGTCAAGGTCACCCTGGGCCCCAAGGGCCGCAACGTGGTGCTGGATAAGAAGTTCGGCGCTCCCCTCATCACCAACGATGGCGTGACCATCGCCAAGGAGATCGAGCTGGACGATCCCTTTGAGAACATGGGCGCGCAGCTGGTGAAGGAAGTCTCCACCAAGACCAACGACGTGGCCGGCGACGGTACCACCACTGCCACCCTGCTGGCCCAGGCCATCGTGGGCGAGGGCCTCAAGAATCTTGCCGCCGGGGCCAACCCCATCGTCATGAAGAAGGGCGTTGCCAAGGCCGTCGAGGCCGCCGTGGCTTCCGTCAAGGCCGACTCCCAGAAGGTCAACGGCACCGACGACATCGCCCGCGTGGGCACCGTGTCCTCCGGCGACGCTATGATCGGCAAGCTCATCGCCGAGGCTATGGAGAAGGTCTCCGCCGACGGCGTCATCACCATCGAGGAGTCCAAGACCAGCGAGACCTACAGCGAGGTCGTGGAAGGCATGATGTTCGACCGGGGCTATATCTCCCCCTACATGGCAACCGACATGGAGAAGATGGAGGCCGTTGTTGACGACGCCTATATCCTCATCACCGACAAGAAGATCTCCGTCATCGCCGACATCCTGCCCCTGCTGGAGCAGATGGTCCAGTCCGGCAAGAAGATGGTCATCATCGCCGAGGACGTGGAGGGCGAGGCCCTCAGCACCCTGCTGGTGAACCGTCTGCGGGGCACCCTGAACGTGGTGTGCGTCAAGGCCCCCGGTTTCGGCGACCGCCGCAAGGAGATGCTCCAGGATATCGCCATCCTCACCGGCGGCCAGGTCATCAGCGAGGAGCTGGGCTATGAGCTGAAGACCGCCGACCTCTCCATGCTGGGCCGCGCCCGTCAGGTCAAGGTCACCAAGGAGAACACCGTCATCGTGGACGGCGCCGGCGACAGCCAGGCCATCAAGGACCGCGTGGACCAGATTCGCAGCCAGATTGAGACCACCACCTCTGACTATGACCGGGAGAAGCTCCAGGAGCGTCTGGCCAAGATGGCCGGCGGCGTGGCCGTCATCAAGGTGGGCGCTGCCACCGAGACCGAGATGAAGGAGAAGAAGCTCCGCATCGAGGACGCCCTCAACGCCACCAAGGCCGCTGTGGAGGAAGGCATCGTCTCCGGCGGCGGCACCGTGTTCGTCAACGCCATCCCCGCCGTGGAGAAGCTGGTGGAGGAGCTGGAGGGCGACGAGAAGACCGGCGCCCGGATCATCGCCAAGGCTCTGGAGGCCCCCATCCGTCAGATCGCCGCCAACGCCGGTCTGGACGGCTCCGTGGTCCTGGAGAACGTGAAGAAGGCCGCCAAGGGCACCGGCTTCGACGCCTACAAGGAGGAGTACGTGGACATGATCGCCGCCGGCATCGTGGACCCCGCCAAGGTGACCCGCTCCGCACTGGAGAACGCCGCCTCCGTAGCCGCCATGGTGCTGACCACCGAATCCTTGGTGGCCGATAAGCCCGAGCCTCCCGCCCCCGCTCCCGCAGGCGGCGGCATGGATATGGGCGGCATGTATTGATCCCCCAAAAGTAAAAGAAGCATCCAAGCGGTCCCGCCGGTTTGTCCGGCGGGACCGCTTT
>CAJTVO010000083.1 GCA_910579485.1 uncultured Oscillospiraceae bacterium | reverse complement strand
ATCCGCGCCGCCAGCCGCGCCCGGCCCCCCAGGGCCAGGGACGCCAGCCCCAGCAGCAGCACCCCCGCCGCCGTCCAGAGGCGCGCGCCCTCCGGCAGCAGGTACTGGCACAATCCGCACCCCGCCCCGAAGGGCAGGGCGAACCACATGAGCCGCCGCACGGCTACTTGACCGACTCACGCCGGTCCGTGCGGCCCAGGATGTAGTCAGTGCTGGTTTGGTAGTAGTCGGCCAGCTTGATCAGCGCCCAGACGGGTATCTCGCGGTCGCCGCTCTCATATCTTTGATAGACGCCGCGCTTCATGATCAGATAGGTCGCGATCTCTTCCTGGGTCTTGTCGTGATCTTCCCTTAAGTCTCTTATTCTTGAAAATTTCAAATAAATCACCCCGCAAAAATGCTACCATTTGGTATCATTTCCGTGGGGTTCTGCTATCATTCGGTGACAATCTGCAGGAAGCTGCCGCCCGTGGGCGTCTATAAGAATAGAGGACCGGGCGAAAGCCCGGTCCCCTGCCGGCGGCGATATCGGTGTCCCGGATGGCGCTGACAGCCGCAGCCTCACATCCCCATAAACGCATAACTGATCATCCCCAGCAGCATCGTGCCGACCAGCACCCCGATAATGACCCGAGAAATGATCTTGACCCACTTTTGACTCATGCTCTCCCCTCCCCGTCTAAGATTTTTTTGATCGCCTTTTCCGCCTTGCTCCTGGGGAGCATCAGCTCATGCCCGCAGGTCTCGCAGCGGAGCTTGATGTCCATCCCCACCCGGCCCACGGTCCAGACCTTCCCCCCGCAGGGGTGGGGCTTTTTCAGCTCCACCCGGTCGTTCAGCTTCAGATCCATAAAGAAATCACCTCATCTGTTCACCGGTCAAGCACCGGGGCGCATACACTGTCCTATATCAAGAAAAGCAAGGACGGTGCCATATATGCGCAGGAACGAATATCTGCCAGAGGGCGCGGGCCCTCTGTTTCCGGAAAACCAGCCCCTCGACGTCCTCCGGCAGGCCATGGAGGAACAAACGGTACTGGAGGGCGTGGCCATCCGCTGCGACGGGAAGCGGGACCTGACGGTCCGCTTCGGCGGCTGGGAGGGGACCATCCCCCGCCCGGACGCGGTCCATCCCGCCATCAGCGGCGCGGAGCGGGACATCGCCGCCCTCTCCCGGGTGGGACGGCCCACCTGCTTCACCATCACCGGCCTGACGGTGGACGGCGGCGGGAGGCCCCATCTCACCCTCTCCCGCCGCGCGGCCCAGGAGCAGGCCATCGCCTGGCTGCTGGAACACGCCGCCGTGGGGTCCGTCCTGCCCGCCAGGGTGACCCATATGGAGAGCTTCGGGGCCTTCGTGGACCTGGGGTGTGGCGTCACGTCCCTGATCCCTCTGGAGAACCTCTCCGTCTCCCGGGTCTCCCATCCCTCGGACCGGTTCCGGGTGGGGCAGGACATCCTGGCGGTGGTGACGGATATCGACGTCACCGCCTGCCGGTTCTACCTGACCCACAAGGAGCTGCTGGGCACCTGGCTGGAGAACGCGGCGTCCTTTGCCCCCGGCGAGGCCGTTCCCGGCATCGTAAGAGGGGTGAAGGAATACGGCGTCTTTGTGGAGCTGACCCCCAACCTGTCCGGCCTGGCGGAGTGGCGGGGAGACGTCCTCCCGGGGGACCGGGTCTCCGTTTACATAAAGTCCATCCGGCCCGACACCCGGAAGATCAAGCTCCAGATCATCCAGGACCTGGGTCCCGCGCGGGAGCCGGGGGAGCTGCGGTACTTCATTACCGACGGTCCGGTGGAAAACTGGCGCTACTGACCGCCCTTGAGCTTCTCCCAGTAGGCCCTGGCGGCCTGCTCGGTCTTGTTGTCCCCGTACCGGTAATAGCCGGCCCCTGCCAGCTCGTCGGGGAGATACTGCTGCCGTACCCAATGGCCCGGGAAGTCGTGGGGGTAGAGATACCCCTGTTCCCGCTCCTGGCCGGTGGTATCGGCGTGGACGTTCTGCAATTCTCTGGGGACGGACCCGGTCCGTCCCTTCTTCACGTCCGCCCAGGCCGCGCCGATGGCGTTGATCACGCTGTTGGACTTGGGGGCGGTGGCCAGCAGCACCGCCGCCTGAGCCAGGGGCAGCTGGGCCTCGGGGAGCCCCAGCTGCATGGCCGTGTCCACGCAGGCCTTCACGATGGAAATGGCCTGGGGGTAGGCCATGCCCACGTCCTCGCTGGCGGAACACAGCAGCCTCCGGCAGGGGGTGATGAGGTCCCCCGCCTCCAAAAACCGGGCCAGATAGTGCAGCGCCGCGTCCGGGTCGCTGCCCCGAAGGGACTTCATCAGCGCCGACGCCAGATCGTACATGGCGTCGCCCCCCCTGTCGTAGCGCATGGCGCTGCGCTGGGAGACCTGCTCTGCGTCCGCCACGGTCAGTACCAGCTCCCCGTCCTCCGCCGGGGCCGCCTCGTAGAGCAGCTCCACCGCGTTCATGGCCTTGCGCACGTCCCCGCCGCAGGCGCGGGCGATGTAGTCCGGCACGCCCTCCTCCCAGCTGAGGGGCAGGGGGCTCTCCGACCGCACCAGCGCCAGCGCCCGGTCCACGGCGGGACGCACGTCGGCGGCGGTAACGGGCTTGAACTCGAATACCGTGCTGCGGCTGAGAAGGGCGGCATAGACGTAAAAGTAGGGGTTTTCCGTGGTGGAGGCGATGAGGGTGATGGAGCCGTTCTCCATGAATTCCAGCAGGGACTGCTGCTGCTTTTTGTTGAAGTACTGGATCTCATCCAGATACAGCAGCACGCCGCCGGGAGCCATCAGCGTGCCCACGTCCCCGATGATGCCCTTCACGTCCTGGAGGGAGGCGGTGGTTGCGTTGAGCTTGTAGAGGGTCCGGTGGGTGCGCTTGGCGATGATGTTGGCGATGGTAGTCTTCCCGGTGCCCGAGGGGCCGTAGAAGACCATGTTGGCGTCGGTGCCCTTTTCGATGAACCGGCGCAGCAGGGCGTTCCCGCCCAGCAGATGCTTTTGTCCGACGACCTCGTCCAGACTCTGGGGCCGGATGCGGTCCGCTAAGGGATGCTCCATGGCGGTCACGCTCCTTTCGTCATGGCGGGAATGGAGGGGCGCTTACAGTTCCAGCTCATACTTGTATTCCAGAAATTCCCTGTCGGTGCCCCGCTTTTTGACGGTCCTCGTCTCCGCAATCCGGAAGCCGAACTTCCGGGCGATGGCGTTGGAGCCGGGGTTCTCGCTGAATATGAGGATGGTGGCCTTCTTCGCGCCCTGTTCTCTGGCCCAGCCGATCATGCCGCCCACCATCTCGGTGGCGTAGCCCTGCCGCCAGAAGTCCCTGTGGACGCAGTAGGCGATGTCGTACACGTCCCCCACCGGGAGAAAGCTGCAGGTGCCGATCCGCGTCCCAGCGGTCTTGTCCACGGCGATGAGGTAACAGCATTCCTCGTCCTCGCCCAGCTTCTCGATCGTTCGCAGGTACTCTTCGTCAATGGTCTCCATGGCCTCGTCCATCAGGTACTCCCCCATCTCCGGGTCGTTCCAGATGCTCAGGGCGAAGCGGGCGTCCTCCGGCGTAAAGCCCCGCAGGTACAGGCGCTCCGTCTCAATGGGTGGGATATTCATCTTTCGTACCTCCTAACCCTTGCCGCACTTCTCCGCGTCGATGGCCAGCACTACCATCAGGGCGCACAGGGCGTTGGACTGGTCCTCCACGTCGATGACGTAGGTGTCCGTCCAGTTGAACAGCTCCTTGCCGATGGCGGCCACCAGGCCCTGGCTGGGGCTGGTGATGGCGTAGTCCCACTCCGTCCAGCTGCCCTCCACCTGCCAGTCGCTGCAGTCGAACACGAACCGGGGCGTGAAGAGGGTGAACTCCTTTTTCAGGCATCCCAGATAGTCCCCGTAGGCGTACAGCTCGAACTGGGGCAGGAAGGTCAGCACCCGCTCCTGCACGGTGCCGATATGCTGTCCGGCGGCGTCCAGGATATGGAGGCAGTGGCCCCAGCTGAGCTTGCCCTCCACGGTGAACAGCACCGCGCCGGACTCATCGTAGATGTCATAGCTGTCGAACCAGGAGAAAAGCCGCTGTTTGAAAAGCATTCTCATCGCATGATCCTCGTTTCTCCGGCCCCGGGCGGGACCGGGCAGGGTTTCCAGCATAGTGTATCACACTTTTCTCCGGACTGCAACCACCCCCGCGCCGCAAAAAATGCGCCAGCCGGTTTCCCGACTGGCGCTTCTCCTTATTCAATAATCTGATTGGACAGCATCTTCCATCCGCCGTCCTCTCCCGGTATCATCTTGGCGCGCATGGGCTGATCCCAGAGGATATCCAGCTCCCCTTCATCGTTGTACTGCCACAGGTCCGTGGTGTAGTACAGGCTCACCACGCCTTCCTCGTCCCGTTCGGCCCGGTCGAAGGTGTAATTAGACATCATTGTGTCTCCGTGGACCATATAATACGCATCGTAGTTCTCCAGATAGGGCAGTGAGCCCGTTCTTTTTAACGTATCAAAGACCATCCAGATGTCCGAGAGGAGATGATCAACGGCACGGTTGCCTGTAGATCCAAAATTCTGCTCCAAATACTCTTGAATGAAGTCTCTGGTCAGCTTGAGGCAGTCAGTGTCGGGCATCTCCCCATCAAAGAACGACTCCGCCAGAGTCTCCCGTTCCTCCTCATCCGTCACGGATTTGCCCAGGTCGTAAAACAGGACACCCATATACTCCCTGCCCTGACCGAGACTGCTGTAGGGATACCGCAGCAGGCCGTTGTGTTCCTGGTCATTGAAGTAGTCGGTAATAGCGTCCAACTCCCCCGCTGTCAGCTCCCCTGTGGGAAGCGCGTCCCGCTCCTTGACGGTCTGGGGCCGGTCCGGCTCCCACTTCTCTCCACAGACCTGCCAGACTGTCAGTGTAAGAGTAGCGTTTTCTCCCTCGTCAAACTTGGCCTGCCCACCAACCATCAGAAGCAGGACCGTGCGGTCCCCGCAGACAGCCTGGACCACCATGGCGCTGCCGTGACCATTCTGCTCCTGGTCCGCATAAAAACCGTGTGGGATCACGGTAAAGCCATCTTCCGGATAGACGTCGTACACACTGCTCAGGTAGGCGAGGGCCACATCCTTCCACTCCCTTACCCATCGCTCACGGCCGTTCCGGAGGGACTCCAGTAGGGGAGTATTCAGCTCCGGCCAGCCGGCAAAGATGCCGTACATATTTTCCATACCAAGATGGGTATGGCAGTAGACATACTCCTCCCAGGTGTAGTGCGCTTCATCGACGGAGCTGCTCCAGATCTGCTCCTCCATGACGATCTTGCCGTCCTCATCCATGCTAAAAATCAGGACGGGACTGCCTACGGACTGCTGCTGCATTACCCAGCCATTTTCTGCATCCATGCCGCCGACAAAAACGACGTTCTCGATGTCATTAGGCTTCATGCGGTAGTACAATTCCCATACATAGTAGGTCTTGCCGTCGAAATTGAAACTCTCGGAGCAGGACAGGCTGGTGATATATTTTTCCGTATACTCAAGCTCTTTGGAGGTGTGTTCCTTGGCTACGGAAATATTGCCTTCCGCCTGCGCCTCCATTACCTCCCGCGCCGCCGTTTCCACGGCGGTATACAGCGGCGTGGTGAAGCTGACCGGCTCCCCGTCCGCCAGCGTCAGGGTGCCGGTGGACAGGCCGGAAGAGAAACTGCCCTCCAGCTCCAGCGTCACCGTGTCCCCGCTCTTCGTCCCGCTGACGACCTTGACGCTGGGCAGTCTATAGCTGCGCTGGAGATCGTTGGTGGCTTCGATGCATTCCTCCGACGGGATATAGCTCACATCGGTATACATGCACCAGAGATATTGTCCCAGTTCCTCCGGCGCGTTGGCCTTCTCCTGCCACTCCGCCAGCTCCTCGATACTCAGCGCCCCGTCCTGGGATGCCTTCACCCCGAAGGTACACGCCGCCGCTACCGTGCCCAGCAGCACCAAGGCCAGCGCCAGCCCGCCCCATTTGCGGCCCCGCTTGCCCAGAATGTTCCGAAAACGTTCCTTCATAACTTCTTTTCCTCCGTAAAAGTGGGTGGACAGTACCGCCCGGCTCAGCCCCTTCTGCCGGTGGACGGAGGCCAGCAGGGTCTCGCTGTAGGCCCGCCGGGTCTCCGCGTCCGCCCGGGCCACCACCGCGTCGTCGCAGGTCAGCTCCAGATCGCGCTCCGCCTCCCGCCGCAGCAGGAAGATCAGAGGATTGAACCAGTGCATCCCGTTGGCCAGCAGCAGCGCCAGCTTGTACCACAGGTCGTGCCGCCGGTGGTGGGTCAGCTCGTGCCGGAGGACGAACGCCAGCTCCCGCTCCCCGATATCCTCGGTTGGCAGCATCAGCCGGGGCCGCAGCAGCCCCATCATCATGGGGGACCCCGCCTCCGGACTGACCCGCAGCACCGGGGGCCGCCTCACGCCCATCTCCCGGCAGACCTCTCCATAGACCCGCAGGGTCTCCTCTCCGGCGCTCCTGCTCCACCGCCGGGCCTTCCGGGTAAAGAACCAGGTCCCCAGCCCGTGATACAGGAGGAACAGCGCCGCTCCGGCGATCCACAGGGTCATCAGCAGCTCCTCCAGCGGGAAGGTCCGGTTCCGAATCTGGGGCCCCGTCCCGGCGGGCCTCACCGCCGGGACGGACGGCGGCGGGACCGTCCCCTGGGGCCGCTGGAAGGAGATGCCCTCCTGACGGCTGACGGAGACCTCCACCTTAGGCACCTCGATCACCACCGGCGGCCCGTCGGCGGTCCGGGGCGCGAAGCTCTCCCACCGCACCGGGGCCAGCAGCAGGAATACCGCCATGACCAGCCACGCCCCCCAGCGCCACTTGGCGCTGTACCGCCTGTCCAACAGGGGCTTGAACAGCGTCAGGAGCAGCGCCGCCGCCCCCACGATGACGCTCCATTTCAAAAGGCTCAGCATCAGTTCCATTTACTCGTCCTCCAATGTGTCCAGATACTGCCGCAGCTCGGCAAGGTCGTCCTTTCCGATGGCCTTCCCGCTGCACAGGGAGGCCACCATGCCGGTGAAGCTGCCGCCGTAGAGCCGGTCCAGGATGCCCCTGCCCTCGGCGGCCTTGTACTCCTCCTCGCCAATCAGCGCCCGGTACAGATTTCCCCGGCCCTTCTTCTCACAGGCCAGATATCCCTTGTCCACCAGACGGTTCAGGGCCGTGATGACCGCCGGGAGGGCCCAGTCCCGGCCTCCCCGCAGCTTTTCCTGCACGTAGGTAGACTGCACCGGCTCCCCCGCGGCCCAGACCGCCAGCATGATCTCCAGCTCCGCGTCGCCCAATCGTTTCATATGTTTCCCTCCTATGGATATGTTATACAGCTGTGTAACTTGACTTTATTATACGACTGTATATCAGAAAAGGCAAGTTACAGTTTGGTAACAAGACCCCCGCGCCGGAATTTCCGGCGCGGGGGTCGCAGATATGTTGCTTCGGGCCTTATTTCTTCTTCCTGCTGTAAGGCGTATCCTCCAGGGGCAGCGCGTACCGCCGCTTCCCGTCGTAGCGGAAGTACGCGTCCGCGATGGCGGGCGCGGTGGGGATGGAGGTGATCTCCCCGATGCCGATAGCCCCGCAGGCCAGGTCCAGCCCCGGCTTCTCCACCACGATGGCCTTGATCTCCGGGATCTGGTTGGCCTTGAGCAGGCCCAGGGTGCCGTATTTGGCGGTGGGCTTACAGTCCTCCAGGGGATACTGCTCCGTCAGGGCGAAGCCCATGCTCATCACCACGCCGCCCTCGATCTGTCCCTCGCAGGACAGGGGGTTCACCGCCCTGCCCACGTCGTGGGCGGCTACCAGCAGCTTGACCTTCCCGTCCTCGTCCAGCTCGCACAGCTGGGTGGCGTAGCCGTAGGCCACGTGGCTCACCGGATTGGGCACCGGAGCGCCCAGGGGGTCCGTCTTCGCCAGATACTCTCCGTAATATTCCGTGCCATTTAAGTCGGAGAGTACTTTCCCCTCCAGGGCCTTTTTCAAATCTGTGCAGGCCCTGCGGCAGGCCTCGCCGGTGATAAGGGTCTGCCGGGAACCGGAGGTGGTGCCGGAATCCGGGGCCTCGAAGGTATTGGACCGCTCATAGACCACGTCCTCCCGCTTCACGCCCAGCAGCTCGCAGCACAGCTGTACCAGCACCGTGCCCAGCCCCTGTCCGATGCAGGACGCCCCGGCCCGGATGTGGACCTTTCCGTCCTCCACCGTCAGGCGGCACCGCCCCGTGTCGGGGATGCCCACGCCCACACCGGCGTTCTTCATGGCGCAGGCTACACCCACATATTTTGCCTTGTCATAGTAGGGCTTCACCGCCTCCAGCGTCTCCACCAGACCGGTTTCCGGGCCCACGATCTGCCCGTTGGGCAGGGTCTGCCCGGGGCGGATGGCGTTGCGGTAGCGGATCTCCCAGGGGGAAATGCCCACCAGGTCCGCCATCTCGTCCAGCATGGACTCCAGCCCGAAGCAGGTCTGGGTCACGCCGAACCCCCGGAAGGCCCCCGCCGGGGGATTGTTGGTGTAGTAGGCGTAGCCGTCGATCTGGAAATTCTCGTAGTGGTAGGGGCCCGCCGCGTGGGTGCAGGCCCGCTCCAGCACCGGTCCGCCCAGGGAGGCGTAGGCCCCGGTGTCGGCGATGACGTTGGCGGCTACGCCCTGGATGATGCCGTTCTCGTCACAGCCCATGGCGAACTCCATCTCCATGGGGTGCCGCTTGGGATGGATGAGCAGGCTCTCCGCCCGGGTGAGCTTGCACTTTACGGGCCGCTTGGTGAGATAAGCAACCAGGGCGGCGTGGTGCTGGACGGTGACGTCCTCCTTACCGCCGAAGCCGCCGCCCACCAGCAGGTTCTTCACCTTCACCTTCTCCATGGGAAGGCCCAGCATGGGGGCGGTCTCGTGCTGGGTGTCGTAGGCGCCCTGATCCGTGGAGAGGATCATCACCCCGTCCCCGTCCGGGAACGCCACGGCGCACTCCGGCTCCAGGAAGGCGTGCTCGGTGTACGGCGTGTAGAACTGCCGGGTGATCACGTGCTTGCTCTTGGCGATGGCAAATGCGGCGTTGCCCCGCTGGATGTGCTTGTGGGCCATGAGGTTGCCGCTCTGATGGACCAGGGGCGCATCCGGCAGCATGGCCTCCTTGGGGGAGCGGACGGGCTCCAGAACCTCGTACTCCACCTCCACCAGCTTCTTGGCCTCCTCCAGGATCTCCTGGGTCTCGGCGGCCACGATGCAGACGGCGTCCCCCAGATAGTGGGTGATGCTCCCCACGGCGATCATGGTGTCCCAGTCCTTCACCAGATGGCCCACCTTATTCTGCCCGGGGATGTCCGCGGCGGTGAACACGCCCACCACCCCCGGAAGAGCCTTGGCCTTCTCGGTATGGATGGCCTTCACCAGGGCGCGGGGATGGGCGGAGCGGACGGCGGAGGCGCAGATCATGCCCTCCATATACACGTCGTCGGGATAGATCCCGGTGCCCTGAACCTTCTCCGCCACGTCGATGCGGTGGACCCGGCTGCCCAGCTTCCAGGACCGGCCCTCCTCCTCGTCAGGGATGCGTCCCTCCCGGAGGATCTTCGCCGTCAGGCGCACGCCCTCAATGATCTTCACATATCCGGTACACCGGCAGATGTTGGTCCGCAGAGCGAACCGGATCTCCTCCACCGTGGGGTCCGGGTTGCCGTCCAGCAGGCCCTTGGCCGCCATGACCATGCCGGGGATGCAGAAGCCGCACTGGACGGCCCCCGCTTCGCCGAAGCCGTAGGTGTAGGCCTCCTTCTCGAAATCGCTGAGGCCCTCCACGGTGAGGGCGCTCTTGCCCTCCATCTTATCCGTCGTAAAAATGCAGGCTCTGGCAGCCTTGCCGTCCACCAGGACGGTGCAGGTGCCGCAGGCGCCCTCGCTGCACCCGTCCTTCACGCTGGTCAGGCGCAGCTCGTCCCGCAGGAAGCGGATGAGCTTCTGATTTTTTTCGGTAGTGACGGTCTTCCCGTTCACGGTAAATGTAGCCATTGTGGTTCTCCTTCTGTCGTACTTCCTCCATCGAGGCGCGGTGGCGCTATGTCGATAGTCCTAGTATACAGGAAACATTGGACAGTTTCAACAGGGTTTTGACGGAAAGCGCCGGCGCCGTTGTTCTTTTTTCCGATAACCCTTTGCAAAAAATCCCGGAACGCTTGCAAAACGTTCCGGGACAGGGATATCGCGGGTCCTCAGGGCAGGACCGGCTCCTCCGGCAGAATGGGTTCCTCCGGCTCCTGGGGGAGCGGTTCGCCATCCTCCCCTCTGGGGTCTGCGGCGGGGTCCTCCGTCTGGGGCTCGTCAGGGTCGGGCTCCTGGGCGTCCGGCGGCTCGACGCTGGGGTTGTCCCAGCCGGGCAGGACGCTGTCCGGGTCGAAGGGCCCTACCGGCCACTGGTAATCCGGGTCGCCGGGCAGGGGCTCGCCCTCCTCCGGCAGGGTCGGGTCGGGGACGAAGTTCTCATCATGGACGGGGCAGGGCCCCTTGCTCTCCAGGTAGGTCTTGTGGGCGTCGCTGTCCTCCGCCAGGATGTAGGATCCCGGCTCGCCCAGGAACTGCCGTCCCACCAGCATGACCCGGGTGGTGACCGTGTCCTCCGGACAGTATTC
This sequence comes from uncultured Oscillospiraceae bacterium, assembly GCA_910579485.1. Taxonomy (GTDB): domain Bacteria; phylum Bacillota; class Clostridia; order Oscillospirales; family Oscillospiraceae; genus Pelethomonas. The sequence goes on along the minus strand of CAJTVO010000083.1, from coordinate 4,571 downwards.
GCCAGCCAGATAGACGTCCTCCGACTCCGGGAGGATGCAGACATCGACCTCAATGTGACAGGTGCAGCTTTCTTTGGGCGCGGCGCTGGCCTGGATCTCCATGCTGACCGTCCGGCTGCCCCGGTAGTCCTGGGTGCAGAGGTCCGTGGCCTTCAGGCCGCAGTCGGCGCAGACCGTTACGGAGGTGATGCCCTCAGGCCGCTCAAAGAAGCCCTTGTCCTCCAGCCCCTCATGGAGCTTCTCCATCACCATCTTCCAGGCCAGGGCGGCAGGGTTCTTGCTCCCGGCGTTGATCTTTTCGGGCTTGTCCTTGTAGCCCACCCACACGGCGGCAGAGTAATAGGGGGTGTACCCCGCGAAGTACCGGTCGCAGTTGTCGGTGGTGGTACCGGTCTTACCGGCAATGGTCATGCCGCTGAAGGACGCGGAGCCGCCGGTGCCGCCGGTGACCACGCTGCGCAGCATCTTGTTCATCAGATAAGCGGTAGTCTCCTTCATGGCGGGCCAGGACTTGGCGACAGTGTTGTCAATGATGGTCTCGGTGTGGTCGTTGTTCTCGATGCGGGTAACAAGATGGGGCTCGATATACACGCCCTTGTTGGCAAAGGCTCCGTAGGCCGCCGCCATCTCCATGGTGCTCACGCCGTAGGTCAGTCCGCCCATGGCCAGGGGGGCCAGGGCGATATCGTTGACGTCCAGCTGGAAGCCCAGGTTGTTCTGCATAAACTCAAAGGAGCGCGCGTAGCCCAATTTCTGCAGTGTCCGGGAGGAGATGGTATTGACGGACCACTGAACGCCGTAGGCCACGGTCAGATGGCCCTGATACCGGCCGTTGGAGTTACGGGGATACCCGGCCGCCCGGAGGGTGTTGTCGATGGGATAGTCGTCGATGATGCTGGCTGGGCTGACCACGTCATACTCAATGGCCGGCGCGTACACGGCCACGGGCTTGATGGAGCTGCCCGGCTGCCGGGGGGCGGTAGCCAGGCTCTTGGCGCGGTTGACCGTCTTCACGCCCACGTCGCCGGCAATGGCCTTCACCTCGCCGGTGTAGGGGTCCACCACCGTAATGGCGGAATTCATGGGCGTGCCCTTCGCGGAAGGATAGTCAAAATTGGACGGGTCCTGATACACCTCGTCCACTATGGCCTGCACCTGCGGGTCCAGGGTGGTGTAGATGTGGAAGCCGCCCTGGTAAAGCAGCTTGGAGGCGTACTCCCTGGCGTAGCCGTACTGGTCCGCCAGTAAGGTGATGGCCTCGTTGATGGCCTCGTCCTCAAACCACGTGTAGATTTTGCTGAGATCCACGGGCTTCTCGTCCTCCGTCTCCTCGGGGATCTCGATGCCGTGAAGGGCCTTGTACTCGTCGGTGTCGGTGAAAATGAGTTTTTCCGCCTTGGCGGCACTGGCCTCGGCCTCGGTGAGATAGCCGTACTTCACCATCTCATCCAGGATGGTCTCCTGCCGCTTTTTATTATACTGGCGGGGGGTCATGCCGGATTTTTCAAATACCACGTCCCGGAGGGGGTCATAGAGAGAAGGGTTGTTGGTGATGCCCACGATGCAGGCGCTCTCCGCCACGCTCAGCTCGCTGACGTCCTTGCCGAAGTAGGTCTTGGCGGCAGTCTGGATGCCGTAGGCTCCCGCGCCGAAGTAGACCGTGTTCAGGTAGTCGGTGATGATGTCCTCCTTGCCCACGCTCTTCTCGTACTCCAGGGCCCGGCAGATCTCCCGGAACTTCCGGCGCACGGTGACGTCTTTGTCATCATACTGTATCCGCAGGAGCTGCTGGGTGATGGTGGAGCCGCCCCGGGTGTTCCCGTGGAGCAGGGTGTCCCGGATGGAGGCGACGGTGCCCACCCAGTCCACGCCGTGATGCTCCCAGAACCGGTGGTCCTCGATGGAGACCAGCGCGTCGATGAGGTGGCGGGGGATCTCGCTGTATTTCACCAGCTCCCGGTTGCCGCCGGTGTCCTCGCTGTTGTCGTAGAGGGTGAGGAGGGGGGTCCCGTTCTTGTCGTAGATGGTGGAGGCCAGGGCCAGCTTCATCTCTTCCGACGTGATATCTCCCAGGGAGGGGATGAGGGTGGTGTCCACATAGGTCATAAAGATCTTGGCGAAGATGCCGGCGGTCAGCACGCCGATGACGCAGATGGTGAACACCGTCAGGAAGATCCATCCGATGGTCTTGGCAATGATGCGCCCGATGGAGCGCTTCTTTTTTTTCTTCGCACGGGCGGGCGTCCCGGCGGCGGCGCGCTCATCCGGCCTTTCGTTGTAATTCTGATCCATAATTGGGTAAAGATACCTCCTTTTCGGGGTGCAAGGGCACGTAAACTGGTATTTTATGGAGCGGCGCGCCGCCCCATGCAATATACCAATTTACAGTATAACACAGCTTGTCAACTAAAAAAAGAGGGAGTTTTCGTGGATTTCCATTAAAATTCTGTGAGGTTTGATAAATTTCTTCATAAAATACAAAAAGGAAGTGCCGAAATCGTCAAAATGTCATATCGAAATCCTCTTGCAATTTTGCGGAAAAGCGGTTACACTATAGAGGCAGGGAGCGAGGCTCCCAAAACCGGCGAAGCCGGAAACAGGAGGGCGGGACGATGAACGAGGAGTTTGGTCCGAATTTCATCACGGTGACGGACGAGGACGGCAACGACATCGAGCTGGAGCTGCTGGATGTGCTGGAGCATAAGGGGCAGACCTATATGGCCTTCTTTCCCGCCGTACCTGAAGAGGAGGCCGATGAGGAGAGCGAGGATTACGGCATGGTGATCCTCAAGTCCATCAAGGAAGACGGCGAGGAGCTGCTCTCCACCCTGGACAGCGAAGAGGAGCTGACGGAGGTCTACGACCTGTTCATGGAGCTCCTGTTCCAGGATGAGGACGAGGAGGAGTAAGCCGCTCCTTCCGCAAAATAAATCCATAAAGTGCCCTGCGGGGTGCGTGATGAGTCTTTCATTAACCCACATTATGTTATAAGGGACGCTGGTTCATCGTCTGGTTTGCAGGCCTCCCGGCTGCCACTCTCGCGGTTGGAAGTTGGAAGCAGTAAAGGGCGGTGCAGGCAACCCACCTGCTACTCATGTGCAGGTTATAACGGGGCTCACACGGCCGCTGCGGGGCACTTTACTTTTGAAAAGAAGCGGCTTCGCCGCTTCTTTCCAAAATAAGGGGTTTCGCTGCGCTCTGCGCCTCGCCATCCGCCGGTGGCGGATGGTTCGACGCTCGCTTCGCGCAGAGAGTTTTTCCAAGGCGCATGTCCTTGGAAAAACGATCAAAATTTATTTCGCGCCTGAGGGCGCGAAACTCTTGCAGAGGGCTTTGGCCTTCTGGGAGCATGAGGGAAAATATGAAACCATTCACATATGCGATCCCCTGCCTCTTTGGGCTGGAGGGATTGGTTGGCGACGAGGTCCGCCGTCTGGGCCTGGAGGACGTCCAGGTGGGGAACGGCAGGGTCCTGTGCTGCGGGACCGGCGCGGACCTGCCCCGGCTGAATCTCGATCTGCGCTGCGGGGAGCGGGTGCTGCTCCAGCTGGCGTCCTTTCCGGCCCGGAGCTTCGAGGCCCTGTTCCAGGGCGCTTCGGCGGTCCCCTGGGAGGACTTCGTCCCCCGGGACGGGCAGTTTCCGGTCAAGGGCCACGCCCTGGACTCCCAGCTCCACTCGGTCCCGGACTGTCAGAAGATCGTCAAGAAGGCGGCGGCGGAGCGTCTCGGCCGCGTCTACGGCCTGAACCGCCTCCCGGAGACGGGGGCAAAATATCAGATCCAATTCGCCATCATGAAGGACCAGTGTACCCTGTACCTGGACACCACGGGCCCCGGCCTGCATAAGCGGGGCTACCGGGCGGTGGGGGTGGAGGCGCCCCTGCGGGAGACCCTGGCGGCGGCCATGGTGATCCTCAGCCGCTACCGTGGAAAGGACCCCTTCCGGGACCCCTTCTGCGGCTCCGGGACCATCGCCATCGAGGCGGCGCTGATCGCCCGGAACCGCGCGCCCGGCCTGGAGCGTTCCTTCGACGCCCAGAAGTGGCGCTGGCTGGACGCCAAGTATTGGCTGGACGCCGCCGGAGAGGCCATGGACAAGGAATTTGACGGCGCGTATGATATCTGGGGCGGCGACATCGACCCCAAGGCGGTGCGTATCGCCCGCGAAAACGCCGTCAAGGCCGGGGTAGAGGATATCGTCCGTTTTGACGAAGCGGACGTGAAAAAGTTCCAATGCAAGGGAGAATATGGGCAGATCGTGACCAATCCGCCCTACGGCGAGCGTCTTCTGGAGAAGGAGGAAGCCGAAGCGCTTTACCGGACCTTCGGGGAGGTCTACCACCGTATCCCGCCAAAGTGGCGGGTCCTGGTCATCACAAGCCACCCGGAGTTTGAGCGGTTTTTTGGCCGCAGAGCAGAGAAAAAAAGAAAGCTCTACAACGGCATGATCAAATGTGATCTTTACCAGTTTGCACGATAGTTTCTTCTATTCGATACCCCGAGGGCTTCTCGCCCTCGGACTCCTCGGGTACTTTTTGTGTGAACAAAAAGTACCCAAAAAGTCACTTAGG
>CAJTVO010000082.1 GCA_910579485.1 uncultured Oscillospiraceae bacterium | reverse complement strand
GTAGGCGTTGAGGGGCTTCTGCGTGAAGCTTCGAAAACGGGAGACGCAAAAGGTATACCTTTTGCGTGGGTTTATCCGACAGTTTGTGCGGATTTTCTTCTTTTTTATGGGAAATAGGGAGATTTCTAATTGCAACTGCGCGGCAAAATTTGGCAAGGAGCCTCAAAAACGCGCAAAAAGAGGCCGTTCCTCCTTTTATAAAAGGAGGAACGGCCTCTTTTTTTAGATATCGTCGATGATGGAAAACTCTTTTGCGCGGCGCAGGAACGTGTCGCGGGACATACCCAGGGAGGCGGCGGCCACAGTGGCGGAAATTTCACCGCTCTCCCATTGGACCGCGATGGCCTCGAAGCCGTCCGGGACCCGCAGGCGCTGGCGTCCGCAGTGTACGCCCCGGGCTTTGGCTTCCGCGATGCCCTCCGTCTGGCGCTGGCGGATGCTCTCGCGCTCCTTCTGGGCCACGTAGCTGAGGAGCTGGAGAACGATGTCCGCGATGAGGACCCCGGTCAGGTCCCGGTCCTGGCGGGTGTCCAGCAGCGGCATGTCCAGCACGACGATGGCCGCTTTCCGCTTCTTGGTGATCAGCCGCCACTGCTCCAGGATCTCGCTGTAGTTCCGGCCCAGACGGTCGATGCTCTGGGTCACCAGAACGTCGCCGCTATGTAGCTTTCGGACCAGGCGTTTGTACCGGGGCCTGTTGAAGTCCTTTCCGGACTGCTTCTCAATAATGATGTTCTCTTCCGCCACGCCGAAATCCCGCAGCGCCGCCAGTTGGCGAGCTTCGTTCTGCACCTGCGTCGATACGCGGGCGTAGCCGTACATGATGCCTGACATGCCTCTGCCCTCCTTATCTATGGTAACATGTATTTTACCAAGTTAAGGGCGGACAGGATATCGGTATTTCAGGGATATTTCTTCAGTCAACGATGGCCTTTGCCATCTCCGCCGGGGACACGCGGTAGACCGCGCCGTCCGCGCACAGCTTTTCCAGCGCCTCCAGGACGGCACCGCGTTCGTAGCGGCAGCCGGACAGGGCGGCGTGGAAGGATTCGCCGTCCAAGGTGGAGAAGAAGTCGCCGGACACCGCCGCCTGGCGGATCACGCCCCGCTTGACCTCCAGGCGGAAGCGCATCGTGCCGCCGGGGAAGCGGCCCACCCGCTCGATGTTGAAGGCGGGGCCCTGGCTGTAGGTGCTCTCCCAGGAGGCGAAGCGCTCCTGGGCCAGGGCGCGGATGCGGGCGTCGTCCTCGGGGGTGATGGCGTAGGTCTCGCCCTCCGGGCCCAGGATGTGCCGGACCACGCTGGCCTTGAAGGCCTCCGCGTCCATGGGGGAGGGCAGGTGCCAGGCGATGTTGGTCACCCGCTCGCGGACGGAGGGAATGCTCTTGGATTCGATCTTGTAGCGGTCCGCGGTGGTGGCGGCGGCCATCCGCTCCAGGTCCGTGTCGAAGAGCAGGGAGCCGTGGTGGACCACCCGGCCGCCCAGGCGGTACTGGGCGTTGCCGGAGATCTTCCGCCCGGCGATGGTCAGGTCGTTGCGGCCGTTGAAGGCGGCTTCCACGCCCAGCTCCGCCAGGGCGTCGATGACGGGGGAGATATAGCGCTGGAACTGGATGTCCTCCGCCCGTGCGTCCTCGATGAAGGTGAACTGCCAGCCGCCCAGGTCGGTGTAGATGGTGCCCCCGCCGCTCATGCGGCGGACGATCCGAATGCCGTGGGCGTCGGCGTAGGCACGGTCCACCTCCTCCAAGACGTTCTGGTAGCGGCCCACCATCAGTGTGGGGGTGGTGCGCCAGAAGAGGAAGACGGTGCCGTCCAGAGTCTTCTCCGCGGTGAAATAGTACTCCGCGCCGAAGTTGTAGCACACGTCGGCGGAGTTGGTCTCAATGTAGATCATGGACGCCCTCCAGTGCCTCCCAGGCCTTATAGGAGCTTCGCGCCAGGGGGGCGGAGGCCACGTAGCGGAAGCCCTTCGCCAGGGCCGTTTCTTTATAGCGGGCAAAATCCTCCGGCGTGGCGTAGCGGGCCAGAGGGTAGTGCTCCGGCGTGGGCTGCAGGTACTGGCCGATGGTGAGGATGTCGCAGCCCACGGCCAGGACGTCGTCCATCAGCTGGCCGATCTGCTCCTCGGTCTCGCCAAGGCCCACCATGAAGCCGGTCTTGGTCAGGAGGGAGGGGGCCTTCTCTTTGCAGTAGCGGAGGACGGAGAGGCTCCGCCGGTAGTCCGCCTGGGGCCGGACGGCCTTTTGCAGGGCCTGGACGGTCTCCACATTGTGGTTGAGGACCTCGGGCCGGGCCTCGATCACCACGTCCAGGGCGGCGGTGTCCATCTTCATGTCGGAGATCAGGGTCTCCACCGTCACGCCGGGGCAGGCGGCGCGGATGGCCCGGACGGTCTTGGCGAACTGCTCCGCGCCGCCGTCCGGGAGGTCGTCACGGGTGGGGCAGGTCAGGACCACGTGGCGCAGGCCCAGCTTTTTGGCGGCGGCGGCTACGTTCTCCGGCTCATCCGGGTCCGGGGGCAGGGGATGGCCGGGGGTCACGTTGCAGAAGCGGCAGTTGCGGGTACACTGGCTGCCCAGGATCATGAAGGTGGCGGTATGCTTGCGGTAGCACTCCCCCAGGTTGGGGCAGTTGGCCTCCTTACATACGGTGTTCAGCTTCAGCTGGCCCAGCAGCTGGGCGACCTCGGCCACGGCCTCCTGGTTGTAGCGGACCCGCAGCCATTCCGGTTTTCTCTCCATGGCCCTTACTCCGTTTCCAGGATCGCCACCGGGGCGCCGGGGACCACCTGGTCGCCCTCCTCCCAGAGCTGCTTTTTCAGGACGCCGGAGGCGGTGGCCTCGATCTGGTTGACCACCTTGTCCGTCTCTACCTCGTAGAGGGGCTCGCCGGCTTCCACCTGGTCGCCCTCCTCTTTCAGCCAGGCGCACAGGACGCCGCTGGTCATCTCGGGACGCAGCTTGGGCATTGCAAGTTCTTTTTCCATGATGTCTTCTCCCAATATGTTGAATTTTCGTGTGTTCTTGAAGATGTTTTGGAGCTTACAGCAGCAGCTCCAGCAGTTCCGGACTGCGCTCCCCGGCCAGTGCCTCACAGATCCCCGCGAAGCTCTCCGGACCTAGGCGCGCGCCGTTCAGCAGGCGGACGGCCTGGGCGGCGTCCAGGGCCGGACAGTCGATGGCGGCGTCTGAAACGATCCCGTGCTTGGCGGCGTAGGCGGCGTGAAAGGGCGCGCCGGAAAAAACGCCGTGTTTTTCGTAGGTAAAGGCGGGGGTGCGTCCCCAGGTCCACTCCCAGCTGTAGTATTTTTCATCCCGCAGGCGAAAAATTTCTTCGCGCTGGTCCGGGGTCAGCTCGCGGCGGCCGCCGGGGTCCGGGACCATATGGTCCAGCAGGCGCTGGCGGAAAGTCTCTATCGTCATATCCTCCGCCAGGTGGGGGCGGATGTTGGTGACGGCGCAGATGGCGGACTGGGTGCCCTTGGTCTGGACGCAGTCGTTCTTGCCCCGGACGGAGATGTCCTCCAGGGCCGTCAGGTCGGAGTCGAAGAGCAGCGTCCCGTGGTGGAGCAGGCGGCCTCCCGCCGAGCGCTGGGCGCTGCCGGAGATCTTCTCTTCTCCAATGGCAATGTCGCTGGTCCGGTTTTGCCGGGCGGGGACGCCGATGGCGTTCAGGGCCTCCAGAATGGGGGCAAGACTCTTGCCGTAATCCACGCCGCCGTCCTGGGTGGTGATGCAGGAGTAGTTGAGGTTGCCCAGGTCGTGATAGACCGCGCCGCCGCCGGAGATGCGGCGGAGGACGGGAACGCCCTGCCGCCAGAGCTTCACGGGGCGGACCTCCCGGCAGATGTTTTGATAACTCCCTACCACCATGCAGGGGGCGCTGCGCCAGAGGAGGAAGACGTCCTCCTGGCGGAAATGGGTGAAGATATATTCTTCAAAGGCCAGGTTATAGTAGGGGTCCGTGGAATGGCTGTCAAAGGTGATCACGCTGTCCGCCTCCTTTGGAGGGAATAGGTACAGTATACGGCCCGGGCGGGGAAAAGTCAACACCGGGCGGACCGGGGCGGCGGGAAAGAGAAGGGGCCGGGAGGGCAGCGCTCGCTACCGGTCCCGGCCTTTGCTTTTTTGCCGCATCACATCCACCAGACGGGTCAGCGCTTCGACCTCGGCCTCTGAGAGGCCGTCGGTGTGGAGCACGCCGCCCTCCTGCCGCTCCGGAAAGACCAGGGCGTCCACGGAAAGGTCCAGCAGCTCCATCAGCGAGAACAGCAGCGGCACCGACGGATTCCTGCGGGAACTCTCCATATTCTTCAGGTGGATGGGGGTGATGTCCAGCAGCTCGGCCAGGGCCTCCTGGGTCAGGCCCTTCCGCATCCGGGCCGCCCGGATGGACTCGCCCAGCGCGCGCATGTCTGCGCTCATTTCTATCAGCTCCCTCCACAGTTATCTTACAGACAACATTCCCTCTTGCAAATTATCTGAAAGAATACTATAATATATGCTGAAAGATAACAACGGGAGGGTTGGATGATGCACTTCTTTTTCCTGGCCGCCGGGGTGCTGGCGGCGGCAGCGGCTATCCTCTGGGCCGCGCAGGCCTTCGGACGGAGAGACGGCGGGGAGCCCCGGGAGGCGGCGGAGCGGGAGCTCCGTTTGGATGGGATCGAGGCCCTGGGCGCGGCGGCGGAGGCGCTGGCGGAGCTCATGGAGCATCCGGCGCTGGGCGGGCCCGGGTTCATCACGGTGCGCTTTCCTCCGCCGCTGGCGGCGGACGGAACGGCGGAGGCTGCGGCGCAGTACCCCAATATCCGGGAGGCGCTGTACCGGCGGGTCCTCCGGCAGGAGCTGGAGACGGAGGAGCTGCGGGCGGAGGGGGCGCCGGAGGCGCTGCTTGCGCTGGATCCCTGCTTTGAGACGGAGAGCGGGGGGATGGTGCTGGTCACCGTCCGGGTCGCCGGGCTGGACCCGGCCCTGGCGGAGCGCATGTCCGGGCACCGGGGCCGGCAGGAGGCGCTGGGCGCGCTGGCGGAGGGCCTGCGGGAGCGGTGTCCGGGGCTGTCGGTGCGGTGCGTGGGAGGCGAGCTGCTGCTGGCTCCCGTCCGGGAGGGGAAGGCGGTCTGAGCGGAGGGCGGCGCGTTTCCGGGCCGCGCCGCATAAACTGAGAAATAGAGGGCATAGTCCGGCTGTTTGCTGGGAATACTTTCCACGGAACAGGAAAAAGACGGCGGTATAAGGGGGGAAGAATAATGCTTTCGTAAATATTCCCACAAAACGGTGTGCAAAGGTCTTCTGAGGGCAGACAAATTTGTGGAATGTGCCGTTGACGAGGGGAAATAAATTTGCTAACATATAACCATATCCAACGGCTGTGATGCTGTGATGCAGTATATGCAGATTGAGATTGAAGAGGAGATATAGGTCTATGTATACTCAGGAAGTCACCATTAACAACGAGGTCGGTCTGCACGCGAGACCTGCCACCTACTTCATCCGCAAGGCCAATGAGTTCAAGAGCGGCATCTGGGTCGAGAAGGACGAGCGCCGGGTGAATGCCAAGAGCCTGCTGGGCGTACTCTCCCTGGGCATCGTGAAGGGCACCACCATCACCCTGATCGCCGACGGCTCCGACGAGAAGGAGGCCGTGGAGGCTCTGGCCGAGCTGGTCCGTTCCGGCGAGTTTGGCGAGTAACCACAATACACAGCGGATGAAAGACTGTTTCGGTGACGAAACAGTCTTTTTTTCCTGGCGCAGGCTGGGGGAGGCCCTCTGCTGTGGGCAGCGCGTATAAATGAGGGTTGAACGCCACTTGCGATAGTGGTATACTTTGCATACCGGCTCGACAAGCCGAAGCTTCTATGTGAGGGAACATGATGAGAAAAAGAGCAATGAAGATAACGGGTATTGTGCTTGCCGCAGTGCTTGTATTGCTGCTGATCATATACGTCAATCATCAAGTCCGTCTGAGAGCGGAAACTGGATCACGTTCGCCGTTAGGACAAATGGTTGACGTCGGCGGACACGAGATGAGTGTCTATGTTGAAGGAACCGGCGATACGGCGCTTGTTTTCCTGTCAGGCGGTGGTACCTGCTCTCCCATACTGGATTTCAAGTCCCTCTATTCTCTTTTGAGCGATCAATATCAGATCGCGGTCGTAGAGAAATTCGGATACGGTTTCAGCGATATTGTCGATAAGGACAGAGACATTGATTCCATACTAGAGGACACAAGGACTGCTCTTGCCGCCGCGGGATCAAACGCGCCCTATGTCCTCTGCCCCCACTCAATGTCAGGACTTGAGGCCCTGTATTGGGCGCAGAAGTATCCTGAGGAGGTATCTGCAATTATTGGACTGGATATGGCGGTGCCGGAATATTATGACAGCATGAACATAAATATACCGGTCATGCGCATTGCGAGCTGGGCGGCTGATATGGGTGTCACTCGTTTTATACCGGGCATTTCGGACAGTGACGCTATAAAGTTTGGTACATTATCCGATGACGAAAAGGATATTTATAGAGCGGTTTTTTACAGCCGGACAGCAACCGTGACAATGATCAACGAAATGGAACGGGTAAAGGAAAATGCTGAAAAAGTGAAAAGCATGGGTGTTCCGCAGCTTCCGATGCTGTTATTTATTTCAGACGGTTCTGGTGGAACGGGCTTTGATAAAGAAACGTGGAGGAAAATTCCGATTGAATATATATCACAGGTTGACGAAGGGGAATATATAGAATTGGACTGCCCGCATTATGTTCATGATCACGAGTATAAAGCGATCAGTGAAGGGATCAGGGCGTTCCTGCTGGAGCGGTAAATTTTGGTTTATCTCTATGGATGCCTGCAGCGATGTTACGAAAGGGGCGCACTGCCAGTTGGAGGACGTTATATGACAAAGGAAGAATTGCTGGAAAAAGCCAACAGCCTGCCTCTGGCTCCCGGGGTGTACCTGATGCACGGGAAGGACGGCGAGGTCATCTATGTGGGCAAGGCCAAAAAGCTGAAAAACCGGGTGAGCCAGTATTTTCAGGCGGGCCGGGGCCACAACATCAAGACCCACACCATGGTGGGGCTGGTGGATGACTTCGACACCATCATTGTGGGCAGCGAGTTCGAGGCGCTGGTGCTGGAGAACGCGCTCATCAAACAGTACATGCCCCGGTACAACATCCTTCTGAAGGACGACAAGGGGTATCCCTTCGTCCGCCTCAGCCGGGAGGCGTATCCGAAATTCTCCATCGTCAGCCGGGTGTCCGACGACGGGGCGCGGTACTTCGGGCCCTATGGGATGCGGCAGGAGACCCGCTCCGCTCTGGACGCGGTGCGGGCGGCCCTCCATCTGCCTACCTGCGGGAAGACGTTCCCCAGGGACATCGGGAAGGAGCGGCCCTGTCTCAATCACCACATGGGACGGTGCGACGGCTTCTGCCGGGCGGAAATGACCGGGGAGGAGTACAACCGGCGGATCGATCTGGCGGTGCAGCTGCTGGAGGGAAAGATCCGGCTGGTGACCAGCCAGCTAGAGGAGGAAATGCAGAGGGCGGCGGAGGAGCTCCAGTTCGAGGAGGCCGCCGCCCTCCGGGACCGGATCGCGGCCATCAAGGTCCTCGGCAAGCGGCAGAAGGTCCTGGCCGGGGTCTGCGCCGACACGGACGTTTGGGGGCTGTATCTGGGGGCCAAGTGCTGTTATGCGGTCCTCCACTATGAGGAGGGACAGCTGACGGGACGGGAGGCGGAGCTGTTTGGCGCCTCCGCGCTGGACGATCCAGCGGAAATTTTGTCCGCGCTGCTGCTGCAGTATTATGGCGGGCGGTCCGTGCTGCCCCGGGAGATCTGTCTGCCGGAGGCCATCGAGGATCAGGAGGTGCTGGAGCAGCTTCTGACGGAGAAGGCGAGGCACAGGGTGACCCTGCGGGTCCCCCAGCGGGGGGAGCGGGCCCAGGTGCTGCAAATGGCGGAGACCAACGCCCGGGAAGAGGCGGAGCGCCAGACCAGCAGTCAGGAGCGGTCGGACAAGACCCTGGAGCTGCTGGGGAAGATGCTGGGGCTGGAGGAAGCGCCGGAATGGATGGAGAGCTACGACATCTCCAACACCGGCGCGGACGATATCGTGGCGTCCATGGTGGTGTTCCACGGGTCCAGGCCGGCTAAGGACCGGTACCGGCGGTTCCGGATCAAGGAAGTGGAGGGACATCCGGACGACTACAGGTCCATGGAGGAGGTCCTGACCCGGCGGCTCACCCATTATATGGAGAAGGATAAAAAGTTTATGCCTCTGCCGGACGTGATGCTCATCGACGGCGGCGAGCAGCACGCCAAGGTGGCCCGGCGGGTGACGGAACGGTTCGGGCTGGCGATCCCCATCTTCGGCATGGTGAAGGACGACCGGCACCGGACCCGGGCGCTGGTGACGCCGGAGGGCCGGGAGATCGGCATCCAGGGGACCCAGGTGGTGTTCTCGCTGATTGGGCGCATCCAGGAGGAGACCCACCGGTTCGCCATCACCTTCAACCGGGAGAGTCACGGAAAGTCGGTCCGGGGGTCCACGCTGGACGGCATCCCCGGCGTGGGAGAGGCCCGGCGGCTGGCGCTGCTGAAGCATTTCAAGAGCTTGAAAGCGATTAAGGAGGCGTCTCTGGAGGAATTGCAGGCGGTGGTGCCCAAAAACGCGGCCGCGGCGGTCTACCAGTGGGCGCATTCCACACAGGATACTTGAAAAGAGGTGAGACGGATGCGTCTCTGCATTGGCTTCGCTCCATGCAAGGTCTGATCCGAACAGGACGGCATGGAGCTGATAAGATTTTGACGGCAAACACGTAACGTTCGGGCAGGCTTTGCAGTTTTGTATATAACATAAAACTGTACAAAAAGGAGCAAAGTCTGAAATGAAAAATAAATTGTTTGACCTGAGAGGATTGAAATATTTCCTGATCCTCTGGAGCACCCAGGCCTTTTCCGCCCTGGGGAGCGCCATGACCGGATTCGCCCTGGTGATCTGGTCCTACCAGCAGGAGGGCTCCGCGCTGACTACGGCGGGGCTGACCGTCGCGTCCTACGCGCCCTATGTGCTGCTGAGCATCTTCGCCGGAAGCCTGGTGGACCGGTGGGACAAGCGGAAGACGCTGGTCTTCTGCGACCTCTTCGCCGCGCTCTCCACGGCGGCGGTGCTGGTCCTGCTGAAGACCGGGAGACTGGAGGTCTGGCATCTGTATGGCGTCAACGCGCTCAACGGGCTCATGAACACCATCCAGCAGCCGGCCTCCGAGCTGGCGGTGACCCTGCTGACGCCCAGGGAGCAGGTCCAGCGGGTAGGGGGGCTGCGGTCCCTCTCCAGCTCTCTGACGACCCTGCTGGCCCCGGCGCTGGCTACCGCCGTGCTGACGCTGGCGGGTCTGGAGGCGGTCATTGCCATCGACCTGGTTACCTGCGGGGCGGCGGTGGGGAGCGTCCTCTTTATCATCCGCTTTCCGGAGGAGGGCGGTCCCGGGGAGAGAGTCCCCGTGCTGCGCTCCGCCTGGGAGGGTGTGCAGTGGCTGCGGCGGAACAGGGGCATCTTGGATATTATCCTGTTTCTGGCGGCCATCAATCTGATCGCCAGCGTTTACAACGCGGCGCTGGCGCCCATGGTCCTCTCCCGCCCCGGCGGCGGGGAGACGGCGCTGGGCGTTTTGCAGACGTTTACCGGGGCCGCCAATCTGGCGGGAAGCGTGATAGTCACGCTCCTGCCCGCGCCGAAAAGCCGGGTGCGGGTCATCTGCAACAGCCTGCTGTTCTCCATGAGCACGGAGAACCTGCTGCTGGCCTTTGGGCGGGGACCGGGGGTCTGGTGCTTCGGGGCCTTGCTGGGATGGGTGTTTATCCCGGTGATGGGCGCGAATCTGGAGGCGCTGCTGCGGCTGCACATCCCTGTGGAGCTGCAGGGGAGAGTATACGCCGCCAGGAATACGCTGCAGTTTTTTACCATCCCGGTGGGATACCTGCTGGGCGGATGGCTGGTGGACCGCGTCTGCGAGCCGCTGATGGCGGGGCTGACGGAGGACGCGGTCCTGGTCCGGCTGCTGGGCGCCGGAAAGGGCAGCGGCGCGGCGCTGGTGTACCTGATGATCGCGGCGGCAGGGGTGTTGGTATGTCTTGTTTTCAGAAGAGACAGGCACCTCTGGGCGCTGGAGGAGTGAGACGAAGTAAGAAGGCCGGGAGCGTTGGCTCCCGGCCTTTATTACTGTGCGGCTTCCGTCACGAACCGCCGCCACTTACCCTTCCGGTAGGCGATGGCGGAGAACACCGCGCCCAGTACCCAGGAGACCAGCAGGGAGCAGGACAGGGCCTCCGGGCGTCCGCTGGGCCATGCCTCGCAGCGGGTGTACCACGCCAGGATGTACGCCGTAGGCACCCGCAGGACGATGGTAGTGATCATGGAGATCCACATAGGGGTCACCGTGTCCCCCGCGCCCCGCATGATGCCGCCCAGGACCTGGGAGACGGCGACGGCGATGTACCCGGCGGCCATGATGCTCATCATCCGGTAGGCCAGCTCGATCAGATCCCCGGTGTCGGTGAACAGACCGAACATGGTCTTGCCGAACAGGAGCAGACAGGCGGTGATGGCGCAGGAGAAGCCCACAGAGATGGCCATGCCCTGCTTGCGGCCCTGGAGGACCCGGTCCACCTTCCCCGCGCCCACGTTCTGCCCGGCGTAGACGCTCATGGCCTGGCCGAAGGACATATTGGGCATCATGGCGAAGCCGTCCACCCGCATGATGATGACGTTGCATGCGATAACGGCCTCCCCCATGCTGTTGGTAAGGGTCTGGACCACCAGCATGGCCACGGACATGATAGCTTGGGTGATACCGGAGGGCACGCCGATGCGGACGATCCGCAGGGCGCTGTCCCGCCGCAGCCGCAGGGAGTCCCAGGTGAGGTCGAACACGTCCCGCATTCGCAGCAGCTTCAGCAGGCACAGCACGGCGGAGATGCCCTGGGCCAGCACGGTGGCCAGGGCCACCCCCTCCACGCCCATCCGGAATCCGGCCACGAACCAGATGTCCAGGGCGATGTTCAGCCCCGTGGCCACCAGCAGGAACAGCAGGGCGGACACGGAGTCCCCCAGCCCCCGCAGGATGCCCGAGAGGATGTTGTAGAACGCGCCTCCGGCCACGCCCCAGAAGATGATGTGCAGGTAACCGGCGCTCCAGGAGAGGATGGACTCCGGCGTGTCCAGCATCCGCAGCATGGGGGTGGTGAGCAGCAGGCCGATCACCGTGGTAACGGCGGAGGCGATGGCGGCCAGGGTGATGCAGTTGCCGATGGATTCACTGAGCTTGTCCCGCCGTCCCGCGCCATAGTTCTGGGAGATCACGATGCCCGCGCCGGTGGCGACGCCCACGAACAGGGCCAGCAGGAGGTTGAGGATGGGTCCGGCGCTGCCCACCGCAGCCAGGGCGTTGTCGCCTATGTAGTGACCCACCACGATGGAGTCGGCGGTGTTGTACAGCTGCTGGGCCAGATTGCCGATGAGCATCGGCACCGTAAATTCCATGATGCGCTTCCATGGCGCGCCCACGGTCATGTCATGGGCGCTGAAAAGTTCTTTCAGCTTCACAAAGTCATTCCCTTCCATTTTAAATCTAATGGTATCATAGCACAGCGCCGTCCAAAAAACAACAGAAAAATACCGTCCCCCTGACGGAACGGTATTTTTTGCGGGCCATGTCACGCGGGGATATCTTCCTCCCGCCGCGCGGCGGCCGCGTCCCCCCGCTGCCGGGCGTTGGCCAGCATGAGCTTGAGGCGGTTTTCCTGGTTGACCCGGGTGGCCCCGGCGTCGTAGTCGATGGCAACGATGTTGACGTCCGGGTTCCGCTCCTTGATGGGCTTCATCATGCCCTTGCCGCAGATATGGTTGGGCAGGCACCCGAAGGGCTGGGTGCAGACGATGTTTCCCACGCCCTTGTCCGCCAGCTCCAGCATTTCCGCCGTAAGGAGCCACCCCTCGCCCATCTTGACGCCCATGCTGATGGTCCCCTGGACCAGTCCGACGGTGTGGGTAAAGAGGGTGGGCGGCTCGAACCGCCCGTGATCCCGGATGGCCTCGATCATATCCCGCTCCTTGTCCACCAGGTACCGGTAGGCGATCCGGTAGGCCAGCTGGGCCTGCTTCTGCATCCCGTAGAGCTTCCGGTCCAGGAGGTTGTTGTATACGCAGTACAGGCAGAAGTCCAGCAGGCCGGGGACGACGGCCTCGGCCCCCTCGTCCACCAGGAACTGCTCCAGGTTGTTGTTGCCCAGGGGGGAGTATTTGACGAAGATCTCCCCCACGATGCCCACCTTCACCTTGTCGGACTTCTCCATGGGGATGTGGGCGAAATCATCCAGGATCTGGCGGTAATTGGCCTTCACATGGCGGTAGCCGGATTTTCCGCCCGTGGTCATTTCCTCCGCCAGACGGTCGGTCCACCGCTCCGCCAGGGCCTGGGCGGCCCCCTTTTCCAGCTCGTAGGGCTTGCACTGGTTCACCAGCGTCATGAGCAGGTCGCCGTAGAGCACCCCGTACATCATTTTCATAAGGAGGGGCAGGGTCAGCCGGAACCCCGGGTGGGTCTCCAGTCCCGCCAGGGACAGGGAGATGACGGGCACCTGGGCCATTCCCGCCTTCTCCAGCGCCTTGCGCAGCAGGTGGATGTAGTTGGACGCCCGGCACCCGCCGCCGGTCTGGAACAGGATGAGCGCCACCTTGTCCGGGTCGTACTTCCCGCTCTGGAGGGCGTCGATGAACTGGCCGATCACCAGGATGGCGGGATAGCAGGTGTCGTTATGTACGTATTTGAGGCCCGTCTCGGCGATCCGGGGGCCGCTGGTCTCCAGCAGCTCCATGTTGTATCCCGAGCGGCCCATGACCTTGCAGATCATTTTGAAGTGCATGGGGAGCATATTGGGCGCCAGGATGGTATGGGTCTTTTTCATTTCCTCGGTAAAGACGACGTAGCCTTTTTCTTGGTCGATCATAGGGGGTCCTTTCTTCCGCGCCGTTCCGGCGCGGGGGA
Source organism: uncultured Oscillospiraceae bacterium (assembly GCA_910579485.1). Taxonomy (GTDB): domain Bacteria; phylum Bacillota; class Clostridia; order Oscillospirales; family Oscillospiraceae; genus Pelethomonas. The sequence continues at coordinate 2,994 of CAJTVO010000082.1, read as the reverse complement.
GTTATTTCTGTTCGATAGCCCGGGGGCTGCGCGCCCCCGGACGCCCTGCGTCTACTTTTCGCGCCCGCGAAAAGTAGGCAAAAGCGGGCTTAAACCTGCGGTTTAAGAATCCCTTTCTCGGGGCCGCCCTTTGGGCGGCCACCTCGGCGGGGGTCAAAGGGCTGTGCGGCGGGGGTTTTGAGGGGCGAAGCTTCCGAATTTCAGTTCCTTCGGGCATCTGATCTAGTGGCTTGGTGGTCAACCAACTCCGGCTGACGCCCTTTCAAAGGGGTAGAGCCATCTGCGGGGGGCGTCTATGGCGGAATGTGCGTGTACCGCCGCCCGTAGGGCGCGACGACCCCGGCGCGCCGTTGATGAATGCTGCTGAATAGGAAAATTGATCGAGAAGTTGCCTTGAACGCGGAAACTTTTCCTCTTTTCCAAATTACAGTTGAGGGAAGACAAACCTCCGCGTTGTCATGTACGGAAGCAAGTCGATGTCCGGTCCGGTACCAGACCAGCACAGCAGGACTACACAAAATGCTGTTGCAAGCGCTCCTTGACAACTGAATAAAAGCTGCCCCTGCCTGCTTTTTGATTGGCCTAAATGTGGTTCAGCCTCATTTCCTTGTGGCATGATATAAAAATCGAGCATCTTCCGGTGAGGATTTTCCGTAATATACATCTAGCCCGCTTGAAGTATATTCTAAAATATAATAGCTGAAAATCACGGTATCATCAGAAAATACCTGTTCCGGATATTTTATGTATATCCTGTTATTTTCTGTAGTTTCTACATTGGAGGAATCGGCCAAAAATCGATAGGAACTTTCCGATACATAATCGGAAATATCATACCCACCGGCAGTTTTTTTGATCGTCAGTTTACCGGCCCCGTCATCCGATAAATATTCATATTCTCCTATCAAGTCTTCAAGCGCAAGCGGTACGTCCTTCGTTGTTCGGCCGCATGACGAAAGCGTAAGTAATACAGCTAAGGCTACTGCCGCTATTGCATTTTTCTTCATTTTTACCTCCCCTTTTCCTCCAGCGCCCCAATAAGGCTCCTGAGCCTTATCTTTACCGCGCCCAGATTGGTGATCTCATCGATTTTGATCTGCGTATACAGCTTCCCGGATTCCTCCAGGATGCGCCGTACCTCGTCGGTAGTGATGGCGTCCACCCCGCACCCGAAGCTCACCAGCTGTACCAGATGCACGTCCGGGTTCTCGCACGCGAACCGCGCCGCCCGGTAGAGCCTCGCGTGGTACGTCCATTGGTTCAGCACATGCACCGGCACTGGGTCCGCCAGATGGCACACGCTGTCCTCGCTGACCACCACGAATCCCAGAGACGATGCCAGCTTGTCGATGCCGTGGCCGATTTCCGGATCGATGTGGTAGGGCCGTCCCGCCAGGATCATAATGCGCTTGCCGTGGGCCCTGGCCCAAGCTACCGCCTCCTCGCCCTGCCTGCGCACGGCCAGCATGTGGGCCTCGTAGGCGGCGAAGGCGGCGTCCACCCCTCTGCGGACCTCTTTTTTCGTCACGTCATGGAACACCGGGGACAGGCAGGCGTACAGCTCCTTGGCCAATTCCTTCCGGTCGTTGATGTTGAGGAAGGGATACAGGAAGCGCGTCCGTTCCAGGTCGTCCATATTCCCGTGGAGCAGCTCGGCGTAGTAGGCCACCACCGGGCAGTTGTAGTGGTTGTCGCTCTGCTTCTCGTCCACGTTGTAGGTGAGGCAGGGATAGAAAATGGCGTCCACGTGCCTGTCCAGAAGGACCTCCATGTGCCCGTGCATGATCTTGGCGGGATAACACGCCGTGTCGGAGGGGATGGAGAACTGTCCCTTCTCATAAATACGCCGGGTGGACAGCCCCGAGACCTCCACCTTGAAGCCCAGAGCCGAGAAGAAGGCGTGCCACAGGGGCAGCAGCTCGTACATGCCCAGGGCCAGAGGCAGGCCGATGGTCCCCCGGACCTCCGCGCCCGGCTCCAGCCCCATGAGCGCGTCCCGCTTCCAGGCATAGAGATCGGGCAGCTCTTCGGCGTTGGCGAGGCCCAGGCCCTTCTGGCACTGGTTGCCGGAGATGTACTTTTTCTTGCCGCCGCCGAAGCTGTTGATGGTCAGGCGGCAGTGGTTGGTGCAACCCTGGCAGGTGGCGGCTTTGGCGGCGTGCTCGAAGTCCGCCAGCTCGCCGGGGGCGATCAGGGTGGAGCGGGCGGCGGACGTCTCCATGGCGTACAGCGCCGCGCCGTAGGCCCCCATGAGCCCGGCGATGGCGGGCCGGATGACCTCCTTGCCCAGCTCCATCTCAAAGGCACGGAGCACCGCGTCGTTGTAGAAGGTGCCTCCCTGGACCACCACGTGGTCCCCCAGCTCGTCGGCGCTGCCTGCCCGGATGACCTTGTAGATGGCGTTTTTTACCACGCTGACGGAGAGCCCGGCGGAGATGTCCTCCACCGTGGCTCCGTCCTTCTGTGACTGCTTCACGGAGGAGTTCATAAACACGGTACACCGGCTTCCCAGGTTCACCGGGGCGCCGGCGTGGAGCCCCTTCTCCGCGAAAGCGGCCACATCATAGCCCATGGCCCGGGCGAAGGTCTCGATAAAGGACCCGCAGCCCGAGGAGCAGGCCTCGTTGAGCATGATGGAGTCGATGGCCCCGTTTTTGATCTTAAAGCACTTGATGTCCTGGCCGCCGATGTCCAGGATGAAGTCCACCTGAGGACAGAAGTACTTGGCGGCGGTGTAGTGGGCGATGGTCTCCACCACGCCCTTGTCCACGCCGAAGGCGGCCTGGATCAGCTCCTCGCCGTATCCGGTGACCGCGCTGCCCCGGATGGACACCCGTCCGCCGCATAGCTGATAAATTTTCTCCAGCTGTTCCCGGACAATCTCCACCGGGTTGCCCCGGTTGGAGCTGTAGTAGGTATACAGCAGCTCGCGGTCCTTTCCAAGGAGGGCAACTTTGGTCGTTGTGCTGCCGCAGTCGATGCCCAGCCATGCGT
>CAJTVO010000081.1 GCA_910579485.1 uncultured Oscillospiraceae bacterium | reverse complement strand
TGGCGCGTTTTTGGTTACTTTTGCCGCGGGGCAAAAGTAACCGCAGGGTCCGGGGCTGCGCAAGCCCCGGGCTATCAATACGAAACAACTCCCCCTGCCGCGCGGAGCGCGGCAAAAAAACTCCCCGTTCATAAAAAATTCATTTGACAAATCATCCGCCTTGTAGTATAGTCCCTTTTAGGATTTAATCCCATTAAGGAGCGAGACCGATGGCGGACAGAAACACCATCCAGAAGGAGATCATATACCAGACGCTCTGCGGCCTGCGCTGCCACCCTACCGCCGCCCTGGTATATGACCACGTGCATCGGGACCATCCCACCATCAGCCGTTCTACGGTCTACCGGGTGCTCTCCCGGATGGCTGAGGAGGGAAAGATCCTGCGTTTGGACCTGGCGGGGGACGACAGCCGCTATGACGGCGAGGTCCGTGCCCACAGCCATATCCGGTGCCGGAGGTGCGGCGCGATGGCGGACCTCCCTCAGCCGGAGATCGGTCCCCCCGGAGAGGACGGCGGCTTCCTCGTCGAGGCCTGCGCCGTGATGTACCGGGGACTGTGCCCCGACTGCCGCCGGGAGGCGGACAGGCTTTGTTAGCTACGCCGGTGAGGCGTCTATAAAATTTATTCAGGATTTTTATTTGAAAAGGAGATTTTTACTATGAAGAAGTGGGTTTGCCCTGTTTGCGGTTATGTTCATGAGGGTGACGTCCCCCCCGAGAAGTGCCCCCAGTGCGGCGTCCCCGGCGCGAAGTTCACCGAGCAGAAGGGCGAGATGAGCTGGGCCGCCGAGCACGTGGTCGGCGTGGCCAAGGGCGTTGACGAGCGGATCATCGACGGCCTGCGCGCCAACTTCAACGGCGAGTGCTCCGAGGTGGGCATGTATCTGGCCATGGCCCGCGTGGCCCATCGCGAGGGCTATCCCGAGATCGGCCTGTACTGGGAGAAGGCCGCCTACGAGGAGGCCGAGCACGCCGCCAAGTTCGCCGAGCTGCTGGGCGAGGTGGTCACCGACTCCACCAAGAAGAACCTGGAGATGCGGGTCGAGGCCGAGAACGGCGCCACCGCCGGCAAGATGGCCATCGCCAAGAAGGCCAAGGAGCTGGGCCTGGACGCCATCCACGACACCGTCCATGAGATGGCCCGGGACGAGGCACGCCACGGCAAGGCCTTCAAGGGCCTGCTGGAGCGTTACTTCGGCTAAGACGCGGAGGGGTGCTGCGCTATGAAGATTCGTATTGATAAGGACATCGTGGAGATCATCCCCGAGCACGCCTCCGAGGCCGCGGAGCTGGAAGCCCTCTGGATCAAGATGGGCAACTGCACCGGCGGCACCAAGCGGCTGGAGCCCATGGGGACCTATATGAAGGCGGAGGACAAGTCGGCTAAGTTCCACATCGAGGGCCTTACCGCCGAGGAGGTCAAGTCCCAGCCCACCGTGCTGGCCCCCTATGACACCGACGTGTACTGCTATCTCTGCAACCGCACCGAGCATATCAAGGCCGGAGAGCCCATCCCCGTCTGCTGCGGCAGGCTGATGGAGATTCTGGACTGAGCCAAAGAACGAGAGGGGAAACGGGGAAACCTGTTTCCCCCTTCTTTTTTACGTTTCGGGTGTCACATCTGCCTGCTTCGACCGGTACTTTCCTTGTCCCTGGCCACTTCGGCTTATTCCGTTTTCTGTAAAATTTGTACCTTTCGGAAAAGGTATAGCCTATTGACAGAAACAGAGCGGGGCGGGAGAAATCCCGCCCCGGTATTCAAGGACAATCTGCGCCGCTATGGAGGAAGATGTACGGCCCATCCGCGTTGGGAGCGTAAATCCAGTCCCAAGTATACTGGGATTTGTAACTCGAGTCGGTTGTGGATTCGGCCAGTCGCCCGTTCTGATAGGCATACTCTTCATAGTAGAGATAATCGGTTGTGGATTCGGCCAGTTGACCGTTCTCATAGGTATACTCGTTATAGTAGAGGCTAGTGGAACCACTTGCATATGTCCCTACCTTTGTCAGTTTGATTACGTGACCACCGCTTCCGTATTCATAGGTGATTGTTTCCTCATAGAAGGGGTTTCCAGAGAGGATGTGAATAGCGCTCTCATGTCTTGCCGCGATGGTTCCATCCGTGTTGTACTCGTAGGTAAATGCAGACGACCAACCGCCAATTTCGGTCTCTGTTTCGGACTCTACCAACATGCCTTGGTCATCATACGTATAGATGGTGGTGGAATACTCCCCTTTCCTTGTGACGGTTTTCCTGTCCGCGCTGTATGTATAGGTGCTTCCCTTAGCACTGACCAAATCGCCATATTCATCATACCGGTAGTAGGTTACGTCTGAACCCTCTGTCTTGCGGGTAATCCGCATGACGAAACTCTCAACATAGGTGCGTGCGTCCTTGTAATCTCCCAGTGCTTCAAAGGCGGCGCGGGCCCTGCCGTAGGCTCCTGCGTCCAGCAGCCTGAGGGCAACTTGATATTCCCCGGCATTGGCGGATTGTTCCGCACTGTCCTTATACTCTCCAAGTTCCGTAAAGGCGGCAATCGCCTCATCGTATTGTCCTGCCTCCGCAAGCGCAACAGCGGTATTATAAGCGTCCAGCCGCGCCGCTTCTTCCTGCTGGGCTTTGACAAAGTTAGAAATCAGCACCGCCGCCACAATCGCAACAACGACAATCGGCGCGGCAATCATGGCAATTTTTTTCGTTTTCTTTGCCTGTGCCTCTGCCGCCGCTTTTTCCTCTGCGGCCTTTTTCTGCTCTGCCGCAAGCCGTTTGTCGCGGTCTGCTTTCAGTTCTTCCACATTCAGCGCGGCAAGTGCGGCGGCGGCTCTCTGGCAGGTGTGGCAGTTCATTTCGCTGTCGTGATTGACAGCCCCGCAAGCGCACCGCCACAAATCCTTTTCCTTTTTGAAAACGCACGTACAATCTGTCCCGTATTTCACCCGGTACTGCTTCGCAAGTTCGCCGTTTATAAATTCCTTATCTGGTGTGACGGGCGCGGAAAGGGGTTCCCACGCTTCATTAGAGGCCGTCCAAATGCTGTTGTCGGAAAATATGACCTCCGACACGGAAGCCGCAAAAGAACGCGTAGCCGCCTCTTTGAGCATGACAGGCGTTTTCTGCCCAAAATCAGTGTCACGCTTCGCCGACAGGTCTAAATACTGATAGTCAACCGTCCCGCCGAGGGGCTTTCCCACTGTGTCAAAGGGCGTGATTTTCACCGTTGCCGCTTTGATTACTTTGTCTTGAATATTGCGGATTTTAAGCTGTGCAAAGACCTTGCCCGTCTGATTATCTTTCTGCAGCGCTCCCGCCGCAATCACGACAGGAGCGCCCGCAGAATACAGATTTTCAGACAGGGCAAACAGCTTTGAATATCTGTCGCTCATTTGCCCTTACCCTCCTTACAGTTCGGGAAGTTCGTCCGCGCCGGGGACACTTTGTGCCTGTGCGCCGCGCCGGTCAGGCAGGGCAATCACCATCGGATAGCCAAATATCGCCATCAAGAAGCACCACCAAAAATACTTCTCCTGAGGGTGTCCCTTCATCACCGCGATCTCATACATGGCTTTAGCGGCAAACCAATCAATCGCAATAATGACTGCAAGAACCAGCAAACCAGCAATAACTTCCATAAGTATCTGTCCTTTCTTTATCCCGCATTCAGCGGGTTATTAAAAAATAATGAGGGCGATTTTGCAGTATTTTATTTCCAACCTCCTGTAATACAAAATAATATTCCTTATGATATCTAATTGTATTATATTTTGCACCTCCTTGCCAAGTTATAATTCATTACAGATTGAGAGGTGCGGCAATATGAAAAGTGAACCCTTGAAGATCAAGAGGCGCGGCGAGGACGGGAACAAGGTCATTACCGTTCGGATCAGAGAAGATACCCTTGACGCATTGGACAAAATCGCGGCGGAAACAAACCGTTCGCGCAACGAGCTGATTAACATCATTCTTCGTCATGGCGTGCAAAATCTGGAAATTGAATAACCAGGCAGAGGACAGATCAATACCATCGGCCGGCTCATAGCGTTTCCAGCAGCAAGCACAAGGTACATTTTGTGTCCTTGTGCTTTTTGGGGCCGTATCCGCCCTTTTCAACTGTTTTTACCGTGATATTATGCCGGTCCGGAACGCCAGCCGGGCCGCAGGCGGCATGGCGGGTCTCGCCTCAAAACAGCGTTTTCTCGTTTTCGATGAACAGCTTGTCGTTGATCTCCCTCAGCGGCGTGTGGTGGACGATACCGTGGGCGACGATGGCCTCCCGCTTGCGCCTGGGATAAAGGGGGGCATACCCCGCCTGCTTGAGCAGCTTCTGGACCTCGTCCAGCGTTGCCTCCACCCCCAGGCAGATGCACAGCAGCCGGTCCCGGGATGGCTTGCGCCGCCCGGAAAATACCTGGTGGAGATACACCTCGCTGATGCCCGCCTGCCGGGCCATCTCCGCCTTGGACAGGTTTTTCCTGGTAAACAGTTCCGACAGCAGGCTGAGCATGCTGTTGCCGGAGAACTCTTCCTGATTGTCATGGATGTAAGCGTTCAGATTGGGCTGCTCCATCAATTCCTGCTGCAGATCGTCGGTAGATTTGTGTTCCATTGTCCGCGCCCCTTTACTTTTCGCCCGAAATGCTATATACTTATTTTACATAATTTCTCACGCGGAAACAATATGCTGGCTGCATAGTATTGAGGAAAAATTTTTGAAGGGAGGCGGCTTCTATTTATACGTGGCTGTCGGAGCGAGTGAAGGAAGAATTTGAGACCGTCCGAACTTTGAAGGAGAGCCCCCGGGGCAGCGTGCGGCTGATCCGCCACCGGACCGCCGGACAGCGGTTCATCCTCCGCCAGTTCAGCGGAAACGGCGAAGTATACCGGAAGCTGCTGAACTATTCCTGCCGGAATCTGCCGGTCATTTTTGAGGCCGTCAGCCAGGGGGAGGACAATCTGGTCCTGGAGGAATGTATTGCGGGCGATACCCTTGGCTTCCTGCTGGAAGGCTCCCTTTTTTCTCCCAATGAGACCCGGAAGATCGTCATCCAGCTGTGCCGCGCGCTGTGGGTGCTCCACGGCCTGGCCGCCGTCCACCGGGACATCAAGCCGGACAACATCATCCTGCAGGGAAGCGAAGCGGTACTGATCGATTTTGACGCCGCCCGCCTCTACAAGCCGGAGGCCGAGGCTGACACCCAGATCCTGGGCACCACCGGCTTCGCCGCCCCGGAGCAGTACGGCCTGGGCCAGTCCGACACCCGGACGGACATCTACTCCCTGGGAGTGCTGATGAATGTGATGCTCACCGGCCAGCACCCCTCCCAGATGCTGGCGGAGGGCCGGATGGGCCGGGTCATCGGGCGCTGTACGCAGGTGAATCCGGAGAAGCGATACAAGGATGTGGTCCATCTCATGGACGCACTTTGACAGGAGGGAGAAGTCTTGATCAAAAGCTGTCCGCACTGCGGCGCTTCCCTGCATGAGGAAGCATCTTTCTGCCCCTGCTGCGCCAAAAGCGTCAACCAACGGAAACAGCCCCATCCTCCCAGGTATATACCTGGGAGGGCGCTCCAGAGCGCCGGGGTCCTGCTGGCGATGCTGGCCCTGGTCCTGATCGCGGGGATCTGGCTGCACGACCGGCCCAGGGTCTACGATAACGACAGTACCGAAGCGATCTACCGTTACCGGGGAGTGGATTACCAGCTGTGCATCGCCTGGGCCAACACCCCCTTCACCCCCGCGGACCGAGTGAGGGAAAGCAGCGCCCCGCTGTACGAGATCCGCCGCTACCCCGTCCTGCTGTACATCAATCTGGCGGGCACGGAGAGCTTTGCCGCCGATACCTTCCTGGAACTGGTAGAGAGCATCAGAGGCGAGGTCTCCAAAGCAGACTCGGAGATCCAGATCACCTGCTCCGAGGCGGTCCGCGACACGGACTATGTCCCAAACAGCGCCGCTATTCTCTATATGAACCCCATGGTCACCAGTACAGGCATCCATTCGGCTGAGCTGACCGTCTCCATTCAAATGAAGAACGGCGACGTCATCCGGCTCCACCAGACGCAGGCCATGGAGGGCATCATGACCCACCACTTCACCTCCGACGACACCCCTCTGAACACCGTCAGCGACCTGGAAGTCCTTCTGGCGCGGCTCGATGAAATGGTTGGGCCGGAGGACGAGGTATACATCCACCTCCCGCCGGTGACCTACACGGAGGAACTGTTCGTATCCGGATGGGCGATCAATTTTATAGGCAGCACAGACGAAGCGGGGAACCGTACCACCTTTACCGCTCCCATCCATGTAGAGTCGGAGCGCGGCCGGGTCTTTTTGTGGGAGGGATTCGATCTCCTCGGCCCCGGCGAGGGCACAGGCCTCTCCGCCGCCGCCCGGGTCCACCTGACGGACTGCCGGATCGCCGGGTGGGAGACCGGCGTGCTGGCCCACACCAGCGCCTGGCTCAACGCCGACGAGTGCGTCTTTGAGGACAACGCGGCGGGGTTCTGCTTCGATGCTGAGTACGGCAGCCCCTCCGACAACCGTTATGTGAACAATCTCTTCCAGAACAACGGCACCGCCGTACTCCTGGCCCAGGTCCCCAACGATGTATCCCTGAAGTTCCCCGGCAGCCGGTTCCTGAACAATGGCACGGATATTGACAACCGCTGCGAACACCAGCTGGAGCTGGATGAGGCGATATTTGAATAGGCTCCGCTGGATATTCTGCAAACAAACAGGACAGGGATCAGCTTATAATAAGTAAGCTGATCCCTGTCTTCTTATCTTGTTATAACGCGGCCTCGATCTTCCGGTTCATCACATCATAAGCGCCCCAGTCCACCGTCAATCTTGCCGATACATTTCCACCGCTGTCCTGGTTCAACGCCTGGACGGCGGTTTTTAACAATTTTACGATCTCCTGACTGGAAACAACGCCCCTGTCTTTCAGCCATCTTTCATCCACACGAGTAATGGTGTGAGCTGCCGTGTTACGCACTTTTTCCTCAATTTCCCGCAGCTGGAGAAGCGGCGCTGCCCAGGTATACGCGGAGCACTTTTTCTCAAGGATCGCGGCGTAATGGCCGGATATCAGGAATGTCCCATCCAGGCTCCGCCCCGGCAGCTCCAACAATGCCAGCATTTCCTGTCCCTGCGCATCCTTTGTCAGCCAGCTGCGGCAAAAGCGCCCTCTGCTGTCACAATAGGAGGACAGCGGATACCCCGCCTTCTCCTCTGCGGCCAGCCTGAGCAGCTCGAACAGCCCCGGCGTCAGTCCCCGCAGGAAGTCCGCCAAGTCGCCCCGCCGCTGCTTCATTTGCAGCCAGAGCAGATATTCCGCCAGCTCAATGCGCCTCTGGCCCAGCAGGCCCAGTTCCCCCTTGACCTCCGGCTTGTAAAAACCCCGTTTCCGCCGCAATTCCGGCGTATAGTCCGGCAAGACAACGAAACCGGAGCGTTTGAGCAGCAGATACCGCCTGGTAGGGCAGCATATCGCCGCTATCCAGCTTCTCCGGCGCGCGGGACGCAGCCATTGTACGCATCGTGAAACTGCCCAGTCCCTGGAATTGCTTTGCGGCCCTGACCTGATCCAGTTTTCCCCGCAGATAGGCGCTCCACTGAGAGGCCGGGATGTATGCCAGCATCTTGCAGAAACTCACAGCCGCTCTCCGGGTGACTGCGGCCATCCCCGGAACGATAAACTACTTTACCAATGTCATGAAGCAGGCCGCCTATCACGATCTGGTACTGCATTTCGTTCATATGACATATCCTTTCTCTCAATTATTCGCAGCGCCCCCATTCCCATAGCGGTTTTTATCCCTATGCCGGAATAGGTGCCGAAGCAAAGCAGAAGATGTACCAGATTTACCATCTGCTGCGGACCGGAAATCTTTAATAGAAGTGTTCCAATAAATGATGGAATTGTGATACCTTCTACGGGAAAAGTTGTATTTCGCAGGTCGTACCCAATGACAGAAGTAAACCGCTGCAAATCCCCCAACAGGTTTTCATCAGCAATCTCTGTCGTTGTGTGTGCCGCATTGTATTTTTGAATCAAACTGCCAAAAATATGTTGGAGTGTCGGGTAGTTTTGATAGTGCCCCTGCACTTTGAAGGCAGTAGGCGTGATAAATTGGATCTTTACAGTCCTCGGACATTCTGCGAAAAAGGTTCGCTCCAGTAATTCTTCCTGTGTCAGTGTTTCACGGCCTATATCTGTAATCTTTGCCGACAGGTCAATGCGTTCGAGACGAATACTTTCTCCCTCGGAAAGGAGCGGTGTATCGATCATCTGACTCGCTGCAATATCTGTGAGCGTTTGCAATACCCATATAGTGTGATTTTTCTGGCAGTCCAAATATTGGCTATAAGGCTTTAACTCAGACCGATGCAAAACTTCTCCATATTGCGGGTCAATTCGCTGCATTAGCATTCCTTGAAACAGAGATGCACTCCGATAGGACAATGGCCTCTCCGGCTGCAAATAATATTTTATACGTATCAGCATATGTCAAATCCTTAATGGTAATTTGAGAAGATCACAGCGGTTATGGTAGTATCTATTGTACCATATACACAAGACATAGTTCAAGCACTCGCATATCGTGTTCAACTCGACTGCCCTGGACTGCACCCGGAAATTCCGAAATTTCTGGCGGTCCTCGTTCGCAATTCGTAAAATCTCCGATATTCTGTGCCTGGAAAAATCGTGACCGCCAACAGGAGGCGCGATAATGATTTTTCTCTCCCTGCGGGTAACAACAGACGCTGGTTAAAAGGACCGGCGCAAATGCGCCGGTCCTTACAGGGGCTTGGGGGCGGTCAGCCACCAACAAGCACGCACCGGGTATATACCGGCGCATTGCCGCCATTATACTTCGTTGCTATTATGCTTTGAATCTCATTTCGCCCTTGCTTTTTGGATAACAAAACCTTACAGATCGTCCAAGGTAAACTCCGCCAGGGGGTCGAAGTCGGGGAAGTGCTCGTTCTTGTAGTTGAGCAGCTCCGCGGTGACGTTGGTCTTGCCGTTCTCAATGGCCAGGTTCAGATACTCCATCACCTGGGCCAGGGTGGCGCTGTTCAGCATGGTCACGACCGAAGCGTCGTCCCTCATGATCCGCCCGATGATGGTCCACTGGTCCAGCAGGGAGACAATATGGTTTACCTGGCGGGTGTAGGTCTTGAAGGTAAACTCGCCCAGGGTCAAAAGGCCGTTCAGGTCCAGCATATGGCGGCTCACCGCGCCGTTTTCGCCACAAGGGTCGTACTCCAGGTCGCACCCGCTGAAGCCGATATACAGTTCGCTGACACCATATTGAAAATCGAAAGAAATGCCGTGTTTCTCCTGACCCTTGAGGCGGTAGGCGGGAATCTGAATGCCGCTGTAGCGGTCCTTCTGGACAGTCTCCGGAAGCATGACCGGCTCCCAGACCTGGGCGAAGGGCTGTTTAATACCGTGGTTGTTGAAATACCGCTGCCACGCGGCAACATCCTCCGGTCTCATCTCCATGGGGTGGGCAACCTGAATGGGCTTGCTGCTGATGGAATAGGACTGCTCGCCGCTGTCGATGGCCGCGCCGTCCCGAAGGGTAAAGGTCTTGCCGTCCTGGCTCCAGACCAGCAGGCTGGCCACCTGCCGCAGGAGCGGATTATTCAAATAGGACTTCTGCCACGCTTCGCCGTCCCTGGACTCGCCGGAGAGGAAATGGTCAAAGAGCCGGTCCACCCGGGCCTTGACGACCTTCTTGGCGTTCTTCTTCATTTCCGCGAAATCGGTTTTGGCGGCGGCGTGTTTGGCCTCGTCCGCCCCCTTCTTGGGGATGGACTTGACCGCCTTCCCGGCGTTTCCGTCGAAAATGCGCAGGGTCAGGTCCTGGGCCAGGGAGACGGTGACGGTGTTGCCTCCCAGGTCGTAGACCTTCTCCCCCTTCTCGTCCAGGCCGAACTCCGCCAGCACCGTGTCCCGGAGGGTCTCCGCGTCGGTGCCCCGGAGCTTGGCGTACTCATCCAAAGCCGTACCGTTCCAGGTTTTGACCTTGTCCAGATACAGCATGGCCTCCCGGGTGTCGCTGAGCATCAGGGCGCATTCGTCCAGAAAGCCCTGGGCGTCCCGGCCCCGCTTATTGTATCTGTACCAATTCCCCCAGTTCTTGCGCTCCGACAGCAGGGACTGGATTTCTGTTCCGTTGGCGAAGCGGCAGTAGGGCAGCAGCCAGGAAAAGCTGTCCAAGGCCTTGACGTTCGTCCACAGCAGTCCCATGAGACTCTCATGGTCCAGCAGGGCCGCAGCCTTGTCGGACTCCGAAAGGAATTGCGCCTCTGTTTTCGTATATCCGTTGGCGGGGGTGGGCTTGCTGTACAGATCGGCGTAGGGCATCACTGCGGCCAATACCGCCAGCTTCGGAGCTTTTTTGCCGGAACCGTCCGCCAGCAGGACCTTGTCCAGCCGCTCCGGAACGCCCTTTTGCTCTTTGTAGTGCTTCAGGAGCTGTTCCTCCTGGAAGGTGTCCTCCAGGAACGCAAAGGGGCCGTCGGGTTTGACGGCTTTTTTCTTTTTGGCGGAAACCAGCGGCTTGAGGATGTCCGCCGCCTTCTGGAAGCCCTTTTTTGCCGCCGCCATCTCATGCAGCGTCTGGACGTGTTCGGGCGAAACCTCTTTCAGTCGCTCCACAACAAAATTGGCCGCCTGGACATAGGCGCTGCCCTTCTTGCAGTCCGCCAGCAGCTCCAGCATGGCGGACAGGCACTCGTCCGCAGGGACCTTCTTCATGTGGCTTTTGCACAGCTCCTGAAAACCCTTGGCCGTCTGGAAGAGATACAGCCCCGCCCAGTCCTTGGGGGTCATCTGTTTCTGCCATGCCTTGTTGATCAGCGTTACAAAGTCCGCGTTCAGCTTGTCCGCCGTCTGGAACAGCCCTTCCGGCATGGTTTTATAGAGTTCCTCGTCCCCGTAACAGACCACGATCTTGCGGATGCTGCGGGGAAGGGCTATGCTGGTCAGGCCCGTGCAGCCATAGAAGGCCCTCTCGCCGATTGCCGTAACGCCCTCCGGGATGGTCACGCTGGTCAGTTTCTTGCAGCCAGAGAAGGCCTCCTCCCCGATTTCCGTGACGCCCTCCGGGATGGTCACATCCCCACTGGGACCGGTATAGTCAAACAATATTCCACGGACCGCTACCATCCCCTGTGCGTCAGCCAGCTTATGACAACACTTGAAGGCACTCCCTCTTATGGTGACGCCCTCCGGGATGGTCACGCTGGTCAGGCCCGTGCAGCCTTTGAAGGCCCTCTCGCCGATTTCCGTGACGCCCGCCGGGATGGCAACATCGCCGTTGGGGCCTTTGTACTTCGTCAGAAAAACACCGTTCTTAATGCTAAAATCTGATTTTTCGCTCATACCGCAGTCTCCTTTATAGGTTGTATTTGACCGGGAAACGCCATCCCGAAAGAATTTCTTCTATCATACCACATCCGAAACGCAAAAACCATATGCTGGCTGCATAGTTGCACAATTTTTTGTAAGGTGGTACACTATATTTGGAATTTATTCACAACAGGAGGGGACCCGCCATGACCCAAGCGGAAACGTTAGCCCGTGAGATACTTTTGCTGTCCAGGAACACCCTTTTGGTCAACCTGCGGTTCCTGGACGCCGCCCTGAGCCAATTCGTCCTCACCCCCGCATCCCTGCCCTTCGCCACCGACGGGCAGAACCTGTACTACGACCCCCGGCACGTCCTGCTCCGGTACAAGGAGGAAAAGGAGCAGTCCGTCCGGGACTATCTGCATCTGGTGTTCCACTGCGTGTTCCGGCATATGTACGTCCACACGCTGGTGGACCGGACGCTGTGGGACCTGTCCTGTGACATTGCGGTGGAGGAGGTCATCAACGGCCTGCTGCTCCCCAGCACCGCCGCCAAGCGGCAGGAACCGCAGCAGGCCGAGCTGGCCCGGCTCCGCCAGACGGTCAAACCCCTCACCGCCGAAAAGCTCTACCGCCACTTCCAGGACCACCCGCCCCTGGACCCGGAGAAGCTGCGGAGGCTGTTCTGGGGAGATGACCACACCCCCTGGTATCTGCCCCCAAAGGCCACAGCTTCTGCTGGCGGAAACAGCGACGAAAACGGCCCTCCCAGCGAGGGAAACAGTGACGAAAACGGCCTTCCCGGCGAGGGAAACAGCGGTCTCTCCGCCGCTATGGAGCAGACCTGGAAGGACATCTCCGCCCGGATGCAGATGGATCTGGAAACCTTCTCCAAGCTCCAGGGCGACCGGGCCGGGGCGCTGACCCAGAACCTGCTGGCCGTCAACCGGGAGAGGTACGACTACACCGCCTTTTTGAAAAAGTTTGCCGTCCGGGGGGAGGTCATGCGGCTGGACCCGGACGAGTTCGACTATGTCTACTACACCTACGGGCTGAAGCTCTACCAAAATATGCCCCTCATCGAACCCCTGGAATACCGGGAGGTCAAGCGCATCCGGGAATTTGTGATTGCCATCGACACCTCCGGCTCCACCTCTGGGGAGCTGGTACAGAAATTTGTCCAGAAGACCTATAATGTGTTAAAATCCACCGAGAGCTTCTTTTCCAAAATCAACCTGCACATCATCCAGTGCGACGCGGACATTCAGGAGGATGTGAAGATCACCAGCCAGGAGGAATTTGACGCATACCTGAAAACCATGACCATCAAGGGCCTGGGGGGCACCGACTTCCGGCCCGTGTTCGCCCGTGTGGACGAGCTGCGGCGGAAAAAAGAGTTTCAGAACCTCAGAGGCCTCATCTACTTCACCGACGGGTACGGCAGCTTCCCGGAGAAAAAACCGGACTACGCCGCCGCCTTCGTCTTCCTGGAGGACGAGTATAATAACCCCGATGTGCCCCCCTGGGCCATCAAGCTGGTGTTGCAGAAGGATGAAATTTGATTTTAGGAGGAATTTTACCATGGAAAACAAGCAGGATTTTGTTATCACGAAGGGCGTTTTGGAGAAATACAAAGGCCCCGGCGGAGATGTCACCATCCCGGCGGGCGTCACGAAAATCGGCGAGAGTGCCTTCTCTGGCTGCGCGAACCTGACCAGCGTCACCATCCCGGAGGGTGTCACGGAAATCGGGGGGAGTACCTTCTATGGCTGCGCGAACCTGACCAGCGTGACCATCCCGGCGGGCGTCACGGAAATCGGGTGGAGTGCCTTCAAGGACTGCGCGAACCTGACCAGCGTGACCATCCCGGCGGGCGTCACGGAAATCGGGTGGGGTGCCTTCAGGGGCTGCGCCAGCCTGACCAGCGTGACCATCCCGGCGGGCGTCACGGAAATCTGGCGCAGTGCCTTCGAGGACTGCACCAGCCTGACCAGCGTCACCATCCCGAAGAGTGTTACCAAGATTGGCAAAGACGCATTTTTGGGCTCTTTTCCGGCTTTGATTGCGCCTCACATCCCCGTTTCTAACTTTGATACGTCGGAAAAGCCCAAGGCGTGCGCTGGTTTTGCCAAGGCGTATCTGGACAGCCGGGAGATCAATGAGGAAATCAAAGCGGGCTATCTCAAGTACATCAAGGGCCAGAAAAAGCGGCTTTTCCCTTTGTCGGTTCAGCACGAGGAGCTGCTGCGGGTGATGCTTGCAGAGAAGATGATCGTCCGCAAGGACATCGACCCCCTGCTGGAGGAGTGCGATAAGCAGAACAATATCGCGGCCAAGGCGGCGGTGCTGGACTATGCGGGCAGGAATTTGAAGCCCGTGGACCCGACGAAGGAATTTAAGCTGAAGGGGCTGTAAAACAAACATCCGCCCGCCGGGCGCTCCGGCGGGCGGGGATCATTCAAATTTACTTCAAAGCAGTGCGCGGTAATCTCTGCGGCCGTATAGGATGCGCCGTATCTGCACCGTGCCTCCGGATACGACATAAAAAATCAGATAGTTTTCCACGATCAGATACCGGTAGCCTTTTGCCGCCAAAGCCAGGTCCCGGGGTCTCGGACACCGCTCCGGCATGGTTGACAGGCTGGCGATCTCCTCGGTCAGCTTGTCGTAATACCGCAGGGCGGCACTGGGTGAGAGGGTATTGAGATAGTCCACGATATCCCGCAGGTCCTGCTGGGCGGAGGGATAGATTTTGACCTTATACCGCTCCATGCACAGACTCCCTCAACTGGCGGGCGAAGGTCAGAAAGTCTTCTCCCTCCGCGCCGGAGGCGATCTCCTGTTCCGCAACGGCCAGCTTTCCGTACAGGTCGATCAGGGCCTGCTGGCGTTCGTAAGCCTCCATGCTGACTACCACCATGTCTCCCGCCCCGTTGCGGGTGATATAGACCGGCTCCCCGGTCTGACGGCAGAAGTCGGAAATTTCATTGGCACTGCTCCGTAAATCGGAGATCGGGCGAATGTTTGGCATAATACCACCTCCTTACAAGTAGGATATCATAATTTCACACAAAATACAATCAGAATTTTGAAAAAAGGAAGCCGCTATGAACATCAAACAAGCCAAAACACAAATTCAGAACGCCATGACGGCGTATTTCACCAAGGACCCCTTCGGCAATTACGTCATCCCCATCGAGCAGCAGCGGCCCGTGTTCCTCATGGGCCCTCCGGGCATCGGCAAA
Organism: uncultured Oscillospiraceae bacterium; assembly: GCA_910579485.1. GTDB lineage: Bacteria > Bacillota > Clostridia > Oscillospirales > Oscillospiraceae > Pelethomonas. The sequence continues at coordinate 1,447 of CAJTVO010000081.1, read as the reverse complement.
ACGGCCATCATGGAGCAGATCGCGGCGGAGCTGGGGGTGGGGCTGGTGAGCTACTCCATGACCCACCACACCCGCCAGAGCGCCCTGGGCCTGCCCTTCATCGTCCGCAAGACTTACGGCGGCAAGGAGTACGACGTGTCCGAGTACACCATGAGCGAGATCATTGCCTCGGTCTACGACCTGATGGAGGACGCCGGGGTCAAGGAGGGCATTTTGTTCCTGGACGAGATCAACTGCGTGTCCGAGACCCTGGCCCCCTCCATGCTCCAGTTTTTGCAGTACAAGATTTTCGGCCGCCACAAGGTCCCCGACGGCTGGATCGTGGTGACGGCGGGCAACCCGCCGGAGTATAACAACTCGGTCCGGGAGTTCGACATCGTCACCTGGGACCGGCTCAAGCGGGTGGACGTGGAGCCCGACTTCGACGCCTGGAAGGAGTACGCCTACAGCCGCTCCACTCACCCCGCCGTCATGACCTATCTGGAGATCAAAAAGTCGGACTTCTACCAGGTGGAGACCACCGTGGACGGCAAGCGGTTCGTCACCGCCCGAGGCTGGTCCGACCTGTCGGACATGATGCGGCTGTACGAACAGCACGGGCTGAAAATTGACGAGAATCTGGTGGGCCAGTACCTGCAAAACCGGAAGATCGCCAAGGATTTTGCCATCTACTACGACCTGTTCAACAAGTACCGCTCCGACTACCAAGTGGATAAAATCCTCTCCGGCAAGGTGGAAGAGTCCATCAAGGACCGGGCCCGGAAGGCGAAATTCGACGAGCGGCTTTCCTTGCTGGGCCTGCTGCTGGATGGAGTGACAGAATTCTTGCGCTCCGTGTGCGCCGTCGAGGCGGCCCAGATGCAGCTGTTAGAGGCGCTGCGAGCGGTGCGGACGGAGTTGGCCAAGCCGGGAGCGGAGGCGTCCAAGCTGCTGGAGAAGCAGATCAAGAGCCAGCGGGCGGCCCTGACCGCCGGGCGGCGGGCGTCCTCCATGAGCCGGGAGGACCAATTGACGTTGGAGAGCGTTTGCGCTGTTTTAGAGGAAGAGCGGGCCATGCTGGTGAAGGAACGCCCAGAAGACGGGAAAGCCGCCTTTGCCCTGCTGAAAAAGGACTTCGACCAGCGGATAGCAGGGCTGCGCAAATCTGCCGGGGACGCCGGGAAGAAACTGTCCAACCTGTTCCGCTTCTGCGGCGAGGTCTTCCCCGACGGGCAGGAGCTGCTGATCATGGTGACGGAACTGACCCTCAACCCCCACTGCGCCCGGTTCATTGGGCGCTACGGGTGTAAAGAATACTACGAGCGGAATAAGGAGCTGCTGTTCTACGAGCGGCAGCAGGAGATCATCCGGAAGATGGAGGATATTGATTGGGATCTGGACGAGGTTTAAAATCAAAATTACCAAACATTTACAGGAGGAATTTTAACATGGAAAACAAGCAGGATTT
>CAJTVO010000080.1 GCA_910579485.1 uncultured Oscillospiraceae bacterium | reverse complement strand
CGGAGCCTACGCTAAAAATGCGCCACCGGCGCATTTTCTTTACGCTGCAGCGTGAAACATTCCCTCTTTTTTCGGTTCCGGTGGAGATCGGGCGGCAGCAGGCAGGTTTGCCAAAGAAGAAAATATGAAATCTGTGAAATTTTTTCCTTTTCCCTGTTGAAATGTTGGTTTTTTGTGTTATACTACTTCTATAATAAACATGGGGCGGTGCGCCCCTCTCCCGGAGGTGTTTTGTGGGTAAGATCGTTACCATCGTAAATCAAAAGGGCGGCGTGGGCAAGACCACGACTTGCGTCAGTCTGACCGCCGCGCTGCGGGAGAAAGGCCAGCGGGTCCTCTTATGCGACTTCGACCCGCAAGCCAACGCCACCTCGGGCATGGGCGTAGACAAGTCCCTATCCCTGGGGGTCTACGACGTGCTCCTCAACGACGTGGAGCCGGAAAAAAGGGTGGTCTCCACCCGCTACGGCGACGTCCTCCCCTCCTCCAAGGGGCTGGCGGGAGCCGGCGTGGAAATGGTGGGCATCCAGGACCGGGAGCATCTGCTCCGGCGGGCGCTGGAGCGTCTGGCGCCCAATTACGATTACATATTCGTGGACTGCCCGCCGTCGCTGGAGCTGCTGACCCTCAACGGTCTGTGTGCCGCGGACAGCGCGCTGGTGCCGGTGCAGAGCGAGTACTTCGCGTTGGAGGGGCTCAGCGATCTCATGTATACCATCCGGGCGGTGCGGAAGAGTTTGAATCCCCACCTGGAGCTGGAGGGGGTCCTGCTCACCATGTACGACAGCCGGACCAATCTGGCATTGCAGGTCTCGGAGGAGGTCAAGCGGTTCTTCCCGGGGAAGGTCTACAGCACGGTGATCCCCAGGAACGTGCGCCTCAGCGAGGCCCCCAGCCATGGGAAGCCCATCAGCGCCTATGACCGGACCAGCCGGGGGTGCGAGGCCTATGCCGCGCTGGCGGATGAGTTTTTAAGGAAGAACCGGAAATAAGCGGAAGGAGGAACGACCCTGTGGCAAAAGAAAAAGGAATGGGTAAGGGACTGAGCGCCCTGCTGGGTGAGGATTTTTCCGCCGATTTTTCCACGCCTTCCTCCACCCTGCCCATCTCGCAGATCGAAAGCTATCAAAACCAGCCCCGGAAAAACTTCAACCAGGAAAAGCTGGAGGAGCTGGCCGAGTCCATCCGGCAGCACGGCGTGATCCAGCCCCTGACGGTGCGGAAGCTGGCCAGCGGGTACTATCAGATCATCGCCGGGGAACGCCGCTGGCGGGCCGCCCGGATGGCCGGACTGGACGAGGTCCCGGCGGTCGTCATCGAGGCCGACGACCAGAAGGCCATGGAGCTGGCCATGATCGAGAACCTCCAGCGGGAGGACCTGAACCCCATTGAGGAGGCGGAAGGCTTTCGGGCGCTGACGGAGGTCTACGGCATGACCCAGGCTCAGGCGGCGGAACGGGTGGGCAAGTCCCGGAGCGCGGTGGCCAACGCCCTGCGGCTGCTGGAGCTGAACATCTCCCTCCAGCGGCTGGTGGAGAACGAAAAGATCTCCGCCGGGCACGCCAGGGCGCTGCTCCCCCTCCCCGCCCCCCTGCGGGTCAAGGCGGCGGAGGAGATCGTGCGCAGCCAGCTGAGCGTCCGGCAGACGGAGCAGCTGGTCAAACGGCTCCAGAACAGCGGCCAGGAGAAGAAGGCTGATGAAATGGAGGATAAGATCCACGCGGTGGATTACGCCGCGGAGGCCGCAAAGTCCCTCTCCGCGCGGCTGGGACGGGCCTGCCATATTTCCCAGGGGAAGAAGAAAGGAAAAGTCGAGATCGAATACTACGGGGTGGACGATCTCAACGATCTGCTGGAGGCGCTGGAAAAGCTGGGGAAATAGGACGGAGTGTTTCACGTGAAACATTTTGAGAAAATAATGCCGCATTTGTAGGGCGCGACGACACGGCGCGCCGCTGCCAGGCAGATTTTCCAACGGCACGCCGGGGTCGTCGCACCCTACAGAAGCAAAATGGATTTCCCTGCTTCGGAACGATCTCCCGCTTTATAAATGAGAATAATTGGTATATAATGAAGGTAGAATAGATATGGTTACTTCAGGTGGTGGATTTCGTAGCAACCACACGCCTTATGGGCCAAAAGGGACGCAGGAGGACGCTGCGCCTGCCAAGTAACCATCTATTGGGGCTGCCTTCCGGCGGCCCCATCTTATTTTCAGGATATATCGTTAAATCAATCATATTTTGTCCGCCGCCGCCCGGCGGCGGGATCGAAGGAGGAATTGAAACTTGCTCGATATCAGGTTTATCCGGGAAAACCCGGACGCGGTAAAGGAAAATATCAAGAAGAAATTCCAGGATGAAAAGCTCCCCCTGGTGGACAAGGTGCTGGAGCTGGACGAGGAAAACAGAAGGTCCATTACAGAGGCCAGCGAGCTGCGGGCCCAGCGGAACACGCTGAGCAAGCAGGTGGGAATGCTCATGGGACAGGCGAAAAAGGACCCCTCCAAGCTGGAGGAGGCCGAGGCCGTGAAGGCTAAGGTAAAGGCCAACGCCGACCGGCTGGCGGAGCTGGAGAAGCGGGAGAGCGAGCTGGAGGATGAGATCCACAAGCTTATGATGGTGATCCCCAACATCATCGATCCCTCGGTGCCTATCGGGCCGGACGACTCTGCCAACGTGGAGCTGGAGCGGTTTGGAGAGCCGGTGATTCCGGAGTTCGATATCCCCTACCACACGGAGATCATGGAGCAGTTCGACGGAATCGACATGGACGCCGCCGGACGGGTGGCCGGCAACGGGTTCTACTATCTGATGGGGGATATTGCCAGGCTCCATGAGGGCGTGCTGGCCTATGCCCGGGATTTCATGATCGGAAAGGGATTTACCTACTGCATCCCGCCGTTTATGATCCACGGGAACGTGGTGGAGGGCGTCATGAGCCAGACGGACATGGACGCCATGATGTATAAGATCGAGGGCGAAGACCTCTATCTGATCGGCACCAGCGAACACTCCATGATCGGTAAATTCATCGATCAGATCCTGCGGGAGGACCAGCTGCCGCAGACACTGACCTCCTACTCCCCCTGCTTCCGGAAGGAGAAGGGCGCTCACGGGATCGAGGAGCGGGGCGTGTATCGAATCCACCAGTTCGAGAAGCAGGAAATGATCGTCGTCTGCAAGCCCGAGGAATCCATGGAGTGGTATGAGAAGCTGTGGCGGTTCAGCGTGGAGCTGTTCCGGTCGCTGGACATTCCGGTGCGGCAGCTGGAGTGCTGCTCCGGCGATCTGGCCGATCTGAAGGTCAAGAGCTGCGACATCGAGGCCTGGAGCCCCAGGCAGAAGAAGTACTTCGAGGTCTGCTCCTGCACCAATATGGGCGATGCCCAGGCGCGGCGGCTCAAGATCCGGGTCAAGGGCGGGGATGGAAGAAATTATCTGCCCCACACCCTGAACAACACCGTGGTAGCGCCTCCTCGGATGCTGATCGCCTTCTTGGAGAACAATCTCCAGGCGGACGGCAGCGTGAAGGTGCCTGCGGCCCTGCGGCCCTATATGGGCGGGGTCGAGGTACTGGTCCCAAAGCGGTGAGCAGAAGGCCGCTTCCAGGTAAGGCAACTTTAGTTGCCGTATAAAAAGTTCTTTTTGATCCTTTTTCTTTCAAGAAAAAGGATGGATACAACATATTTTTGTAAAGGAGAGCATGATATGAAGAAATTTTGGAAGGTACTCGGTCTGGGCGCTCTGGTCGCCGGTCTGACCCCTTACAAGGTGGAGAAGGACGAGGAAACCGGTGAGAAAAGCTATCAGGCCCTCCTGTGGCGGATCACCAGCGCCCCCATCGGCGAGGACAAGAAGATCGACATCGGCATCAACCTGGGCGAGGGCACGCTGACCAGCAAGCTGATGGACGCGCTGGAAAAGAAGGACGAGCACCACCTGTTCAGCGACGAGCTGAGCGTGGAGTACAGCTCCGGCGATCTGCTGGACGCCGTGGAGGACGCGGCGGAGAAGGCGGCCGACGTGGCCGAAGATGTGGCAGACGCCGCCGGAGACGTGGCCGAGAAGGCAGCCGATGGACTGGAGGATGCCGCTGAGAAGGCCGGGGAGCTTGCGGAGAAGGCCGCTGAGGCGGTGGAAGAGGCCATCGAGGAATAAAGGGACCTGACGGGAAAGGAGACTGCCGGGATGAAAAAATTCTTGCAGGAATTTAAAGACTTCGCCATGCGGGGAAACGTGATGGATCTGGCCGTGGGCGTTATCGTGGGAGGCGCGTTCAGCGCCATCACTACGTCGTTGATCAATGACATCATCATGCCCTTTATTGGCATCTTTGTCAGTGAGGCCAGCTTCGCGGACCTGTCATTGCAGATCGGCGGGGCCGTTATCACTTATGGCAACTTCATCCAGGCGGTCATCAACTTCCTGATCATGGCCTTCGTGGTCTTCTGTATGGTGAAGGCCGTCAACCGTATCGCACGGAAAAAGGAAGCGGCCCCTCCCCCGCCGCCGGGTCCCTCTCCTGAGGAGAAGCTGCTGACGGAGATCAGGGACCTGCTGAAAGCACAGCAGAAGCAATGAGGGAGACGCTGGAGCGGGGACTGCCGGAGCTGGGCGTTGATCCGGCGGTGATCCCGGCGCTGGAAAGGTTCGCCGGGATGATGCTGGAGCGGAACAAGGTGATGAACCTGACCGCCATCACGGAGCCCCGGGACGTGGCGGCCCTGCATCTGCTGGACAGCCTGGCGCTGCTGCCCCTGGCCGGTCTGGAACATGAGAGGCTGGTGGACGTGGGCTGCGGCGCCGGGTTTCCGGGGATGCCTTTGGCCATCGCCAGGCCGTCCCTGGAGGTCACGCTGCTGGACAGTCAGAGAAAGCGGATCGACTTCCTGGAGGAGGCCCGGGAGGCGCTGGGGCTGGAGAACGCCGTCTGCGTACACGGACGGGCGGAGGAGTTCGCCGGAGAGCACAGGGAGCGGTTCGATGCCGCCGTCAGCCGGGCGGTGGCGGCACTGCCGGTACTGTGCGAGCTGTGCCTCCCCCTGGTAAAGGTGGGCGGACGGATGCTGGCCATGAAGTCCGCCAACTCCGAGGAGGAGATCAACGGGGCCAAGGGGGCGGTGAAGCTTCTGGGAGGCCGGGTGGAATGGGTGAAGGATTATCCGATCCCTGGTACGGACGTGATCCACCGGGTGGTATGCATGCGGAAGGTCTCCGCTACGCCGGGGAAGTATCCCAGAAGATTCGCGCTCATTAAAAAGCAGCCGCTGTAGCGGCGGAGAAAGGGGGCGTCCCCGGTGGGGCAGGTCATTACCGTGGTGTCCGGAAAGGGCGGCACGGGAAAAACTTCATTTACCGCCAACGTAGGCATGGCGCTGGCCCAGATGGGGCACCCTACCCTCTGTCTGGACTGCGACGTGGGACTGCGGAATCTGGACATCGCCCTGGCTATGACGGACCGGGCGGTGATGGATTTTACCGACGTGATGTATGGGCGGTGCTCCCTGGAAGAGGCCGCCGTCAGGCATCCGGGAGAGAAAAATCTCTATTTATTGACCGCGCCGGCACGGAGCGGGGCCGATGAGATCAGCCGGGAGGGTTTCCGGGGGCTGTTCCCGGAGATCAAGGAACGGTTCGACTACTGTTTGGTAGACGCGCCGGCGGGGCTGGGACGGGGGTTCCAGCTGGCCCTGGCGGGGGCGGACCGGGCGGTGGTGGTGACTACCACCGAGTCCAGCAGCCTGCGGGACGCCCAGAGGACCGTGATGGAGCTCAACGGGCTGGGGCGGGGACAGGTGCATCTGGTGGTCAACCGGTGCAGAAAGAAGTTATTAAAGTCCCTCCATCAGACCATCGACGACGCCATCGACAGCGCGGGACTGCCCCTGCTGGGGGTCATCCCGGAGGACGAGACCATGCCGCTATACGCCGGAAGAGGCGTGCCGCTGCTCAGCAGCGGCAACAACTATGCCGCAAAGGCTTACCGCAACATCGCCAAGCGCATCGACGGGCGGCGGGTGAGCCTGATGCAGATCAGATAATTTCGATCATATCAATTGTGCCCGGATATACCGCCTGTTCCTTTAGGGCTGTGGACCGGCATAAAGGAAACGGAGAAAGGAAGGGAGACCTATGTATATTGCCCTCATGTCCCACGACAACAAAAAGGATCTTATGGTTCAATTCTGCACGGCCTACGCCGGTATCCTGTCCCGGCACAACCTCTGCGCCACCAGCACCACCGGTCAAATGGTGATGGAAGCCACAGGGCTCCATGTACATCGGTTTTTGACCTGCCAGCATGGCGGCAGCCAGCAGATCGGGGCCCGGATCGCCTACAACGAGATGGATATGGTGCTGTTCTTCGTGGACCCCAACGATTCGTCCATGGAGAAGGAGCTGCTGTATATTTCCCGGCTGTGCGATCAGAACAACATCCCCTTTGCTTCCAACGTGGCCACCGCGGAAATGCTGGTGCTGGGGATGGACCGGGGCGACCTGGATTGGCGGAATATCGTCAATCCTAAGCAAAAATATAACCGGGCGTAGTTGACTTTTCAGGGGAAAATGCGTATAATTCTTCATGCTTCCCCTGATCTTCCCCCGGTTGGGAAGGGGCCCACGGGGCCCTGGGATCGTATGACTTTCGTCATGCTCTCGTCCCGCTTGGACAGGGGACGGGAGCATCGCTCTTTTTTGGGGCGTGCGCGTAATTACTGCCTTTTGGCGAGAGAAAGGATCATATAAAATGAAAGTTCAACCGAGGACGCTTTCCGGATTTATGGAGCTTCTGCCCAGACAGCAGGTCCTTATAGAAAGCATCATGCAGACTCTTAGGGATACTTACTCCCTGTATGGATTTACGCCGCTGGACACGCCTATTATCGAGGCCAGCGAGGTCCTGCTGGCCAAGGGCGGCGGGGAGACGGAGAAGCAGATCTATCAGTTTACCAAGGGGGACAGCGATCTGAGCCTGCGGTTCGATCTGACGGTGCCCCTGGCAAAGTATGTGGCGCTGCATTACGGGGAATTGGCCTTCCCCTTCCGGCGATATCAGATCGGTAAGGTATACCGGGGGGAACGGGCCCAGAGGGGACGGTTCCGGGAGTTCTATCAAGCGGACATCGATATGATCGGCGATGGGAAGCTGGACGTCTCCAATGAGGCGGAAATGCCCGCTATCATTTATCAGGTGTTTAACCGGCTGGGGCTCAGGAGGTTCCAGGTCCGGGTGAACAATCGGAAAATATTGAACGGTTTTTATGAGATGCTGGGGCTCAGCGAGCAGGCCGGGGACGTGATGCGCACCGTGGACAAGCTGGAGAAGATCGGGGCGGATAAGGTCAAGGGGCTGCTGATGGAGCTGGGGGTCTCGGAGGAAAAGGCCGGGGAGATCCTTAGGTTTATCGGGATCACCGGGTCCAATGAGCAGGTTCTGGAGGCTCTGGAGGCGTATAGGGGACGGAACGAGCTCTTTGATCTGGGGCTGGACGAGCTGAAGACCGTGGTGAAGTATCTGGGCGGGTTCGGCGTGCCGGAGGAGAATTTCGCGGTGGACCTGACCATCGCCCGGGGGCTGGATTACTACACCGGGACCGTGTATGAGACGTTTATGCTGGATCATCCGGAGATCGGGTCCATCTGCTCCGGGGGACGGTACGATAACCTAGCGGAATATTATACGGATAAAGTACTGCCAGGAGTTGGAATTTCTATTGGGCTGACCAGGCTGTTCTTTGTGCTCAATGAACAGGGGATGCTCAATCAGGAGCGGAACACCGCGCCGGCGGACGTGCTGCTGCTGCCTATGGTGGAGGACCTCTCCCCTGCCGTGGAGCTGGCTACGCGGTTCAGGAACGCGGGCGTCAGGGTACAGCTGTATGGGGAGCAGAAGAAGTTTAAGGCGAAGATGAATTACGCCGACAAGATCGGGGTGCCCTTTGTGGTGTTCCTTGGCGAGGACGAGATCAGGGACGGCGTGGTGGCCTGCAAGGATATGAAGTCCGGCGAGCAGACGAAGCTGGGGTTCGAGGAGACGCTGGCGAGAGTCAGGGACGGACTGGCGAAGATGGACGAGGGCGCTGTGATCCTGGGGTAGGGTTCTCCCCTGCCCTGCTGAAAGTGAGGATGGATGGTAGAATTTCATTTGATGACACAAGGGCATCCGCGCTGGGAGGAGACCATTGCGGTGGCTGAAAAGGATGAGCTGCCGGAGGAATATCCGTTTTCGCCGTTTATCGGGTTTGTCTTTGTGTCGGAACAATACCGCGGAAAGAGGTTGTCGGAAAGGATTATCCGGGAGGCGGCAGCCTATGTGTCTACGCTGGGTTATCAAAAACTCTATATTATGAGCGGAGAAACCGGGCTCTATGAAAAATATGGGTTTGTGAAGCTGGGCGAATATGAGACGATCTATGGGGACACTGACCAGCTTTTTGTGATGAATATTGGACAAACTCTGATCAATCCTTAGATTTTTATATCAGAGTGATGAAAGGAGCTGCTATGAGCAGGAAGTGGAAGATCGCGCTGGGCGTTTTAGCAGTTGTGGTCGTTTTCTGTCTCTGGTATACCAGGCCAAGGAGCTTTGAGGAGCTGGTTGGGGATGGAAGGGTCAAGTCGATCAGCATGGTTACATCGATCTACGTCTTTGAGGAGGGTCTCCCCCATTTCGATGTGTGGACGGTGGACAGCCATGAGGGACGGGAGGCTGTCAATGAGGAGCTGGAGGCGCTTCTGAAAAGCTGCAAATACCGGGTCAGCCTGCGGACTCTTTTCCAGTTTCTTGATGGCTTTCTTAATGACTTTCTTGACATCTATGCACCTCCAAAGGGAGAAAATGAACCGATAATCGATCTGGTTGCCGTGCTGGACAATGACAGCTCTGTTTTTGCGGTCTATAGAGGAGCATCCGTCACTCTTGAAGCAGATCGCCGTATGTTCGTTAAAGCTGTGGATAAAGAGATCGCAGACAAGCTGTTGGCTTACGCACAGGAATTTGGAGTTCAATCTGAAAACAAAACGTAATTTTGTGATTCTATTATACAAAAATAAAAGGAAAGGTGTTTATCATGACACAAAACAGGACGCATACCTGCAATGAGCTCCGGTTGGAGCATGTGGGGCAGAAAGTGAAGCTCTCCGGGTGGATGGAGAACCTCCGGGAAGTGGGGCAGAATCTGGGGTTCGTTATCCTGCGGGACTTCTATGGGACAACGCAGGTGGTCATTGAGACCGAGGAGATGATGGACGCCGTTCACGCGCTGAACAAGGAGACCGTTATCGCTGTGGAGGGCACTGTCCGGGAGCGGAGCAGCAAAAATAAGAATCTGCCTACCGGAGAAATCGAAGTCGTGCCGGAGAAGATCGAGGTATTGGGGAAATGCCGGTACAACGAGCTGCCCTTCCAGATCAACCGGAGCCGGGAGGCGGACGAGGCCACGCGGCTGAAGTACCGGTATCTCGATCTGAGGAATCCGGAGGTTAAGAAGAACATTATTCTGCGGTGCAACGTGGTCTCCGCCCTGCGGGCGGCGATGACGGAGCATGGGTTTTTGGAGATCACTACGCCCATTCTGACGGCGTCTTCGCCGGAGGGGGCGCGGGATTATCTGGTGCCCGCGCGGAAGCATCCGGGGAAGTTCTACGCTCTGCCGCAGGCGCCCCAGCAATTCAAGCAGCTGCTCATGACCTCCGGGTTCGACCGGTATTTCCAGATCGCGCCCTGCTTCCGGGACGAGGACGCCCGGGGAGACCGGACGCCGGGTGAGTTCTATCAGCTGGATATGGAGATGAGCTTCGCCAGCCAGGACGACGTGCTGGGGGTACTGGAGGACGTGCTGGTGCCTGTGTTCCGGAAGTTCGGTATCTATGACCGGGTGACGCCTGCGCCGTTCAAGCGTATCCGGTTTAATGACGCTATGGAGCTGTATGGGACGGACAAGCCCGATCTGCGGATCGATCTGACCATCCAGGACGCGACGGAAAGTCTGGCCGGGTGCGGGTTCGGGCCCTTTGAGGGGAACTTGGTCAAGGCCGTGGTGGTTTCCGGGTTTGAAGGAACGCGGAAGCAGATCGACAAGCTGTGCGCCGACGTGGAGGTGCAGGCCGGAGAGAAGGTCTACTGGTTCCGGTATGATGAGAACGGCGAGATCGTGGGCGGTATTTCCAAGTTCGTGCAGCCGCTGAAGGATCAGGTCGTGGAGAAGCTGGGGCTGACGCCGGGGTGCTTTGTCGGTCTAGCCGCCCACGGCAAGGTCGGAACGGCGCAGAAAACCGCCGGGGTGCTGCGGAACAAGCTGGGCCTCCTCTGCCCCAACCATATGGACAAGGAGCAGTACCAGTTCTGCTGGATCGTGGACTTCCCCATGTATGAGCTTGGGGAGGAGTCCGGGGAGCTGGAGTTCTGCCACAATCCCTTCTCGATGCCCAACGGCGGGCTGGATATCCTGAAGAAGGCGGCCGCCGGTGAGGTGGACCCGCTGGGTATCACCGCGTTCCAGTACGATCTGGTCTGCAACGGCTATGAGACCGCTTCCGGCGCGGTACGGAACCATGACCCGGAGATCATGATCGAGGCCTTCCGGCTGGTGCGGCTGGGAGAGGACGATGTGAAATCCAAGTTCCCGGCTATGTATAACGCTTTCTGCTACGGGGCTCCGCCCCACGCGGGGGCCGCGCCGGGGATCGACCGGATGATCATGCTGCTGACCGGGGAGGAGTCTATCCGGGAGGTCATTACCTTCCCCATGAACCAGAAGGCGCAGGATCTGATGATGGACGCGCCCTCCTGCGTGGAGCAGAAGCAGCTGGATGAGCTGCACATCGCTATCACGGAAAAAGAGGAAGAATAATTGTCTCCGCCCCCGCAGGCACATTGCGGGGGCGGTGTGGCATCGGTCGTGGTTGATCTGGTTTAGTCGGGATCGATCTCACTATAGGGGGAAAGGATCGTTATGACGGAAAAATTGTTTTATGAGGATGCGTTTTTGAAGGAGTTCTCCGGTACCGTGCTGGATTGTCGGGAGGAGAACGGGAAATGGGCCGTGCTTCTGGATCGGACCGCCTTTTATCCCGAGGGGGGCGGTCAGCCGGCGGATCAGGGGGCGCTGGGAAAGGTCAGAGTTTTCGACACGCGGGAAAAAAATGGGGATATCTTTCATTTCTGCGACGGGCCGCTGCCAGTGGGGGAAACTGTGGAGGGCTGCATTGATTGGGACAGAAGGTTCGATTTTATGCAGCAGCACAGCGGAGAACACATTGTAAGCGGTATTTTATGCGGTAAGTTTGGGTGCGACAATGTGGGGTTTCACATTGGGCATGAGCTGGTGACCATTGATTTTAACACTGTGTTATCCACAGAGGACGTGATTTTTGTGGAAAACCTGGCGAACCGGTATATCTGGGAGGACCGGCCTATCCAGATCAGCTTCCCCTCCCCTGCCGCGTTGGAGGCGCTGGAGTATCGGAGCAAGAAAGCGCTGACCGGTCAGGTCAGGATCGTCAGCTGGCCGGAGGCGGACTGCTGCGCCTGCTGCGGGACCCATGTGAAAAGCAGCGGACAGGTGGGGATGGTGAAGCTTATCTCCTGCCAGAAGTTCCGGGACGGGGTTCGAATCGAGATGGCCGCCGGTGGACGGGCGCTGCGGTGGGTCAACGCCGTGGCTGGGCAGAATACCAAGATATCTCAGCTGCTGTCCGCTAAGCCGGGTGAAACGGCGGCGGCGGTGGAGCGGATGCAGAAGGAGGTCTTTCTCCTCAAGGGCCGGGTAGCCGGGCTGGAGGAAAAGGATTTTGCGCGGAAGGCTGAGGAGCTGGCGGGGACGGGCGACGTGCTGCTGGTGGAAGGGCCTATGTCCGGGGAGTCGCTGCGGAAGCTGTGCGGTCTGGTGAAGGAACGGTGCGGCGGCCGGTGCGCGGTGTTTGCCGGGGAGGATGGAAGCTTTCAATATGCCGTGGCGCTGGACGGTGGGGATCTGCGAGGATTCGTGAAGGAGCTGAACGGGGCGCTGAACGGACGGGGCGGCGGGAAGCCGGAGTTCGTGCAGGGCAGCGTTCAGGCAGTCGAGGCGGAGATACGCGGGTTCTTTGAGAGAATTTGATCTCTGTTTCTTTTTTGAATAAACATTTGTTTTGAGGTCCTTTATGAAGTATTTACATGAGGCGGTCATTATCGCGGCGGTCACGTTCGCGGCGGAGATCATCAAGTTTTTTGTGCCGCTGCCGGTGCCGGCCAGTATTTATGGGCTTATTTTGCTGTTCGTCCTGCTGAAAAGCAGGGCAGTGAAGCTGGAGCAGATCGAGCATGTGGGCGGTCTGCTGTTAGAGCTGATGCCGCTGCTGCTGGTACCGGCTTCGGTGAGCTTTTTGACGGTGCTGGACACCATCCAGGGGATGCTGCTGCCGGTGCTGATCATGGGATTCGTGGGGACGGTTTTGGTGATGCTGGTCACCGGGGCCGTCTCACAGGCGCTGGTGCAGCGGAATGGGGAGGATGACAAGTGATGAAAGACGTGTTTGCCGCCTGCTCCTGCTTTGGGCTGCTGCTGGCGGCGGGGAGCTATCAGCTGGCGAGGATCATCAACCGGCGGGTGGGACGGGAAGTCTGCAATCCGCTGCTGTTCGCTACGCTGTGCTGCTGCGGCGTATTGCTGCTGACGGGGACGGAGTATGAGGTCTTCTATGAGAACGGCGGGAAGGTGCTGGAGTTCTTTTTGACGCCCGCTACCATCTGTCTGGCGATCCCGCTGTATAAGCAGTTCGCGCTTTTGAAGAAAAACGCGGGGGCGGTGCTGGCGGGATGTACGGCAGGGGTGCTGGCCCATATGGCCGGGTGCGTTTTGATGCTCTTCCTCTTCCGGATGGAGGCGGCGGAGTACATCTCCTTACTGCCGAAATCTATCACCACCGCTATCGGGAAGGGGCTCAGCGAGGAGCTGGGCGGGTTCCCGGCCATTACGATGGCAACTATTATGCTCACCGGGTTGTTCGGGGCCGTGGCGGCGCCGGGCCTGCTGAAGGTCTTTCGGGTGAAGGACCCGCTGTGCCAGGGGCTGGCGATCGGGACTTCCTCCCACGCCGCAGGGACTTCCCGGGCAGTGGAGATGGGCGAGATACAGGGAGCGGCCAGTTCACTGGCTATCGTCGTGACGGGTCTGCTGACGGTCATTGCCGCGCCGCTGTTCGCACGGCTGGCGGGATGAGACTCCGGGAGCAGTCGGTCCAGGCGCGCCGGATCGTCGCGCCCTACAAGGAAAACACCAAGAAGCCCCGCCATCCGGCGGGGCTTCTTGGTGTGTGTTGTGTGTGTTTTAGGAGGGAGAAATCGCATCGGGTGTTACCCCTTTGCTGATTATGATATTACAGAATCTTTAAGAAGAAATCATGACACTGCTGTAAACAAATTATGAACGTTTTGGCGTATCTTGGGGTTTTATGGTACTTCCTCTTCTCCGGCGGTGACGCGCTCCTCCGCCTCCCAGAGGGCGTTTTGCAGGATATGCTTGACTTGGTCCCACTCTAACAAATCGTCTTTATCCATGTGTGTCAGGGCTTTGTCTACCTCCCCTACCAGGTAGGCGTATAGGTTTTTGTAGTCGGGCATAAAATAATACCTCCTTCTTGTTGCGTCATTATAACGTCATTATTGCACATTTTGTTGAATTGACGTTATAATGGTGTCAACAAAGCGTCGAAGGAGCATCATTATGGAAAATCAGGATATGACCCGCTTTACTCTGCGGATTCCAAAGGAGCTTTTGCTAAAACTCGGTTATATTGCTGATTATTATGGCAGGACAAAAAATAAAGAACTGGAGCAGATGATCCGCTCCAGAATTAAATCGTTTGAAAGTAAACATGAAGTAATATCTATCAAAGAGAAAGATTGAGGGATCGATCCTTCTTTTTTTGATTGATTTTATGGGACTGCTGATATATACTATATGTAAATTCTTTATCATTGGAGGTGCTGATATGTTGAGCCTACAGGAAATCAAAATCGGGGTGGCGGTCGCGGCGCAGGAATTTCCTATTAAAAAAGCTGAGCTTTTCGGCTCCTATGCCAAAGGCAGCAGCACCCCCGGCAGCGATGTGGACCTGCTTGTGGAGTTTACTACCCCTCGGGTCTCTCTGTTGACGCTAAACCGGGTCAAGTACCGGCTGGAGGATATTTTGCAAACAGAAGTGGACCTTATTCATGGGCCGCTGAACGAGGGAAGTATGATCGAGCTGGATGGGAGAATTTCGCTGTATGGAGCATAGGGATAAAATCATTTTAGAAAAGGTGATTTCAGAAATAGAGATCGCCGGTAAAATCATTGGAAACTGCTCTTTGCTGGAATTTCTTTCGGATGAGCTGCGGAAACGCGCCGCCTGTATGACCGTTATCAATATCGGAGAACTTGTCAAAAATTTACCGGCTGCTTTTCGGATGGCATATCCAGCCGTTCCATGGAAGGAAATCGCCGGGTTTCGGGATATTGCCGCGCACAAATATCAAACCTTGCGGATGGAAGATGTATTTGAAACCATTACAGTTGATTTTCCGGCATTGCATCAGAATCTTAAAGATATCCTGGAGCAGGAAGCATAAACGATCACCCGGGGCCTTGAATGGTCCCGGGTGATCGTTCTTTATTTCAGCTTCTGCCACTCCCCTACCGCAAGTTGGTCGCAGCGGTTATTATAGGGGTTCTCGGCGTGGCCCTTGACCCAGTGGGTATGGACCTGGTGCTTCTCGCACAGGTCCAGGAGCGTTTCCCAGAGGTCGGGGTTTAAGGCGGGCTTTTTATCGCTCTTGATCCAGCCCTTCGCGCGCCATGAACGGGCCCAGCCCTTTTCCAGGGCGTCGATGACGTACTTGCTGTCGGAGTAGAGCTCCACGGTACAGGGTTCCTTCAGCACTTGCAGGGCGCAGATCACGGCGGTCAGCTCCATGCGGTTATTGGTGGTCTGGGGTTCGCCGCCGGACATCTCTTTCGTATGCTCGCCGTACTGGAGGATCGCCCCCCAGCCGCCGGGGCCGGGGTTGCCGGAACAGGCCCCGTCGGTATAGATGGTGATAGTTTTCATGGATTTGCTCCTGTTTGGGTATGATATAAGCAGATTTGCTTGATCCTGTCGTGATAGGCACGGATGGAGGCATTCAGCAGGGACAGGTCTATACTTTCACTGAGAACGGCTGGACGTCCGGCCCGAATCAGCGGGAGAAGCTGGGCGCGGACAGTTCGAAGGGATGCGGCAGGTTCCGTATTCTCCAGAAGCTCCAGCATAGTTATGCCGTCCAGCAGGAGGGGACGGAACAGATCATTCAGCGCCGCCGCCTGGGCGGCGGGCGTCTGCTGTTGGGTGCAGAAGTCGTTGATCTCCGATTGAAGGGCCAGCAGGACGCCCGGGGAGCCTGCCAGGCGGTCGTGGAGGGCCGAGGGCCGTGGTCCTATCTTCTCCAGCATTCCAACGACGACTGTTTTGTCCAGGCGGGAGAGCAGAGCGGTTTCTGTCAGACGAAGGGTCTCGGGCTCGGTGGAGTCCTGGCGTTTGTTGTTGATGAAACAGTACTCCCCTCCCCCGCCGCCGGTATATACCACGGCGTGTTTGGACTCCGGGGTAACGTGCAGTCCCAGCATGGCGGGAGGATGGTCTTTCAGAAAGGAGAAGACCTCCGCCCTTTCCAGCCGGCGCTCAATGAAAGTAAATCCAATGGGGTGCAGATAGAGATCAAACCACTCCGCGCCCTGGAGCATGGGGCCGGACAGATAGCGGCGTCCCTCCCTGGCAAAGAGATAGGGCAGCTCTATTTTCAATGCAATAACCCGGTCCTCCACGTCAACGCCGTACCAGTCCAGCAGATTGGCAAGCCCGGCGTAAGAGCATGAGGCATTAAAGGTCATATATTTCATAGGAGCATATCCCTCCGTGGTCCGTTAGACGGGCCCCCCAGCACGGCGTGAGCCGTGCGGCCATCAATAGACCGCTTTTGACGGCGCAAAGCGGATGCTTTGCGCTTGGGCAGCCGCAATAAAAAAAAGCGTCAAAGAGAAGCAGGCACCAAAACAATGGCCCGTAGGGCAATTAAAAAGTAGAGCTCTTGCGAAAATAAGAGACTGTGCTAAAATAGGGGCATGAAATACGAAA
>CAJTVO010000079.1 GCA_910579485.1 uncultured Oscillospiraceae bacterium | reverse complement strand
TGAAGATGTCCTTCAGCTCGTCCAAGGCGATGTTCATGGGGTGCTGGTGGCCCAAAGCCACCGGCTTGCCGGGGATGGTCACGTCCAGGGCCTCGTCCTTCAGGCGGCGCTCCAGGGCGGCGGCCTCCAGCTTTTTGGAGCAGGCCTCCAGGGCGTTCTCCAGAGCGGCGCGGACGTCGTTGGCCAGCTGGCCCATGACGGGGCGCTCCTCCGGGGAGAGCTTGCCCATCATTTTCAGCACGCCGGTAAGCTCGCCCTTTTTGCCCAGGTATTTGACCCGCAGGGCGTCCAGCCCTGCGGCGTCCGCCGCGCCCTCAAAGGCGGAGAGGGCTTCGGCGCGGATCTTCGCTAGTTGGTCTTTCATGTTAAAACTCCTTGATACCTTTCTTGTATTTTCTAAAGATATAGCAGATCATAATGCCCGCAAAAATGACCATATTGTTATATTTTGCAGGGGCTAAAAAGCATATGTTGAAAATCATATGCAGCAGGGATACGGACAGCAGGTTTTCAAATCTGAAATAGGCCATCCCCAAAACAAGCGAAATGAGAACCGCCCAGATCATCAGCAGGAGCACGTCCTCGAAACCCAATGAATTTCGGATGGTCCACATAGGGATGTGCCATACGGCCCAGATGATACCGGTGAGGCCTGCGGAGAGGGCGCTTTTCCGTCCGGCGTCGATGTGCCGCAGAAGGAAGCCTCTCCACGCCAGTTCTTCCGCCAGCGCTGTCGCAAACAAATAGATCACAGAATAAACCAATGCGGACGGGGCCGGATAAGCGCGGCGGAACAGGCCGGCATCCTGCCAGAGAGCGTATCCGCAGGAGGTCAGGAGACCGGACAGCGCAACGGCGGTACAGAGAGAAATCTCTTTTGCGGAGATCCTCCGGAAGCTGCTGAGCCAGCAGGACTTTACCGCATGTTCGCTCAACAGGAATATTGTGGAGATCAGGGCGGGGACCAGGAGGAAGCCGTACCGCAAATACAGCAAGGCTTCGGGGACTGCCAGGCCGGACCGCTGCAGCAGCATGGGGAGATAACAGATAAAGGAGAGGGCGTAAACCGTTAAAACCCACAGGATCATTTTTTCCGTTTCCTTTCAGAGCAGCTGCCGTTTCGCGGCGTCAGGCGCACAGGGCGCAGGCCGTCAGCATGAGTATATCCAGCAGGATCAGCGCGTGGAGAACGATATGGTACAGATCCGGGATCAGCCGGGTATCGCTCTGGGGGATCAGCCGCAGGGTCCCGGCAAAGCACCGGTTATAGCCCTCCAGCTTCCGGGGGGAAGCGCCGAAGAGGGTGTAGTACCAGTGGCAGAAAAACTGGACGGTCAGCCACAGGAGCAGCACGGCCAGCAGGACCCAGCGGCCCGCCCGGGGGCGCAGCAGATACAGCAGAGCGCCTGCGGTGAACAGCGCCAGCATGAAGCCCTCGGCGCTCTTCACGCCCACGCCCTCCACCAGCAGATATTTCCCCAGCCTGTAGGTGACGACGGCTCCTAAAAACCACAGCCACAGCACGGCAGTCACGATTTTTACAGCCAGCTCCATGTCACTGCACCTCCCAAACGTCCGTGGACGCGAAAAAAGCCCCTCATCCCCGCAACCTGGGGACGAAAGGCCACACCTTCCGCGGTACCACCCGCATTTCCGCGCCAAAGCGCGGACACTTGACGCCCCTGTAACGGTGGGCCTCCGTCCCGCTCTCGCGGGCCGCTCCCGGGCGAACCAAGCGGCACGTGCCGGGGCGGCTCTCAGCCGGTGACCGCCCCTCTCTTAGACTCCGCAAACCCGCTATTTTCCCGTTCTTCGCATTTGGCTCCTTCTTTTATAACATAAAGTTTCCTTTTTGGCAAGTACTTTTCGGCGATTTTCAGGGGAATCCATTTTGCGTCTGTAGGGCGCGACGACCCGGCGCGCCCTACAAATGCGGCTTCATTTTTTCAAAATTGATTTTCCTGATTCCGCTGCACCGGCAAAGGGAAGGGCGCGGAACGTAAGTTCCGTGCCCCAGTCCATTAAGATCATTTCCCTGCACCGCAGGCGCACTCCACGATTCCCCGCTCGGTAACAAAATAATCCATAACGATATCATGCTCCTCCGCAGGGATATCCTCCCGCTCCAGCTGATGACGGCACAGCAGCATGGTGGGGCAGCTGGTCCGGAGGAGGTAGCGGTCATAGTACCCGCCGCCGTAGCCCAGGCGCTGTCCCCTGGCATTGCCGGTGCAGCAGGGGACAATAGCCAGGTCGAAGGACTCCGGCGCCACCACCGGGCAGTCCAGCTTGGGCGCGAGGATGCCATAGCGTCCGCTGACCAAGTCCCCCAGGCCCTCGATCCGCCGGGCCTCCATCAGCCCCTTCTCCGGCAGGCACAACGGCACCGCCAGAGTCTTGCCGTCCCGGAGGGCGTCCCGGAGCAGGGCCATGGTGTCGATCTCCCGCTCCGTCCCCACGTAGCAGAAGACCGTTCTTGCCTCCTGATACTGCGCCGACTGGGTCACCCAGCGGCAGATGGCGGCGTCCGCCTCCCGGCAGTAGGTGGGAGACAGGTTTTTTACCCGCGCGGATACCTCGGCGCGGAGGGTCTGCTTGGTCATTGCGCATCGCTCCTTATGACTTGGAATAGAGGGTCTGTCACTTCCCGGCGGCCAGCCGCTGCTCCTTCGTCTTGCAGAAGGTCTCCAGCTGGGGCACCAGGATGGTGGCGATCACCAGGGAGGTGAAGCCGCCGTTATAGAGGCTGAAGCCGCCGTGGATGGCGGGAATGGAGGTCACCAGGAAGTAGTGCATCCCGCCGGCCAGAATACCGGCCCACCAGCCGTAATTCCCGGCGATGGGGGCCAGCCCGCTGGCGAAGCACAGCCCCACCATGATGGCCTGGTTGTTCACCGGGAACACACCGCCCAGCAGCTGGGTGGCGGCAAAGGAGAAGAGAACGTAGCCCGCCATGATGGGCCAGATGTTGCCCGGATGGGCCCCCGCCGCGCCGAAGCACACCATGCAGAACACGATGCCGATGGTCACGGCGTTGAAGCCGCTGAAGGGGTCACCCATGATGGCATTGACGAAGATGTAGTAGGCCAGGATCATCAGGCCGTAGAAGCCGAAGTTCATCAGAGCCAGGCCGGGGCCGTACTTGCCCACGAAGTCCGCCTTGTGGCCGGTGTCCCTGAGGAGGTCCGTATAGCCCTTAAAACTCTTCCCGTTGAGCCAGAAGCCCGCCAGGACGCACAGGCCGAAGAAGACCACGCAGAAGGTCCACACCACCCCCGGATGGCTGCCGCCCAGGGTCGCCTTGATCTCCGGGACGGTGTTGCCCAGGGTCTTGTAGAGCACCGCCACCGCGAACAAGCCCAGCAGCACGCCGGGCAGGGCGGCGGAATAAAGGTCGTAGCCCTTGTGGACGTTGGGGGAGTGAGCCGCCAGAGCGGGAGTGAGGAAGCCGATGAGCATCCCCACCACCAGCATCAGCGCCGCGCTGCCCAGGGTCACGCCCCGGACCTCCTCGCCGCCCGGATAGCGCAGCAGCATCTCGCTGGCCAGAGGGCACAGGGCCGTGGCGAACATGGCCAGGTTCACGTACTTGGGGAAGGGCTCCTTCCGCGCCAGGGCGTGGACCATGACCCCCAGGAAAAAGGGCCACATGTTCAGGAAGTTGATCCCCCAGAAGGAGAACCCGGTGGTGAGGAAGTAGGCGGCAATGGTACCGCCCCCCACCGCCGCCCCGGGCAGGCAGGTCATGGCCGCGCACACGAAGCCTACCAGAGAGACGTTGAGGAACGTGCCGGAGACGCTGCCGATCTCAAAGTAGTCCTTGGTCAGCTGGGCGGGGGACATGAGGATCTGGGCCAGCCCGGACATCATCTGTCCCCGGTCCGGGACCAGGAGTGCGGCGATCAGATAGGCCGCCGAGGAGGCCAGCAGAAAAAGGCGGATGACGTTAACGGCGTTGAGGGTCTTGCTTTTCTGGTCTGCCAATCAAAACGCCCCCCATCATCCCAGGGTGCGCTTGGCCGCCTCCACCACGTGCCCGATGAGCACGGAGGTAGTGACGGCGCCCACGCCGCCGGGTACGGGCGTGATGGCCTCCACGATGGGCTCCACCTCCTCGTACACCGCGTCGCCGGCGATGCCGCCCTTGGCCTCGTCCCAGTTGATCGACACGTCGATGACGATCTGTCCGGGGCGGACATACTCTTTCGTAAGACTCTTCAGCACACCCGCGGCGGAAACCAGAATGTCGGCCTCCTTCGTCACGGCGGGCACGTCTTTGGTACGGGTGTGGCAGGTGGTGACGGTGGCGTTCTTGCCCATGAGCATGATGCCCAGGGGCTTGCCCACCACCAGGCTGCGGCCGATGACCACGGCCTTCTTGCCGGTGCAGTCGATGCCGTAGTGGGCCAGGATCTCCATGCAGGCGGCGGGGGTGCAGGGGGCGAAGCCCATGGGCTTGCCCATGAACACGCCGGCGTTGCTGAGGTCGGTCATGCCGTCCACGTCCTTGCGGGGGTCCAGGCGGTTGCAGATCTCGTCCTGGTCGGCCTTCAGGTGCTTGGGCAGGGGACGGAAGAGGAGCACGCCGTGGATCTTGTCGTTGGCGTTGATGTCGTCGATGACCTTGAGGAGCTCCTCCTTGCTCACGTCCTCGGGGAGAACGAACTTCTCCACCGCCACGCCCAGGGTCTCGGCCCGCTTGGTCGCGCCCCGCTCGTAGCTGAGATCGTCGGGCCGCTCGCCGCAGCGGACGATGGCCAGAGTGGGGTTGACGCCCTTGGCCTTCACCGCCTCGCAGTCGGCGATGATCCGGGCGTTGAGGGCCGCGTTGACTTCTTTTCCTAACAGCTGCTTTGCCATGGTAAATATATCCTCTCTTTCCCTAAAATCTTATTTGAAGAATCCGCCCTTGACGGTCTCGAAGATCTCGTCCGCCATGGCGCAGTACTTATCCAGCATCCCCAGGCACTTCTTGTTCATTTCCTCGGCCAGCTCCCGGTTCTGGAGGGTCTTGGTGTTGATGAACACGTTGAGGGACGCGGCCTGGAGGGCGGCCTTGACGCACACCGCGCCGCAGCCCGCGTCGCTGACCGCCAGACGGCTGCCCTTCTCGGCAAAGACCTTGATGGCGTCCAGGGACTCACAGCACAGCTCCATGATCTTTACGGGCACCTGGCAGGCAACGATGGTGGCCTCTTCCAGGACCTTGTCGCGGGTGGGGTCGTCCTTGGGGATGCCGTAGGCCTTGGCCAGGGGTTCGAAGCCCTTGGCGTCCAGGGCGATCTGGTCCAGCAGATCCTTCTGGAGCTGGTCGCACTTGGCCTTGAGGGCGATGATCTCCTCCTCCACGTCGGCGTACTTCTTCTTGCCGACGGTAAGGGAGCCTACCATGTTGCCCAGGGCGGTGCCGATGGCGCCCACCAGGGCGGAGGCCCCGCCGCCGCCGGGGACAGGGGCGTTGGAGGCCAGAACGGTTACAAATTCAGTGCAGGATGCTTGTGCGAAATCCATAGTTTTTTCCTTTCTTCGCGCCCTTCGGGCGCGAGGGGAAGTAGTTTCTTTAATCAGTTTTGCCCTGTCGGGCCGTGAAGCGCCGCTCTGCGGCGCTTTTAGCGCTAAGGCCGCCGTAGGCGGCCCCACGGGGGGCCTTCTTTTCGCGCGAGCGAAAAGAAGCAAAAGGTCGCTTAAGGAACTACGTTCCTTAAGAATCCTCCTCCATTACGGGGGATATTTTTTCGCTACGACCTGATGGACTGGCTTTTCTGCCCGGTTCTCTGGGCCGCCAGTGGGCGAAGCGTTGGCGGTTGCGCCCTACCGGGAAGATTCAGCAGGAACGTTGGTGCGGCGGCTCTTAACGCTTCTTCGCTAGGATGCAGTACCACTCGGACTGCTCTGCCGGAAACGGAGCTTGAACCGGGTGGGGTGCAAAACGCTCGACCTGATATCCCATTTTCTTCAGCGCGTCCTCGATAACGCGCCGCTTGATGGGATGATAAAGCTCCTGGAACACCTCGCGCTGGAGGACCTTTCCATCCCTTTCCAGCGTGAACACGATATGGAAGGTAATGGTCCCATCCCCATGATGTTCCCAGAACTGGATGGTGTCCACCCGCAGGCCGTCATGGAACATAGGGCGGTAAAAATAATACCGCTGGTTCTCCGCGAGGATATTATCCCAGTTGCGCGTGTCCAAATACAGATACCCGCCGGGGTTCACCAGACGGTCCATGGCCGCCAGCGTCCGCAAAACATCCTCGTTGGATACATAGGGCAGGGAGTTGCCCGTGCTCATCACACAGTCATATTTTCCCGGCGCGGTCTGGTCTATTTCGCGGAAATCGGAACAGAACAGCTCGACCGCAAGGCCCTTCTTCTCCGCCTTTTCCCGGCACTTGGACAGCATGGCCTGATTCAGATTGGAGCCTATGACCTGATATCCCAGCTCCGCCAGCTCCAGCGTCAGATTCCCGCTGCCGATGGAACAGTCCAGCACCGTTTTAACGTCCGTACCGGAAAAGATGGTTTGATAATGCTCCCGGAAGATATCCCACCCGCGCTGGTCGAAGCGCAGGTCGTAGATATCAGCACGGTCATATAAGGATATGCTACTCCCTCCTTTCAAAAACCAAAAGAGGGGACCGCAGACTGCGGCCCCCTACAGGTCGGTGCTTTGGCGGGCGTCGCCTCTCCCGCATCCCTCGGGTTTCCCCTGTCATGCCATCGGCGTGTGGCTGCAACGAAATTTACCACCTCAAAGCACCTATTATCCTATGTATAGTATAGCCGCTTTATTCAGATTTGTAAAGGATGTAATTTGCTGGAATATGCCGTACCGCCGGAACAGTTCCGGCCTGCTTCTTATTCTAACTTTGCCCTGCCGGGCTACTGTGCGTCCTCCTCTATCCACCGCTCACATCCCCCCTGGGGGTCGTCAGACAGCCCCAGCAAGTAATCAGCGGAGACGTGGTAATGACGGCAGATTTTCGCGATGTTCTCGGAAGTCGTCGTCCGCTTTCCACTTTCCAGGTCACTGACATTGTTCGGCCGTGTGCCAATGATAACGCCCAGTTCCTTCTGCGTCTCATTATGTAGTTTTCGAATTTCCTGAATCCGTTGACCAAACAATTCTTTTGAAAACATAATCTCTCCTTGACAACCTCAGAATTTCTGATATAATAACACTATATACATCAGAAAATATGACACAAAATAAGGAGGACAAAACATGAGCATTTTAGAGAACATCTACCACAATGAATATTACCCCGGCGAACCCGAAGACGAACTGCCACCTGCTCTTCAAGGAGTGAAGCAAGCGTTCTTTCATGAGGTAGAAAAGGTCATGGGTGAAAAGTTCGTAGCACAGCACTGGGAAAACATTGTGGAAGCTGACCAGCAATGTGCGTTTATCAGCTTCCGCGAAGGCTTCCGGCTGGGCGTAGGGCTGATGATAGAGGCGATGGCAGGAAAAGTGTAACAGCACACACCCCGGGGAGTTAGCCCCGCAAGACGGTAGGGACCACCGATACGCATGTTGAAATAGACGCAGAAAGCGCACGAAGCGGACGGTAGCGGGTTTAAGCCAAACAAGACTATGCCTTGGGCGCAAACAAAACAAAAAATGAGGGATTCTTAAACCGCCAGGTTTAAGTGACTTTTTGGGTACTTTTTGTTCACACAAAAAGTACCCGCAGGGTCCGGGGGCGCGGAGCCCCCGGGGCAACGAAAAGAAATAACCACCCTCTCGCCCGAAGGGCGAAAAGAAAGGAACCCTATGTCAGAAAAACAATTCAAAACGACCATCGGAGGCCAAGCCCTCATCGAGGGCATCCTCATGCGCGGCCCGGAAAAACAATGTATCGTGGTCCGCGGCCCGGAGGGCCTTGTCATCAAGGAAGAAGAATTAAAGCTTATCAAGGATAAATACCCCATCCTGGGCCTGCCTCTGATCCGGGGCAGCGTCACCTTCCTTGACAGTATGGTCAAAGGCGTAAAAGCCCTCATGTTCTCCGCAGACTACTTCCCCGAGGAGGACGGGACGGCGGAGCCGTCAAAATTCGAGAAGTGGCTGGATCAGAAGCTGGGCAACGAGAAAATGGAAAAAATAGTTATCGGTTTCTCCGTGGTGCTGGCGGTGTGCTTCTCCATCGGCCTGTTCATGCTCCTGCCCACCTTCCTGGCCAGCTTCGTGGAGCGCTTCACGGACAGCGTCCTGGTCCGGAACCTGGTGGACGCGATCCTGCGCATCGCCATCTTCATGACCTATATGATCGCCGTGTCCCGGATGAAGGACATCCGCCGGACCTTCTCCTACCACGGCGCGGAGCACAAGACCATCTTCTGCTATGAGAAGGGCCTGGAGCTGACGGTGGACAACGTCCGCGCCCAGTCAAAGCACCATCCCCGGTGCGGCACCAGCTTCCTGCTGATCGTCATTATCGTGGCGATCCTCATCAATACCGCGATCTTCGCCCTGTTCCCGGTGGACAACGTCTTCCTGCGGATGCTGGTGCAGCTCCTGCTCCTGCCCCTGGTGGTGGGCATCACCTACGAGTTCAACCGCTACGTGGGGGGCCACGACAACCCCGTGACCAACTTCCTGGCCAAGCCCGGCCTCTGGATGCAGAACTTCACCACCTTCGAGCCCGACGACTCCATGATGGAAGTGGCCATCGAGGCCCTCACGCGGGTCATCCCCGCCGAGAAGGGCAAGGACGAATGGTAAGCCGGGGGACAGACGATTGATCACCTACCAAAATCTGTACCTGGACGTCCGCCGCCAGCTCCTCCAGGCGGGCTTCCCCGGCGCGGGGCTGGAGGCCCGGGAGCTGGTGTGCTTCGCCAGCGGCAAGACCCGGGAGGAATTTTACCGAGACGGCCCCCTCTATACCTCCCCGGAGATCGAGGAGGCCGTCCGCGCCCTGACGGAGCGGCATGTTGGCGGCGAGCCGGTGGCCTACCTCATCGGGGAGTGGGAGTTTTACGGCCTGCCCCTGGAGGTAAACGAAGCCGTGCTGATCCCCCGGGTGGATACGGAGGTGCTTGCGGAAGCCGCCATCGAATTTGCGGGCACTCAGGAGAAGTGCCGCCTGCTGGACCTGTGTACCGGCAGCGGCTGCGTGGGACTGGCGGCGGCGGCCAGCGTCCCGTACTGCCGGGTGCTGCTGGGGGATATCTCGGAGGAGGCCCTGGAGGTCTGCCGCCGGAACGTCCGGCGGTGCGGACTGGCGGACCGGGTAAAGGCGGATGTTCTGGACGCCCTGGCCCCGCCTCCGGCGTCCATCGGCACGTTCCAGTGCATCACCTGCAATCCGCCCTATATCACCCGCGGGGAGATGGAGGCGCTGGACCGGTCCGTGAAGGACTTCGAGCCCCACCTGGCCCTGTACGGCGGGGAGGATGGCCTGAACTTTTACCGCGCCATCGTCCGAAACTGGAAAGCCGCCCTGACGGAGGGCGGGCGGATGTACTTCGAAGTGGGCGCGGGTCAGGCGGACGCCGTGCTGGGACTGATGCGGGACGGGGGATTTGCACACGTTAACATCCTGCCGGACACCCAAGGGATCGGCAGAGTGGTATACGGCACGGCGCCGGAGAGGAAGAAGATGATCCTTGAAGCAGACCTTTTGAAAACAGAGGAAATATCCCTCCGCCAGGTCGAGCTGGCGCCGGACGATCCCCAGAGAAAGTGGGACCCGGCTTTCCACTTCGATATTCTGGACCGCGCCGGTGTCCAGATAGGCGGCTGCAATCTGCGCCTGGGGCACAGCGAGGCCCTGTATTACGCCGGAAACATCGGCTATCAGATCGACGAACCCTACCGGGGACACCACTACGCCGGAAAGGCCTGCAAGCTGCTCTTCCAGCTGGCCCGGCGGCAGGGGATGGAGTACGTCATCATCGTATGCGTCCCGAGTAATCAACCCTCCCGGAAGACCTGCGAGTGGCTGGGCGGGGAGCTGCTGGAAATTGCGGAGCTGCCGGAGGACAGCGAACAGCGGCGCTTGACCGGCGAGTCCCACAGGTGCATTTTCCGTTTTTCGCTTTGACAGAGGGAGAGGGGAATATGTTTCTTGACACAGGTTTTCTGAAAAACGAAGAGATACAGCTGCTATTGGAAAAAACCGTGGAGGCCGACCCGGCGAAGGACTGGCTGCCCGCTTATCATTTCTCCATCTGCGATATGGCGGGGAGCAGGATGGGGACCTGCGATCTGCGGATCGGCCATAACGAGAGCGTCTATTACGGCGGAAACATCGGATACCGGGTGGAGGAGCCCTATCGTGGGCATCACTACGCCGGAAAAGCGTGCCTGCTGCTCTTCGAGCTGGCGAAGCGGCACGGTATGGAGTATCTTATCATCACGTGCAACCCTGAAAATGTGCCCTCCCGGAAGACCTGCGAATGGCTGGGCGGGGAGCTTCTGGAGATCACAGAGCTGCCGGAGGACAACGATATGCGGGTCAAGGACGGCGAGACCCATAAGTGTATCTACAAATTTCGCCTGTAGGCATGTGCAAGGAGAAAAGTACGTATGTTATGCGCGGTAGCAAAGCTTGACCCGGCCTCAACAGAGCGTCTCGCGAAATT
Source organism: uncultured Oscillospiraceae bacterium (assembly GCA_910579485.1). GTDB lineage: Bacteria > Bacillota > Clostridia > Oscillospirales > Oscillospiraceae > Pelethomonas. Next base: position 5,723 of record CAJTVO010000079.1, on the reverse strand, counting down.
GCGGCGGATGGCAAACCAGTTTGGTGTTTTTCCCAAAGAACTGCACGGACATATCACGCTCGCAACCTATACCGGTGAGGATGAGGCGGCATTTATTGCATCCTGCAAGGCGATTTTGTCCGGATATGAGAAGTTTGCTGTTCGCTATGATAAAGTGGATATCTGGGTGTCCGTGCCGGAATCGGAATCGATCATTGTAGCCGTTCCCCGCAGGGAAACCGCTATGGCGGCCATGCAGAAAGAAATCGCCCAGACTTGGGCGGCGGACCTGAACGAGTGGACGCAGGCGGATGTCTGGAGGCCCCACACGACCCTTTTATATGCCCCCGGGGCAGACCTTGCGGCCATTGCTGCGGCAATGCAAAGAGAGTTTGCGTCGTTTACCGCGCAGGTGGACACAGTTAAATTTTCCCGCGTGAACGGGGAAGTCAAAGCGGTTGATTTTGCAGAGCTGGCTTAATTGGAGGCACGTATGAAAAGGACCGAAGAGACAGAAAAGAGCCTGACGGAGCGTTTCGGCAGAGATACCCTCATCGCCCTGGCGACGGAGAGCGGCGGGACACCCTACGTCCGAACCGTCAACGCCTGCTATGAGGACGGCGCGTTTTACATCATCACCCACGCCCTGTCCAACAAAATGCGGCAGCTGGCCCAGAACCCCGCCGCCGCCATCGCGGGGGAGTGGTTCACCGCCCACGGCAGGGGCGTCAATCTGGGGTACATTGAGAAAGAGGAGAACCGCCGGATCGCGGACAGGCTGAAGGAGGCCTTTTCCGCGTGGCTGAACAACGGGCACGTGGACATGCAGGACGAAAACACGGTCCTCCTGTGCATCCAACTGGAGACCGGCACCCTGTTTTCCCACGGGACCCGGTACGACATAGAATTTTGAGATCACACACAAAGGAGGCGGCAGCTATGCCGGACGATCGTTCTGGCCCTCTGGCGGAGGACCTGTTTGCGAAGCTCTCCGCTCTGCCGGAGGTAGAGGCCATTGCCCTGGGCGGGTCCCGGGCAGGGGAAGCCTACGATGAAAAATCGGACTATGACGTCTATCTCTACTGCACTTCCACGGTGCCGGAGGCGGTCCGCCGGGAGATACTGACCCTTTATTGCAGATACATGGAGATCGGCAACCACTTCTGGGAGTATGAGGACAACTGTACCCTGAACAATGGCGTTGACATCGACATCCTCTACCGGGACCTGGACGGCTTCGTCCGCGATGTGGCCTCTGTGGCAGAGGACTGCCAGCCCCGGAACGGGTACACCACCTGCATGTGGCACAATCTGCTCACCTGCAAGATCCTCTACGACCGGGATGGCCGTCTGGCGGCGGCGAAGGCCCGGTTCGACGTGCCCTACCCGCCCCTGCTGCGGGAACGGGTCGTCAAGCGGAACTGGCGGCTGCTGAGGGACTCCCTGGCCGCCTACGAGCGGCAGATCGCCAAGGCGTTGGGCCGGGGTGATCTGGTGAGCGTCAACCACCGCACAGCGGCGTTTCTGGAGAGCTACTTCGACATCCTGTTCGCCCTGAATGAGCAGACCCATCCCGGGGAGAAGCGGCTGGTCCGGCTGTGCCGGGAGCGGTGCCCCCTCCTGCCGGAGCGGTTCGAGGAAAATCTGGAGCGGCTGTTTGCGGATCTCTTTGCCGGAAACGGCAGGGTGGAGGAGGACGTGAGGGCCATCCTCGGCGCCCTTGAGAAAATACTGATCCCCATTTTTGAAATGTGATATGAAATTCAACATAAGAAGGAGAACACCATGGCCGAAAAAGACAAGAAGCTGACAAAGACCGCAACCGTGGCCAGCGACAAGAAGGAAGCCATCCAGACCGCCATGAAGAACATCGAGAAGATGTACGGCAAGGGCTCCATCATGCGCCTGGGCGACCAGACCAACCTGAACGTGGAGGTCATCCCCACCGGCTCTCTGGCCCTGGACCTGGCGCTGGGCATCGGCGGCGTCCCCAAGGGGCGGATCATCGAGATCTACGGCCCCGAGTCCTCCGGTAAAACCACCCTGGCCCTCCACATCGTTGCCCAGGCTCAGAAGGCCGGGGGCGAGGTGGCCTTCGTGGACGCGGAGCACGCTCTGGACCCCACCTATGCCCGGGCATTGGGGGTAAACATTGACGAGATGCTCATCTCCCAGCCGGACACCGGCGAGCAGGCCCTGGAGATCACCGAGGCCCTGGTGCGCTCCGGCGCGCTGGACGTGGTGGTGGTGGACTCGGTGGCCGCCCTGGTGCCCCGCGCGGAGATCGAGGGCGAGATGGGCGACAGCTACGTGGGCCTCCACGCCCGCCTCATGAGTCAGGCCCTGCGGAAGCTGGCGGGAGCCATCAACAAGACCAACTGCGTGGTGGTCTTCATCAACCAGCTGCGCGAAAAGGTAGGTGTCATGTACGGCAACCCGGAGGTCACCACCGGCGGACGGGCTCTGAAATTCTACGCTTCCGTGCGCATCGACGTGCGCCGCGTGGAGACCTTGAAGTCCGGGGGCGAGCTCATCGGCAACCGCACCAAGGCAAAGATCGTGAAGAACAAGATGGCCCCCCCGTTCCGGGAGGCGGAGTTCGACATCATGTACGGCGAGGGCATTTCCCGCCTGGGCGAGCTGCTGGACCTGGCGGTGAAGCTGGAGCTGGTCCAGAAGTCCGGCTCCTGGTTCTCCATGGGGGAGACCCGGCTGGGCCAGGGCCGGGACGCCGCCAAGCAGTATCTCAAGGACAACCCGGAGGTCGCCGACGACCTGGAGGCCGCCATCCGCCGGGACTTCTTCAAGCTCATGAGCAGCCAGTCCCAGGTGGCCGCCAAGGCGGCGGGCCGCGCCGTAGACGTGTCCGCCGAGGACTTTGACGACAGCGAAGATGACGTGTGATACTTTTTCCCGAGAGAAAAAGTACCAAAAAGAGCTTTCAGTTCGAGCCTGCGGTCTCTGCTGTTCTCAGATCTTCGCCCGGTGACGCCGGTATGTTTTTGATCGGAGATCAGCATAGTCAACCAATCAGTCAGAAGGAGGTATCCCCCATGCTGAGAAAAGCGCGCATCGTATCCATGATCGTTCTGGCCGCGTCCATCACCGTCACCGCCGGACTGGCGGTGGAAAACCTGGTGCTGGCCGTCATCGCCCTGGCCAGAAAGCGCGAGCGCCGCTAAGCCGCGCCGGAAAGACCTCCCCCGTTGGTGAACGGGGGAGGTCTTTCCTTGCAGGTCCTGAAATAATTTTCGTTTCCATGGGATATTTCCCCCGCCCGCCGGGTATTACAAGTGAAACATGTTTCAAGGAGATAACTGCCTTATGCTGACGGAACAGGACTACACGGCGGCGGCGGAGCGGCACCTGGACATGGTCTACCATGTCGCTCTCAACTGGCTGCGCTCTCCCGCCGACGCGGAGGACGCGGCCCAGAACGCGATGCTGCGCCTGTGGCGGACGGACACGGCCTTCCAGAGCGGGGAGCACCTGCGCCGCTGGCTGGTGAAGGTGACGGTCAACGAGTGCAAGCGCATCGCCATGCACCCCTGGCGGAGCCGGAGGGCCAGCCTGGAGGAGTGTCCGGAACCGGTCTTCGAGGACCGGGAGCAGCGGGAGCTGTACCAGGCGGTCATGGACCTGCCGGGGAAGTACCGGGTGCCGCTGTACCTCTACTACTACGAGGGCTACGCCGTGAACGAGGTAGGGGAGCTGCTGGGCCTGAAGCCCTCCACCGTCCAGACCCGTCTGGCCCGGGGCAGGGAGAAGCTGAAAACCATACTGACGGAGGAATGAACCATGGAGAAAGAATATCGGGAGCTGTTTGACGGGGTCCGCGCCTCCGGCAGGCTGAGAATGGAGGTAATGAATATGAAACGCGAAGAAATCAAGCGCGTCCGCAGGATCCCCAGGGCCGCGCTGATCGCAGCGGCGCTGGTCCTCGCCCTGGCGGGGACGGCGGTGGCCTATTTGAGCCGGGTGACAGTAGCTCCTTACGGAGACGGCTACAGTGTTCACGCGGAGGCTGGGAATGTTCCTTTGGCAAGCCTGTCGGAGGTTGTATTGCAGCGCGCCGCGAACGCGGACAGCCGTGCGGACGCTCTGCCCTTCCAGTCCTGGGATGATGCGGAGGCGTACCTGGGGCTGGAAATTGCGGACAACGCCAGATTGGAGCAGATGGAAAAGGGCCTGTGGGGTATAGACCTGGATGAGGGCCAGGGACCGGTCGTGGCGCCCTGTATCACGGATTTGCGCTACAGCAATGGCCTGCCGGACACCATCACGCTGACCGCCAGTTACGTCGAGGGGGATTATTCCGTGAAGGAGGAAGCGGTACTGATGGTAGAAGACCCAGGCTTTGACGCGAACAGAGCCTACAATTTCGCCAATCCCATGGCAGAGCTACACAGCACGGAAGCATATGTGACGCCCAGCGGCGTGGAGGCGGTGATTATCACCAGCCGGGTAGTTTTCCGGGAGGATTTTGTACGCATGGAGTATACAGCGCAGTTTGTCCTCCACCAGGCATCCTTCAGTGTACGGATCAGCGTTGACGAGGGGAAATCCGGCGGCGGCGCGCTGACCCTGCTGAAAGAGATCCTGGACTCCTACGAATAAGCAAACGGGAGGCCCCCACCGGGGCCTCCCGCATTTTATCCGACCTTGCACGTCACCACGACGCCGTCCACGTTGTTCCCGGAGACGGCGTACTCCCCGCTGTCCGGCAGATAGGCGGCGGTCCCGGCGCAGTACCATATCTCATACCGCTCCCCGCCGCAGTCCACCGCCAGATGCCGCCCGTCAAAGGGAAACCCCTTGAGGTAGTCCGTGTACTCCTCCAGACACAGCCCCTCCTCCGCCATCACTGTGGCGTGGGGCACGCCCACGTAGCGGAAGTGCCACGGCTCGTCCCCGATGCCCGTGAGGGGCTCCTTCTCCTTCGCGTAGCGGACCACCCAGCCGTAGTCCTGACAGTTGCCGTTGATCCAGGCGTACTCCCCGGTGCCCCGGTACTCGGCGCTGGTGCCGTCCTCGTAGAAGATGGAGAAGTCCACCACCAGCCCCGTGTGGTGCTCGCTGCCTCCCGGCTGGGCCACAAATTCCTCCGCGTGCTCGCGCCCGTTGCGCTCCACGCTCTGATCGAAAAGGTGCTGCTGGAAGGCCTCCGTGCGGTAGCCCGCCACCACGTTGACGGTTTTGCTGCCTCCCTGGTCCCGGAAGGCGTCCAGCATCCGGTTCAGCGCCTCCAGCGCCGTGGGGGCGAGGTAGACCTCCTTGTCCCGGACGTAGTAGCTGCCGGTCTTTCCCTCGTAGATGGAGGTCAGGGGCTGCTCCTCGGGGAAGCGGTACAGCACCTGGTTGTTTACCAGGAGCAGGTCCCCGGTATAGACCGCCCCTTCCTCCAGCTGGGTCAGGGTGCAGGGGATGCCGGAGGCGGTGACGGCGTGCTCTCCCGGCCGGTCCCCGCCCGGAGCGGGGATGGAGGAGAGGCGCCCGGACTGCCCGTCTCCGCCGTCGCGGAGCATAAAATATCCGGCGGCGAGAATGGCGGCGGCCAGCGCCAGCAGAAGGATGGGTGGAACGAATACGCCGCGCCTGCGGCATCCAGAGCGTTTCATATGCGGCAGAGTCTCCTTTGTAAGATAACGCTATCCTACCCATCCTGTGCTTCCCTCAAGCATCCGTTCTGCATCTTTTCTGTAAATATTTCTCCGCCCCGCCGCAGGGAGATCCACTTTGCGTCT
>CAJTVO010000078.1 GCA_910579485.1 uncultured Oscillospiraceae bacterium | reverse complement strand
CTGTGCTAATTGAAGCAATTTTTGAATAGATAAGTTCTGAAAGTGAAGCAGAAGAATACATCTCGATCCGCTGGAGTAAAATGATACTAGATGTCAAAATATTAACTGATAATCTGATCATAGTGCTCACCACTGAAGAAATAATCAATAACGGCTCTTGCATCATCTGTAGTCAAATTATCAAAATCATCAGCTTCTTCATCATAATTGATCTCACGGATAGTAACATTTAGAGAGGGATCATTAAGCGCTCTGGCCATTGCATTGACTTTCTGAGAAAGGCGTTCCCGAACCACCTGATCAATACAATGATCGCATTCAACAAATTCCACACAAGGATGGGCATCAGCCTCAAGCCCCAGGCGATGAATGCGGTCTTCCGATTGTAAGTAGTGTGCTGTATTAAATGAGCGATCTAAATAAATTGCATACTGGCATATGGTGTGTAAGCTGATCCCTTCGGCGCATGCTGCAGGGTTTGCGACCAAAACTTTACAAGATGGATCATCATGGAAACGTCTGATCTTTCCCTCACGTGTATCATTGTCGTTCTCATCCCCAGCGTCTACGCCACCGTGGATGTATTCTGCGCCAAGATCGCTTAACCTCAACGCAAGCAGCTCAACGTTTTGAACAAATGAGGACCATATAAGTACCTTTTGATTATTTGATGCAAGCTCTCTTGCGCGTTTGCATACATAATCAATTTTAGGTCCGTCAGATGCAAGTAAAAGCCTGCCTATCCTTTGGTCAAAAGCGTACTCCATATCACTTGATAAAAGTGCTGGATTAGAAACGAACTCCATGACTTTCATTACACACTTTCCGATACGGCGCAGTTCATATCGAGAGGAATCCGACAAAACGGGATTGAGTTGCCGGCGAATTTCAGATTTTAACGTTTCATATATTTTGCGCTGAAGCGGGGACATATTTACAGTTACAACTTTATGCGTGAGCTCTGGAATATTAAGCTGCCCTTTTGTAGTCCTAACATAGATCGGCTGGATCAGGTCAATTACGGTGGCTTCGTGTACATCTTTTGTAGGATACAAGAATAGAAATTGTGCGATCAGGTCTTTAGGGCTTTGTGGCATGGGGGTACCCGTTATAATTAATTTTCGCTTGGGTAGATGTGCTAACTCTAAAACGGCATCCGCACGCTTGACCTGCTTCCCGCCTTTTATGCGGTGGCTTTCATCAAGAAACATACAAACGTTTCCAGGTGCAAGCAATTCGATCACTGCATCCTTTACACGAGGAAGTTGATCATAAGTGATGAGCATAAACTTTGGCTTTGCCTGCAAAGCTGCTTGAATGGATGTTTCTCCACCCCGCAAACGAACAAATTTTCCGTGCGTCTCTCCCACGCAGGCAGCTAACTGCTCCTCCCACGCACCAAAAGCATTTTTGGGTGCGACGACCAACAGCCTATCGGTTTCAACGGTATTTATGAAGAAAAATGCCAGAGCTTCTGTAGTTTTACCTGCACCAGGGACGGAAAATGTTGCGGCTCCCGGTAAATGGGATATTTTTATCAGATTTTGAAGCTGGTTGTCTGTTAATTTACGAATAAAACCTGCTTCAGCGAGCCGTTTTTCGATGTCTTCCCTGTTGCGGGGGGGTAGTAAAAGTGCTGCACTGTAGGAGGTATCGTTTGCAGTTTTCAACATTGCTTTTGCAGCATCTGAAAAGGAGACTTTGTAAAGGCTGCGGTGTGCTAAAAAATATTGTCCCAAAAAGCCTTTTAAGGACAAAAAATATCTCCATGGAAAAGTAATATTCCAATCCGAGTACGAAATAAAGGCCATGGGCAGATAGTCACAAATAAATCCATACAGTGCCCTCCAATTTCTCCTGTCAGATGCATCGTTTGAAATATTAACTTGCTCTGTATATGCTAAATAATCAATTTCAACATTCATATCTATTTGATCCAATCCTTAAGGGCGGCACATGCTCCTTCGATATTTTCAATTTGCTTCCCTACACCATCTTTGCTCATTGAATCATCTAAATTTGATACTGCATTTGTGAGAAGAGTTGCTGCTCTCATGACCAAGTCAAAAACGTAGTTCTTTTTCCTTTTTTCATTTTCAAGGGCATCTGCCGTATCAAGAACTGCTTTTACCGTTTGGACTATTAAGACGGGATCGTCCGCTGCTCGGAGCCCCTCGGCTATTTGTGCGCTTGTGGTTTTTTCGCCATTTGTATCACCGCCAATTAGGAGGGCTAGATCATCATCGCTCTCCTCTTGTATAGCAATGCCAAATACTTCTTGTAATTTAGGTGCAATTACTGCAAGATGCGAAACGACCTTGGGGATCTGATTATACAGGCGGTCGCCCACAACAGGCGTTTGAAGGATAGCTTTTGTGACTTCCTGAAACAGCTCTTTATCTCCGGGGTTTATAAGGCTGCGCCGCCCTGCAATGATTTTTTTAAATGCCTCCCACTGCTTATCGACCAACATCCATTCATCTGGGTGACCAATAGACTCCAGATATTGTGCAGCATAATTGTAGCATTCAATATATGTATGTATCTCTTCCGGTTTTTTGTTTTGCTTATCGGCCAAAACATTTATGTCAATTCCTAGATCAAATTTTTCCTGATAGTCGGCTGCAATTGCGTGCCACACATACTCTGCTTTCATATCCGAATGAATTTGCAGCGAGACTTCAAGATCATACATTCCCTGAGGATCACTATCCGGCAGCACAGCCACGCGAACAGTTTGAAAGTGCGCATACTTTGTTCTATTGTTGTAATACAGTTCGCGCCATGCGCAGAGACGCCGGTTTCCATTTACAATAATTCCATCACTTGAACATATTAGAGGGTCAGTTTGCTGAAGTTTATCGTTCTCTTTAAATGTTTTAAAAAGGTTTTCCTTATCTACAAGCAATTTTAGGATTTGATGCTGCGCTTCCTGAGATTCGATAGAAAATGGATCGTTGACAAATAAATCTCTTGGAAGTTCTTTATGCAGAGCGAGCCACTGCTTCTGCAAACTCTTGGTCCGGATATTTTCAATTCGATATACCGGAAGCTCGATAGGTACTTCAATTACAGGAAGTGGACGATATTTCCCCCGATAATTGACCTGATACTTTTCGCCGGTCTGCATATCCTTAAGAGATTCAGAGATATCAATTGACCGTCGGACATTAGGATACCCAAAAAGATATGTATACTCCATGATCCATCCTCCGTGGCAGAAGAGCCGATCACAACGATCGACAGTGTAAACCTGCATAAATATTTCCCGCATTACCTGTTTGGCAATATAGACTGATTTCTTTATGATAAGATGAAATTGTTATTGAAGCTGCATCCGTTCACGCAATGATAGTTTGGGGACGACTCTAAGTCCGCTGCGATGATCTTTTATGTGTACTTTCTTTATTTTATATCCTTCCATTCATCAGGTATCTTAGATAAAGCGCTTGCCTTTGCATCATAAATTGGTTTATCATACGGGCGATATCTAATGCTGCCATCAAGCGTTTGCTCAAGGCGCAGTTTTCCCTGCTTTACATATTCTTCTACAATTTCGCATCCCCAAAAGTGCCGGTCATGGAGCAGGGCCGCGACTCCAGCGGATGCAACTCCGGAAAAGGGATCGAATACAAGCTCATTCTCATTAGTCAGCGCAAGTACGAGCCTTTCGATCAAACCTACTGGAAACTGGCAAGGGTGTAGTGTTTTTTCCACATGATTACCCTTTACATTGGGGACCTCCCAGACATCTTCGGGGGGAACTTCCCAAACATCCTCAGGGTTTTTCCCTTTGGGATTGCAAGACAATTTTCCTTTATTTTCCCCGCGGTAGCTTCTCTTGCCGGGATATTTTGCAGGAATTCTTACATCGTCCAAATTAAATGTATAGTGATGGCTTTTCGTGTACCACATCACAACTTCATAGCGCCCGCTGAACCGATTTTTGTTATGCAAGCCATGTCCAAAATGCCAAATGATCCGGTTTCGTAACTGCAAATGCAAATTCTTGAAAATAGGCGCAAGTTCAATATCAAGTGGGGCGATACTGCCATTGTCCACATAATTTCCTACTTGCCAACAAATGCTTCCTGTGTCTTTAAGACGAGGATAAATTTTTTCAATAACTCGTTCCTGCCAAGCTACGTACTCCTCGAGCGGCATCTGATCCTCATATTCCTTTCCAATATTATATGGTGGAGAGGTAACAACAAGATCGAAAAGAGGCTGCATGGGAAGTGCATCGAGGAACCTTTCTACATCTATCTGGAACAATTGTGTAGATAAGGTGTTCGGCAGTGTTCCAAGAGTCAACTGGGAAACAACATCTATAGACATTGGGCACCTCCATAGTGCATGCTTTTCTGTGCCAAATTCAAACACTGATCGCTACACGGCCACCGGTCCAAATAGTAATTCGTAATGATCGTTTCGTATTAAAAAGTTGCGCTCTTTAATATAAACAGAAATTCCAGCCTGCAATTTATCTGGTGGTCCTGCGACTATTATTAAATAACATTATACGTGTAAAGGCGGTTAAAGTCAATGTATCAAAAGGTTGAGATCACCACTTTTTAAAAATGAAAAATATTAAAGTGACTTTCAGTCAGGAATATGAAATAGAGTATAGATTTATAACTTATCGGAGAACAAGCCTCCGATAATACCCCGCCAGCTTCTCCTCACATATCCTCTCAATCTCCGACTTCTCCTCCGCCCCCAGCTTTTTCCACACCGCCTCATCCACCTGAATGATTCCCAGCGTCCGGGTATGCCGGAGCATCTGCATGTCCTCAAACCGTTTAAAGGGATTGGTCAAGATATTCCGCTGCGCTTCGCTGTTGGTGTAATTCCCTTTGGCAAAAATGCTGTTCGCTTTCTCCACCACCAGCCCGGCGGTCCGCCGCTCCTCATAGAAAGCACGGAAATGATCCGCAATGTCCTCCAGCCGGACCCGGCCCTTCTCATCGGCATACCGCAAAATCGCCTTGACCAGCACCGGCTTGTAGGAATAGCTCATATCCATCTTCCGGATCATATCCATAAACAAGTCCTTCCGGTTGGAGTCGTCGATCAGCGTCCATCCATACTGCCGGGCATATTTCTTTAGGGATTCCTCCTTAAAATACTTGAAGACCCGGTGCTCGCTCATGGGCACCGCCAGATCGGGTATCAGCTTTCCCTCCCGGACGTACCGTTCAATGGTCTCCGACTGCACGTTGACCCGGCGGACGAACTCCATCTGGGAGATCATGCCTTCGGCCTCTTCCTGCCAGTTGAAGATGTCCACCAGCTCATAATCCGTGGCGTCCACCGGCCAGTCCAGCAGAGCGGCGGGCTTCTCCCAGCGGGCGTACAGCTCCGCTTCGGCGGTCCGCTTGTCCTTAGGTGACAGCACCAGCTCCCCGGCCCGGTATTTCCGCAGCTTGAACAGCCGGTGCAGGGACATGGGCATATTGTATTGGCTGGCGTTGTCCACAAAGTCGAAGACCATCAGGCTCTCCTTGCCCTCGTACCGCCGCATTCCCCGCCCCAGCTGCTGGATATAGAGCACCCGCGACATGGTAGGCCGGGCCATGAACAGCACCTCGACCTCCGGGCAGTCCCAGCCCTCGTTCAGCAGGTCGCAGGCGCAGAGCACCTGGATCTCCCGTCCGGCGAATTTGTCCTGAAACGCCTCCCGCTCGGACCGCTTCATCCCGCCTGACACTGCGGCGGCGGAAATTCCCTCGCGCTGAAACAGCGCCGCGATCTCCTCCGCGTGCCAGACGGAGGCGCAGAACACCACCGTCCGCCGCCCTTGGGCATATTGGAGCCAGGTATCTACGATCAAGCGGTTCCGCTCCGGCACGTAGATTTTTGTTTCCAGATCCCTGATGTTATATCGGACGCTGTTGAACCGCACCTTGGTCAGATCGATATTGGTATGGATACGGATACACCGCACCGGGGTCAGCTCCCCCAGCTCCACGGCGGTCTGTATGTCCAGCTTGTGGGCCGTGTTCTTGAAAATTTCCAGGATGCTCTTGCCGTCCATTCTTTCCGGCGTGGCCGTCAGTCCCAATGTGAACTTGGGCTTGAAGTAGGCCAGCACCTTCTGATATGTATCCGCCGCCGCGTGGTGAGCCTCGTCGATAATGAGATAGTCGAAAGCGTTGTCCTTGAACTGCTCCAGATGCAGGGCCACGCTCTGTACGCTGCCGCAGACTACATGGGCCCCCGGCTGCTTGACTCGCTCCGTGTACCGGCCAAGCGTGACCGCGGGCCACAGATCCCGAAATGTTCTGGCCGCCTGATCAACCAGTTCATTGGTATGAGCGAGAAACAGCGTCCTTCCGCCGCAGCGCTTTGCATCCATGACGGCTGTCCAGGTCTTACCCGCTCCGGTAGCATGGCAGAGCAGAGCGATAGTCTCCCTCCTCTCCCGCATGGACCGCAGTGCTTCCAGCGCCTCTTTCTGGTGTTCTTTCAGCTCCAGCGAAGCCCCGTCCAGCGCCCGGCCTCTCTGCACCGGGAGGTAGTCCTCAACTTCCTGAAAGCAGGGCCGGCTGCCCAGGAAGACCCGCAGCTCGTCCTTCACCGTCTCCGGCTGGAGCTGCATCTGCCGCACCGCCCAGCGGTAGACGTCCCAGCCCATGTGGATCATGCTGTTCTGCTTGAGCAGATCGTCATAAAATTTGCCGGAGGCTACCAAGCTTTTGTGGTGGGAGCCCTCGTCGTCGATCTCAATGGCCACCCTGCGCCCGCTGCTCTCCAGAAGGAAATCCGCATACCGGCTGTTCTGATAGATATCGTAGAAATGGTATTGAGAATAGAGATATCCAGCCTTTTCCGCACCGAAAGCCTCGCTGAACAACTCAATAAACAGATCTTCCGCAATACTTCCGGAGGCAGAGCGCTGGATATCCATAGCCGTACCCTCATTTCTCTCTGACTTCTTTCAGAAAAATCTTCTTCTCAAAGCCGCCTCTCTGAGCGGTTTTTTCCTGCCGTGCCTGCTCCAGCTGTTCCCAGCTCCAGCCCCGGGCCTTTACCACAGCCCGCATGACTTCCAGCAGATCGGCCAGTTCCTCCAGGGAAGTGCTCTCCTGATATTCTGCCAGCTCCTCATCCAGCTTGACGTCCAGCATCTGGAGATAGCGGTCGTCCGGCAAGATTTCCATCGTGCAGAGCTTTCCGTCTGATTCGATGATCTCAGGGATACGGTCTCGGACCAGTTTATTGTAAATTTTCGTCATACTGCAACAAACTCCCCATACATTTCATTCTATGTCAAATTATAGGATAAGTGGCCGATCCTGTCAACTTTTCCTTTCACGTCATCCATACCAATGATAGAACCCCGGGTGCAGTATGCACCCGGGGCTCTATTCCTGCCGTCATATCCCTTACAGTTTTCCGGTCTTACGATCACGCCTTCCCTGCCAGATACGACAGGATATCCTCCGCGTTGGTATCGGGCTTGACCTTAGGCATGACCTTCTCAATGATGCCATTCTCATCGATCACGAAGGTGGACCGGACCACGCCCATGCTCACCTTACCGTAATTCTTCTTCTCCTGCCACACGCCGTAGGCCTGGATGGCGGTCAATTCCGGGTCGGAGAGCAGGATAAACGGCAGATCGTACTTCTCCGCAAACTTCTGATGGGAGGCCGCGGAGTCCTTGCTGACGCCGATGACCACCGCGTTGATCTTCTTGAAATTTTCGTACGCCCCGGCGAAGGCACAGGCCTGGCGGGTGCATCCGGGGGTGTTGTCCCTGGGATAGAAGTACAGCACGACCTTCTTCCCCGCAAAGTCTGAAAGCGATACAAGATCCCCATCCTTATCCGGCAAGGTAAACGCCGGGGCCTTGGTTCCAATTTCCAACATTTCAACGTCCTCCTCTTGTAAATATAAACCGCAATATTTCCTCATACGCCGCGCGCATTCCGATTCAGCACGCGATCTCCGCCCTGCTCCCGCCGGAGCGGCTCTTCTTCACAATGATCTGCCGGTCGATCCGCTCTTTCAGTCCGGCTACGTGAGAGATGATGCCCACCAGCCGCCGGCCCTCGCCCAGCTGGCTGAGGGCCTTCATCGCCTTTTGCAGGGCCTCGTCGTCCAGGGAACCGAAGCCCTCGTCCACGAACATGGTGTCCAGCTGCACGCCGCCGGCGGAGGACTGGATCTCGTCCGCCAATCCCAGCGCCAGCGCCAGAGAGGCCAGGAAAGACTCGCCGCCGGACAGCGTCTCCACCCCCCGCGTGGTCCCGTTCCAGTGGTCCACCACGTCCAGATCCAGGCCGGACTGGCCCCGCAAGCCTCCCTCGGTGCGCCGGAGCAGGTCGTACTGCCCGCCGCTCATCACCCGCAGGCGCAGATTGGCCCGGTACAGGACGCGGGAAAAATAGGTGGTCTGGATATAGGTCTCCAGCCGGAACCGCTCCTGCCCGGTAAGGGCGCCGTTGGCCGTGTCCGCCAGGGCCTTGAGCCAGACGAGCCGTCCGCCGCTCTTCTCCAGCGCCTCCAGGTGCCGGAGGAGGCTTTCCTTCGTGCGCCCGTTCAGGGTGAGCCGGGTATGCAGCGCCCCGCTCTCCTTCTCCAGCTCCGCCTTCTCCCGGGTCAGCGCGTCCTTACGGCCCTCCGTCTGCTCCAAGTCAATATCCTCTCCGTCCCGGAGCATGGCTTGGTAGGTCTCCAGCTTGCTCTGTACCGCCTCCCGCCGCTTCTCCAGATCGATCTTGCGGGTCTTGGCGTCCTGGATCGTTTTCTGCAGCGCGCGCTCTTTCTCTCGTAAGGCGGCGATCTCCTCCTCCGCCTCCTGCCGCGTGGGGAAGGGGAGGGCCTGCCGCAGTTCTTCCGCCTGACGGCGTTTTTCCTCCACCGCCGCCTTTTGACTTGCGATCTCCTTGTCCAGCGCGGCCAGACGGTCGTTTTCCTCTGCGGATGACTGCTCCCGCTTTGGGATCGCCTCTCCAAGGAGCCGCGCCTGTTCCACCCGGGCTTTTGCGCCGTTCTCCTGCTCTTTTGCGGTTTGCAGTAGGGCGTCCTGCTCCGTCTCCACCGCCGACAGTTCTTCCGCATCGGGCAGAGCCGCCTGGTGCAGGGCCGGCAGAAGAGCCTGGGCCGTCTGGCACAGCTGCTCCTCGCGGGTCTCCAGCTTCGTTTTCCACTCGCCGGCGGCACGGCTGGCCTCCGCTTCCTGCTGCCGCGCCTGCCTGGCGGCCTTCTCCGCCTGTTTCCACGCCGCTTCGTCAGGAGCCTCCTGGGATAGAGGAGCGGGATGGGGGTGCTCCAAAGAGCCGCACACCGGACAAGGCGTCCCCGGACGGAGATCTCCGGCCAGCACCCCCGCCTGGGCGTCCAGATAGGCCCGGTTGATGTTCTGCCAGACTTCCTCCCGTTCCTGGGCGATCCGCGCTTTTTCCTGATAATCTTCCCGGGCCTCCTGCCAGGAGCCCCGAAGCCCCTCCAGGGCAAAAATGTCCTTCTTCAGCGCCCGAAGCCGCCGAACGGTGTCCTCCAGGCTTTCCCGTTCATGCTTGGCCCGTTCCGCCTCCAGGGCCGCGCCGTCCAGCTTTTTCAGTTCGTCCCTGTCCTGCGCCAGACGGTCCCGCGCCTCGGCCAGCGCGGTCCGCCCTTTTTCCAGGCGGCCTTCGTCCAACGCGGTCTGCTTCTCTGACTTGGCGATCTGCTCCGTCAGCTCCTGAAGCTGGCCGTATTGGGACAGCATGTTCTCCAGCTGGACAGCCTGCGCGCCTAGGCGGGGGAGCTCGTCCTGATGGGTCAGGGCTTCCTCCAGCGTTCCGGCGGCGGCTTCGATCTCCGGTCCCAGCTGCTCCAGACTTTTCCGCGCCGCGTCCAGCCCCTTCTGGTTCTCCTTCCTCAGCTCGCCCTGCTTGATCTGAGCGATCAGCTTCTCCAGCTCTCCATCGATCTCCGCCTTCTTCCGGTCCAAGGCGGCCTTGCGGCGGCCGTCCTCCTCCAGGAGCCCGTCCAGCAGCGGGATCAGCTCCCCGCTGGGGAGCTCGCCCCGCCGGGCCTGCTCCGCGGCGTCCCGGCGTTCATCGTCCCCGGCGTACTGAATGGCGGCCCCGTCCCGGCGGACGTCCTCCCGCAGCGCGTCGCACTCCCGCTTCAGCTCTCCGGCGGCCTCCTTGAGCCGGTCCTGGAGCGTCTGATACAATCCGGTGTCAAAGATCTGCCGGAAGATCTTCACACGGTCCTCCGTGGACGCCTCCAGCAGCTTCCGGAAATCCCCCTGGGCGATCATGGCCACTTGCGTAAACTGACCGCAGTTAAGCCCCAGCAGCGACTCCACCTCGCGGGTAACGTCGGAGGCGCCGGTGACCACGGAACCGTCCGGGCGGTGGAACTCCCCGTCCGCCTTCTGCCGGGTCACGCCGGTCCCTCTCGCTTTGGGCCGGTCATAGTCCGGATTGCGGCGGACGGTATAGTCCCGATCCCGATAGCGGAAGGTCAGCTCCACAAAGGTCGGCGTCTCCGGCTGGGCGTACTTGCTGCGGAACATTTCCGACTTCACGTTTTTCCCGCTGGCCCTGCCAAACAGGGCGAAGGTGATGGCGTCGAAGATCGTGGTCTTGCCCGCGCCGGTATCGCCGCAGATCACATACAGCCCTTCCCGGCCCAGTTTGTCCAGCTCCAGCTCCACCTGTCCCGCGTAGGGGCCGAAGGCGGATATGGTCAGCTTTATTGGTCTCATGCCCGTTCCTCCTGTATCGTTTCCAGCAGCTCCGTCAGATACCGCCGCTGCTCCTCCGACATGGGCTGGTGGTTTTGCTGCTGATAGAAATCCGCGAACAGCTCCAGGGGGTCCCGTTTCACATCGGCCTCCTCCAGTACCACCGCGCCGCTCCGGGTGCGCAGATTGTCATAATCCAGCGCCATCAGATTGGGATAGACGGGGCGCAGCTGTCCCATGGCGTCGTAAATATCGTTCTCATCGGTAAGTATTACCCGCACATAGGCGTCCCGATCCACCTGTCCGTAGAACTCCGGGGACTTGAGCTGGGCGAAGCTGCCCAGCAGCTCCACCATGTCCCGTTGGGGAAGGAGGGGGACCGCGCGTACCTCCAGCGATCCTTTTTCCCCAAGCTCCACAATGGTAACGGACTTCTGGTGTCCGGCCTCGGAGAAGGAGTATTTCAGCGGCGTGCCGCAGTAGCGGATCCGCTCCCCGCCCACGTTCTGCGGACCGTGGAGATGGCCCAGGGCCACATAGTCAAAGGGGGCGAAGACGGAGGCGTCCACGTTGTCCGCGCCTCCCACGCTGACCTCCTCCGACTCGCACCGCGCCGCCCCCGTGACGAACTGGTGGGTGACCAGCACATTGCGCCGGGCCGGGTCCAGGGGCATATGCCGGATGGCGCAGGCCATGGCGTCCGTAAAGCTCTCCACCCCCTCCTCCGGGAAGAAGCGGCGGATATGGGCGGGCTTCAGGAATGGCAGCAGCCAGAAGTCCACCGGGCCGCGGTCATCCTCCAGGGTCACCGGCGACACCTCGCCGTGATAGACCGGAGCGATGTAGACCCCCCGGCCCTCCATGAGGCGGTTGGCAAAGGCGAGGCGTTCCGGCGAGTCGTGGTTGCCGCTGATCAGCAGCACCGGCAGGGACCGGTCCGCCAGCTTGACTAGGAAATCGTCCAGCAGCGCCACCGCCTCCGCGGAGGGGACGGTCTTGTCGTAGACGTCTCCCGCGATGAGCACCGCGTCCGGCTGTTCCTCGCCGGCGATCTCCAAAACGCGGTCCAGGATGTACGCCTGATCCTCCAGCATAGGGAAGTCGTTGACCCGCTTCCCCAGGTGGAGGTCGGATAGATGGATCAGTTTCACAGTCGATACCTCCTCAGCGCCCGCGGCGCAGGGTCTTGGCAGCGTTATACATGGTATGTTCCTCCTGTAGTGTGGTCAATGGATGCGCTCCAGGCCCGGCCAGTCTGTTACGCCTTCCCGAATTGAAGTCTGTGCTTCTTTGCTACTCCTTTGGAAAGCTTCCGCCAGGGGCGTGGAGGGCGAGGCTTTTGCAGTCCTCGGAGGCTGCATTTCAGGGAAATATTATACCATATTTCTCTGAAATGCACAACATATGCTGTCTGCATAGTGTTGGCGTCCTGCCTATCAGATGATCACTGCCGCTTATTCTGCTCGGTGCCATACTTTTTTCAACTGTTTTTGCTATATTTATGAATAAAACCCGCTTTGCCAAAGGAAACTATTGGCAAAGGAGAGGTGATAGATGATTGGAACTCAACGTCAGAAGCGACCGCAAGATCGTAGAGATATGGCTCACCAGGGACGAGAAGCAGAGCGAGCAGGTGCAAAAAGAACTCAAGCTGGTGTATCAAAGTTTCAAGGGGACCGGGTATACGGTTGTCGCGTTCCTGTCCGGAGAGCAGAGCCTGGAGGATACGGCCAGCGACCTGATCTGCTATAACCGCAAGCGTATCGCCCAGCTGGAGGTCGAGCAGGAGAAGAAACAGGATATTGCTGTAACGATGTAAAAAGATGCTTCTGGCGGCCGCCTGTAGGCTAAGCCAGCCCTCTTGCTTGCGTGATAAGGGGAACCGCAGCTACGGCTGTGCGGTTCCCTTATATTTTTCTTGTCTTTCTCAAAAGGAGCCAGTAAAATGAGAGCATCCAGTACAAGGGGATGTAAATACGGCGCTTAACTTTACTGACTACCTGACTTGGAATGAGGATGGGCATATCGAACTGCTCCGGTGGCAAAATATCTAATTCCTATGATCCGATTCACCGGCCCCATAGATTTTGGTTGCTTTCTGGATATGCCTGTGATACAATATTATCTATAATAAATCACAGCATTGCAGATAAAAAGGAACAGCCATGATCGAACGCTTTGACATCGCCGGTTACTGCCGTATTTCCGTAGACGAGGAGCAGGACCGGGACAACACCTCCATCGAAAACCAGAAGGCCATCATCGAGGACTTCGTAAAACAGCGTTTCCCCGACAGCACTCTCACCTTCTACGAGGACCGGGACCGCTCCGGCTACACCTTCGAACAGCGGGAAGGCTATCAAGCCATGCGCCGGGAGCTGATGGGCCGCCGGAAGGATATCCTCATCGTCAAGGACTTCTCCCGCTTCTCCCGGCGCAACAGCCGGGGGTTGGTGGAGCTGGAGGACCTGCGTGACGCGGGGGTCCGGATCATCTCCATCGGGGACAATATCGACTTCCCCAACGACGACGACTGGCTGAAGATCCAGTTCCAGTTCCTCATCAACGAGATGCCCGTCACCGACACCAGCAAGAAGGTCCGGTCCGTCATCAAGCGCCGCCAGCAGGACGGCAAGTGGATCTGCGCCGCCCCCTACGGCTATATCGTCAACAAGCGTCAGGAGTTCGAGGTAGTCCCTGCCGAGGCGGAGATCGTCCGGCGCATTTTCCAGCTCTATATCGACGGCTGGGGCTACAAAAAGATCGCCAACCAGCTCACCGATGAGGCCATCCCCACCCCCCGCATGGCGGAGCAGGAGCGCAAGCTGGCCGCCGGGGACGAGTACCGCCGTGCAGTCAAGCCGGCCTGGGCCATCGTCACCGTCCAGGGCATCCTGGACAACGACTTCTATATCGGCACCCTCCGCCAGGGCAAATACACCCGCAAAAAGATCAACGGCAAAGACGTCCGCCGGGACGAGCTGGACCACATCGTCATCGAGCACCACCACCAGGAGATCGTCGACTACCGCACCTTCGCCGCCGCCCGGGCCCTGCGGGAGAGCCGCTCCACTGCCCACTATCGAGGGCAGAAGAAGTACGACAACACCTACTCCGGCTTCCTGGAGTGCGGCGACTGCGGCAGTCCCATGTTCTCTATGAGCCGGAAGGGCAGGCCGGAGGCCTACCGCTGCGGCGAGTACCACCGCCGGGGGGTGAAGGGCTGCACCAGCCACCACATCCGGGCGGACAAGCTGGACGAGATGCTGAAGCTCTACGTCCAAAAGATCAAGGACAACTCCGCCGCTATGCTGGACCGCCTCAACGCCGGTCTGGCGCGGGAAACGGAGGACGTAGCGGAAACGGAACGATCCGCCGCAAATCTGGAGGCCATCCTCACCGATCTCCAGGAGGAGATGAAGGCCACCAAACGCCAGCGCATCCGGGACATCATGAAGCACCCGGACCGGGAGGAGGCCCTGGAGGAGACCTATGACGAGCTGGAGAACGACCTGCTCCGCCGCATGGAGGGCCTCCGGAACCAGATCGCCCTGACGGAGAACAAGCGCAGCACCATCATCCAGGTGAACCGGGCCGCGAAGACCGCCATGGAGGTCTTTGACGGCATCCTGAACAAGCCCAAGCTGGACCGGAACGACCTCCAGATCATCATCCAGAAGATCAAGGTCTATGAGGACCACCTGGAAATTCAGCTCAAGGCCGATATCGACAGCATCCTCCGTTCCGGAGAGCTCCCCCGGGACATTACGCTGGTCCAGAGCGCCAGCCAGCACCCGGACAAGGTCTTCTGTTCCAATGTTATCAATGACGGCGACCCTCTGGAGATCTACACCAGCCGTGAAGGCGAGGTCATTTTCAAGAAGTATTCCCTCATGGGCGGGCTGGACGACTTTGCGGCCCAGTTCTGCGAGACGCTGTCCAAGAGCTGCGGCGCCATCACCGCCGTTACGGACCGGGACTCCGTCATCGCCGTGGCGGGCGGGGGCAAGCGGGAGCTGATGGGCAAGCGTATCAGCCCCCAGCTGGAGCAGATCATGGAGGACCGGCGCATCTACCAGCATGCCGGCGAGGAGCGCAGCATCTTCGTCACCGAGTCCGGCGACAAGTACCGCACCGCCGTGGCCGCGCCCATCATCTCCGAGGGCGACGTGCTGGGGCTGGTGCTGTTCGTGGAGGACGGGGAGAACCTGGTCACCGGCGAAACGGAGTACAAGCTGGCCCAGACCATCGCCGCGTTTCTCGGCAAGCACATGGAATCCTGACGCGGAAGGCGGCACAGCCCGGAACCATCCGGCTGTGCCGCCTCTGCGCGTCCTGTCACCGATTTTCGTTTACATACAGCTGCGCCCGCCTCCGAGGAACGCCTTCCCCCGCCCCCCAATGTCAAATTATCATTGAAAATCCCTCAAAGAAGCGGAAATCTTGTATGGATTGGCGGTTGAAATCAAAAAATACATGGTATACAATAATCAGGCTGAAAAAGTATCCATTTATTTTAACCAAAGAGAGAGGTTTTTTACTTGAAGAACGAGAAACTGAGAAACGTCGCCATCATCGCCCACGTAGACCACGGCAAGACGACCCTGGTGGACGAGATGCTGAAGCAGGGCGGCGCCTACCGCGAGAACCAGGAGGTCGTGGACCGGGTCATGGACTCCGGCGACCTGGAGCGGGAGCGGGGCATCACCATCCTGGCCAAGAATACCGCCATCCAGTACGGCGACACCAAGATCAACATCGTGGACACCCCGGGCCACGCCGACTTCGGCGGCGAGGTGGAGCGCATCCTCAAAATGGTCAACGGCGTCATCCTCCTGGTGGACGCCGCCGAGGGCCCCATGCCCCAGACCCGCTTTGTCCTCTCCAAGGCCCTGGAGCTGGGTCACCGGGTCATCGTGGTGGTCAACAAGATCGACCGCCCCGACCAGCGGATCTACGAGGTCATCAACGAGTGCGGGGACCTGCTCATCGACCTGGACGCTACCGACGAGCAGCTGGACAGCCCCATGCTCTTCTGCTCCGCCCGGCAGGGCATCTGCTCCTACCATCCCGAGGACCTGGGCACGGACCTGAAGCCCCTCTTCGAGACCATCCTCAACTATATCCCCGCCCCCGAGGCGGACGTGGACCAGCCCTTCCAGATGCTGGTCAGCTCCATCGACTATAACGAGTTCGTGGGCCGCATCGCCGTGGGCCGCATCGAGCGGGGGACCATCCGGCAGAACCAGGAGATCGTGGTGTGCAACTACCACGACGCCGGCGCCGCCCCCAAGAAGGCCAAGGCCGTCAGCATCTACGAGTTCGACGGCCTGAGCAAGAAGGCCGTCACCGAGTCCTCCGCCGGAAATATCATTGCCATGAGCGGCATCGGTGACATCACCATCGGCGATACCATCTGCGCCGCCGCCGCCCCTGAGCCTCTGCCCTTTGTGAAGATTTCCGCCCCCACCATGGAGATGACCTTCTCCATCAACGACTCCCCCTTCTGCGGCCGGGAGGGCAAGTTCGTCACCTCCCGCCAGATCCGGGACCGCCTCTTCCGGGAGACCCTGAAGGACGTGTCCCTCCGGATCACGGAGATCGAGGGCGCCATGGACGCCTTCAACGTAGCGGGGCGGGGCGAGATGCACCTGTCCATCCTCATCGAGACCATGCGCCGGGAGGGCTACGAGTTCCAGGTATCCCCGCCCCGGGTGCTCTACCAGGAGATCGACGGCGTCCGCTGCGAGCCCATCGAGCGCCTGGTGGCCGACGTCCCCTCCGACAGCGTGGGCGCGGTCATCGAGAAGATGGGCTCCCGGAAGGGCGACCTGGTGGAGATGACCCCCGTGGGCGACCGGATGAAGCTGGAGTTCCTGGTCCCCGCCCGGGGCCTCTTCGGCTACCGCAACGAGTTCCTCACCGATACCCGGGGGGAGGGCATCATGGCCTCCGTCTTCGACAGCTACGCCCCCTACAAGGGCGACCTGAGCCGCCGGAACACCGGCAGCCTCATCGCTTTCGAGACCGGCGAGTCCATCACCTACGGACTCTTCAACGCCCAGGA
>CAJTVO010000077.1 GCA_910579485.1 uncultured Oscillospiraceae bacterium | reverse complement strand
AGATTTTCCAACGGCGCGCCGGGGTCGTCGCGCCCTACAGACGCAAAATTGATTTCCCTGTATTCCGGCGCGGGCATATTGAATGTTTCACAAATCCATGATACAATACCTCAGAGTCCAACAGCGGATCGCCGCCGGATGGGGAAAACTGTAAGAAAAGTGAGGAGTGCATCATGGACTGCAGGGGTTCTTTACCGGATCAAGAGGGACTGAGCTTGTCGGACTGCATGAGACCTATGGAACGCGGCCGGGAAAACCTGGGCGCGGAGCTTCCTGTGGCCGTATACAGGATGCTGGAATATTCTTTCCGGGAGGAATTGGCCGAGCGCTTTGGCAAGGAGGAGCAGATCAGGATCTTCCGGGCCGCGGGCTACCGGGCGGGGGTCTTTTTCGCCCAGAACCATCTGGATCTGTCCCAGGAGTTTTCGGCCTTCGTGGCATAGCTCCAGCGGCAGCTGGAGGAGTTTAAGATCGGCGTGCTCCGCATTGAGGAGACGGAGGAGGAGACCGGGAAGATGGTCCTGACCATCTCCGAGGACGCGGACTGCTCCGGCCTTCCCGCCATCGGGGAGACGGTGTGCAACTATGACGAGGGCTTCCTGGCGGGACTGCTGACCGCCTATACCGGCAAGCCCTACGATGCGGTGGAAGTCAACTGCTGGGCCGCCGGGGACCGCGTGTGCCGTTTCCGTGCGGAAGTGGCGGAAGGCAGGTGATGGGATGGACTTGGAACAGAGAGACGCCGGTCAGCCCCGGGAGCTTCTTCCGGTAGACGAGAGCTGCCGTCAGCTGACACAGTACCTGAGGGACATTTTGCTGGACCCGCAGCAGGCCCGGCTGGACCTTGAACAGCTGGACCAGGCCTGCCGGGAGCTGGGAGAGGCCATGGGAGAGCTCCAGGCCCTGGCCCAGGACCTGACCTACTACTCCACCCAGCTGTCCAAGGGCAACCTGACCCTGGATTTCCCGAAGAGCGGCAGCAGCCTGTACAGCGGCCTGAAAAATCTCCACGCCAACCTCAAGCATATCACCTGGCAGGCCGGTCAGGTGAGCAAGGGGGATTACTCCCAGCGGGTGTCCTTCCTGGGGGAGTTCTCCGATGCGTTCAACACCATGACGGAGCAGCTGAAGGTGCGGGAGGCCCAGCTGAAGGCGGAGGCCCAGCTGAAGGCGGAGGCCCAGCGGGCGGAGCGCCGGGCGGGGATCATCGACGGCTATACCGGGATGCTGGCGGACCTGCTCAGCCAGCGGGAAGAGTGGATGCTGGTGGTGGACACGAGCACCCGGAAGATCGTCCACTGCAACAAGTGTCCCGTAGACGGCGTGTCCTGCGGCGCGTTCTGCGAGAGCTGCAGCCAGCGCCTGCCGATCCGGTCCAAGCTCCTGGAGTGGAACGGGTCCGAGCGCTACAAGGTCTGGGAGGAGGAGAGCGGCGGCGCATGCTATCGCGCGACCTCCTTCCCCGTTGAGTGGAAGGGGCGGCACGCCTGCGTCCATATCGTCGCGGACATCACCAACGAGAAGATGAACGCCCGCCATCTGAACAACCAGGAGTACCACGACGTGGATACCGGCGTGCGCAACCGCCTGTTCCTGGACGAGTTCATGGGCCGGGTGCTGCAGGAGAAGGTGGATTTCACCCTGTGCTATCTGGACCTGGAGGGTGTGGAGGAGATCAACGCTACCCGGGGCCGTAAGGCGGGAGACACCTATATCCAGAACTTCGTGGACGCGGTCCGCAAGCACTTCCGGAACAGCGATACCTTCGCCCGGATCAAGGACGACAAGTTCTGTCTGGTGCTCTTCGGCAGCGTGAAGCACCTCATCGAGCGGAAGATGAGCGAGATCGCCGCCGCCTTCCAGCGGGACGAGGAAAAGATATTCAAGCACCGCTGCAGCTTCAACTTCGGCATCGTCGAGGTAAACGGCGAGACAAACACCATGACGCTGGATGAGCTGCTGGACCGCGCGGAAGTTCCCATCCGGATATCCAAACGCCAGCGCCGGAAGATGGAGATGGACTTCGATTTCTTTTAAGAGCTGATAAGATATGGGATGAAGGGGTCGTTTTCATAGATGATCGATCTGCCCGGCAGCGGTTTTTCCTTTTCCGCTGCCGGGCAGATCAAATTTATATCAGCAAGTTCACCGGGTGCGGATCCTCTTCAGCAGAACGCCGCAGACCATAAGCGCTATGAGAAAAATGCCCAGCAGGGGGCAGAACGTTTGCAGGGAAGGCCCGGGGGCCGTCATCCACTCGTATCCCCATGACGCTGGGAAAAACTTTCCGGCAATGACGAAGGCCTCCGGAAGCATTTCCTTCGGGAACATGATCCCCGACAGCATCGTGGACGGAAGGAAGAGGAGGATGGAGACCATGGATGTATTTGCGGTGTCCTTCACGGCCAGGCCGATGACGCTGGCAATGCTGAGAGATACGGCGATCAGCACCACCAGCCCGCTGAAATATGTTCCCGGATGCTTCGGGAGCTTTGCGTCGAAGAGGACCGGCGCGGCCGCATAGAGGATGGCGCTCATGATGAGCAGATGCGCGAACGCGGAAATGTTGATCAGGATCGCTCCCAAGGACAGCGGCACGCCGTTTGCCTGGTATGCGTTTTTGACGTCGCTCCGGTATATCTCCACAAGAGACGGCGGCAGTCCGATCAGCGCGCCCATGGTAACGGCGAAGACGGTCATGGACTGGACCAGGGTCTCCCGGCTCTCTGGCATGACGGATGTGAAAATTCCTCCCATCACTGCAAAGAACAGGAGCGGAACGGCGTAGCAGGTGATCAGCATGGTCCGGCTGCGCAGGTCCAGCTTCCACTGCAACGCGACGCCATATAAAAATCCGTTCATCACCTATTCCCCCTTCGCAATTTTCAGAAAATGCTGTTCCAGGGACCCCCGGTCCACCCGGATATCTTGTATGACGGCGTTTTTTTCCTGATAACTCTTGAGGATCGCCGTCAGGCTGGTCACGATATCGCCGGTCCCATAGGTTTCCGTGCCCTGATCCGTCCGAATCTGGATGTTATAGTGCTTCCCGATCTTTTCCGTCAGCTCTATGACCGTTCCCGCAAAGGCGATGGTCCCATCCCGCAGGATCGCGATGCTGTCGCACAGACTCTCCACCTCGGCCATGTCGTGCGTGGCCAACACGATCGTTTTTCCCTTTGCCTTCAGCTCGCGTATATACTGGTGGAGGGAGATGCGGCCCTCCACGTCAAGCCCCGCCGTTGGCTCGTCAAGAAACACGATATCCGGATCGCAGATCAGCGCCAGCGCCAAATGGAGCCGCCGCTTCTGTCCGGTGGACATTTCCTGGTACCGCTTGCCCGCAATGCTGCCGGTATCCAGCGCCGCCAGCATGGAGTGGTCCGCGGTCTTGCGGTTCCACCTTACGAACAGCTCCACGGCTTCGGCCCCTTTGATGTGGGCGGGCAACGCCGCCGACTGTAACTGTATCCCGATCCTGCCGTTTACGGATATCGTCCCGCCGTCGTACTTTCTCAGACCCTCGATACATGTAAGGGCCGTCGTCTTCCCCGCGCCGTTTACGCCCAGCAGCGCAAAAATGTCTCCCCGGCCCACGCTCAGGTCGATTCCTTTCAAGACCGCCTTTTCGCCGTAGCTTTTTCGCAGTCCGCGCACTTCCAACGCATTCGTCATATCGTCTCCTCCTGAAAGGGGTCTATCCCCTCGTTTGCGAAATAAGCGCCCAAGGCCGGTTCAATAAAGGCGTTTGCCTTGGCCTGCTTCTGCGTCCACTCCTGACCGAATTGATCTCCCTGTCCCATCTGCATGAGTTTCGGAAGCATACCGGTATCCCCGCCGGTAAATTCCATGATCAAGGCCCAGTAATCTTTTGCAAACTGCCGTCCCCGCAGGCCATCCGGCGGTATACCGTCCAACTGCATTTGGATCGCCTCGTCTTGCAGGCGCAGGAATCGCTGCATAAACACAACGCCGCTTTCTTTGTCGAACCGATCGCGGATGTGATCCAACGTTTCGCTGTCAAAATACTTGATGAGCCAGTAAAAGCTGTTCTTCATTTCCAGATTGACGATGATGTCCGCGTATTTCTTGAAATCCACCGACTGCATTTCCAGCACCTCGGCTTTCAGCGCCTCGATCCTGGAGAGCGATCCTGTCAGATCCGCAATTTTCTCCCGGACGACAGCCGCCTGCTCAGACAGGGCCCGCGCCACGTCCGCCGGAGTATCCAGCGGGATCAATCGATCCTTGATGTCGTCAAGGGAAAACCCCAGATGCTTCAGGGACAGTATCTGGTGGAGCTTGATGATGTCTTTATCCGTATACAGCCTGCGGCCGCCTTCGCTTATCGCCGACGGCGGGAGCAGTCCTTCCCTGTCGTAATGCTGTAAGGTCCTGACGGTCACGCCCATTTTCTTCGCAGCCGCGCCTGCGGTCATGTATCCCCGGGGGATCGCTCTGTATCTGTCCACGCTCAACACCTCCTGCGGATAGTATACCTCATTACCCTGCGTCACGAGCAAGACCTTTTTTTCTGTATAGCCGGTAAAATTTCAGGAGGGGACATGTCCTTCTCCGCAAGAGGTTTTCCGCGTGCCACAGGTTCCAGCAGAAGCAGCCATCTTGACCTTTTAGATAATTTCCACAGCCTATCCGGACCCGACGGCAGAAAAATTGATATTTTCTCCAACAAGGAATTGCAATATTCCTCCATATCTGATAAAATAGAAGAGGAGCATGATCTCATCTCCAGGATATCACAGATAGGAGGCTGTCATATGGACGAAAAGAGAATGGTGAAGGTCACGGTAGAGGGCGAGGAATGCGCCTATCCCTACGGGACGTCCTGCCGCGCCGTGGCGGCGGACTTCCAGCAGAGGTTTCCCAGTGATATCCTGCTGGTGAACCGGGACGGGAAGCTCTGCGAGCTCCACAAGACCCTGGACCGGGACTGCACCCTGAAAATGGTCACCGCCCGGGACGTTCCCGGCATCCAGACCTATGAGCGCAGCGCGGTCTTCCTGATGCTCAAGGCGTTCTACGACGTGGCGGGCCGGGAGAAGGTGGAGCGGGTGTGCGTGGAGCACTCCCTCAGCCGCGCCCTGTTCATCCGCGCCCAGGGGGACTTTACCCTGGACCAGGCCCTTCTGGACCGGGTCGAGGAGCGGATGCGGGAGCTGTCCGCCCAGGCGCTGCCCATCGAAAAACGCTCCATGTCCACCGACGACGCCATTGAGCTCTTCCAGCGGGAGGGACTGGTCCACAAGGCCCAGCTCCTCAGCTTCCGGACGGATTCCCACATCAACGTGTACGTTCTGGACGGCTTCGTAGACTATTTCTACGGCTACATGGTGCCGGACACGGGATATGTCAAGTGCTTCGCCCTCCAGCAGTTCGAGGACGGCTTTGTCCTGCGCCTGCCCACCCGGAAGGACCCGGAGCGTCTGGGGGACTTCCAGCCGGCCATGAAGGTCTTCCGGGAGCTCCACGACTCCAACCTCCGCGCGGAGTCCCTGGGGGTGGCCAACGTGGCGGACCTGAATGCCGCCGTCTCCCAGGGCAGCGCCACCCCCCTGATCCTGGCTTACGAGGCCATGATGGAGAAGAAGATCGGTGACATCGCCGCCGGGATCGCCGCCCGCAAGGACGTCCGCTTCGTCATGATCGCGGGCCCCTCCTCCTCGGGCAAGACCACCTTCTCCCACCGCCTGTCCACCCAGCTCCGGGCCTGCGGCCTGCATCCCCACGCCATCGCCACGGACAACTACTTCGTCAACCGGGACAGGACTCCCCGCGACGAGAACGGCAACTACGACTTCGAGGGCCTGGGGGCCATGGACGTGGAGCAGTTCAACACGGACATGGTGCGCCTGCTGAAGGGCGAGACGGTGGAGATCCCCAACTACAATTTCAAAAAGGGCGTCCGGGAGTACAATGGGAACTACCTCACCCTGGGAGAGGGGGACGTACTGGTGATCGAGGGCATCCACTGTCTGAACGACCAGTTTACCCACGCCCTGCCCCGGGAGAGCAAGTACAAGATATATATCAGCTGCCTGACCACCCTGAATATCGATGACCACAACCGTATCCCCTCCACCGACGCCCGGCTCCTGCGCCGCATCGAGCGCGACGCCCGTACCCGGGGCTACAGCGCCCAGGCCACCATCAAGATGTGGCCCTCCGTCCGCCGGGGGGAGGAAAACAACATCTTCCCCTATCAGGACAGCGCGGACATGATCTTCAATTCCGCCCTGATCTACGAGACGGCCCTGCTGAAGACCTACGTCCAGCCCCTGCTCTTCGGCGTCCCCCGGGACAGCGAGGAGTATATTGAGGCCAAGCGCCTGCTGAAATTCCTGAACTACTTCCTGCCCATCCCCGCGGACGACATCCCCAAGACCTCCCTGACGCGGGAGTTCATCGGGGGAGGGTGCTATCACGCGTAAAGCCGGCCCAAAGCCTCCCTTCATAAGGAAGCCTGAGAAGTTTCCACCGCCCAAAACTGGGCGCTCCCTTCAAGGAGCGCCCGGTCCCTGTCTGTCAAATGCAGAAGCTTTGGTACCTCAGGATCATCTGCTGCGAAAAATAGAGAAGGTCATGGACTATGGAAAGAAGAATACACCAAACTGACCGCCGGGAGGAAAACGCTCGATCAGCGGTATCTTGCATTGAAAGAGGAAGTGAAAGAAGCGGAGAAAATCAGAAAGAGCGTTTACAGTATCTTGCGGCAGGAACAGCGGGAACAACAGCCCCACAGAAAACAGGATATGGAGCGATAACAGACAGGACGGCGGGATAGTCAACGCTTATCACCACCGCCCTGTTTTGAACATTTATTAGACCGATAAATTACATTTTGTCGAATTGATATGAGCAAAGTATACTACCCATACTGGCAGATTTCAACCTTCATTTACAGATGCTGACAGTCGCAGTAGCAGCAGCAAGCAATGCCCCGGTATATACCCGGCGGAGCCGCCCCCGGAGGGCGCACGGCTACCGTCAAGCAGTACCACCGCTGGCCCCGGCCGGTGGTGAGTAAGTGCGCTCTTCGCAGAGGCCGGCAAAGAGAACGGAGCGCCCAGATCATCCCCAGACGCTCCCGCTTCGGTTCCTTCCTGCTGGTCGATCACCGCCTTTCCAGCC
This sequence comes from uncultured Oscillospiraceae bacterium, assembly GCA_910579485.1. Taxonomy (GTDB): domain Bacteria; phylum Bacillota; class Clostridia; order Oscillospirales; family Oscillospiraceae; genus Pelethomonas. The sequence continues at coordinate 9,736 of CAJTVO010000077.1, read as the reverse complement.
TGTGTCATTCTGCCACAAATAAACCGCCAGCCGTGTAGTGCATTCGGTGGTGAAACCACCCTTTATACATTATATCTCAAGATAATAATTCAAATATCCGCCCGCTGAAATGAAATTTTTTCGGTTAAGTGATATCATCACAGAACTCCCCGGCGCTTCCAGGTATAATGGACCCAGGATAACTTGATAAAGACACGGAGGAATTTACCATGGGATTTTTCGATTTTTTAAAGAGCCCCGACATCGACGCGGGCGTTCTGTAATATCACGGAACCCCCGGCGCGGTGCTGCTGGACGTTCGCACCCCCCAGGAATACCGGGAGGGCCACGTCCCCGGCAGCAGAAACGCGCCCTTATCGACAAATAGTTCACATTTTCTCTAGCCCATTCGCCGGTACCCCCAGTGTCCGCCCACCCGGCTTTTGACCAGCCTGCCCTCTGCCACAAACCCGGCCAATATCCGGTTAGCCGTCGCCGCCGAAACGCCACAGAGCTGACGCACATCAGCGTTTTGAATGACATCGTGGCTCTCCAGAAACCGCTGGATCTGCTTCCAGCGCTCCGTCGCTTTATCTTTTGAACCATCACTCATTCCATCGCTCATGCTTGCTGATTCTATGAGCGATGTTTTGGTTGCCGCAAGCATAAATTCGATGAATGCCGTAGAGGACACAGCGACATTGGAGGTATTGATTGCCTCATAATACCTTCCTGATGGTCATGGACGATGGACTCCACCGGGAGCCAGGCAAACACAGGGTTCCATTTGGAAAGCAGCAGCGTGTGCCACAGCCGGCCCGTCCTCCCGTTGCCGTTGGCGAAAGGATGAATCAACTCAAACTCGTAGTGGAATACACAGCTCCGGATTAACATGGGAAGCTTACTGCTTTTGACCCACTCCAGCAGATTTGCGACCGCTTCCGGTACATATTGGGGCAGCGTCCCGAAGTGGACGATCTCTCCCGCCTGGTTGACCACGCCCACCGGTTTGGAACGGAACGCTCCAGCTTCCGATTCCAGCCCCCGCATCATCACCCCGTGGGCCGTCAAAAGATCATCTACAGAATAGGGGTTCAACTCCTCCAGCCGGTCGTAAATCTCAAAAGTGTTGCGGACCTCCGCGATGTCCTTGGGCGGAGCCAGTACCCGCTTGCCGTCCAGAACCGCTGTAACCTGATCCAGCGTCAGCGTGTTCTGCTCGATAGCCAATGAGCCGTAAACCGTCTTGATCCGGTTGCTCCGGCGCAAAGCCGGGTTTACAGAGAGGCGGTCCGTGGAAGATACCCGTCCTACCAGCTCCGCAATCTCCGCCACAAGGGAAACAATCTGGCCGGTCAGTTCAAAGGGTGGATTTTTCATAGGCACCTCATACAATCATCAATGGAAGTATTTCGTATTTTTTCCGTTTCCTCTCTTTTGGATCAATCCCAGCTCCAACAGCTTCTTCAGTGCTCGAACGGTCACGCTTTGGGACAGGCCCGTCGCCGCCTCAATCTCGGCTCTCGAAGCGGACGGTTTGGCGGAGATATACTCCCAAATACGCTGTTCCTTCTCAGGCAGCGGTTTCTTCTGGACAGATGTCTCCTTCTCGTAGTTCACATTGGGCAGTGTGATCTTGAACGCATTTTCGGAGGCCTCTATGGCAGGTTGACTGGAACAGCTGGCATAACACTCTTTGATTTTCAGTATCCCGGTGCCAAATGCCTCAATGAGGTGCAGGCGGTAAAAAATGTTAGCCAGACGGTGATTCTGTGGAACCGAGACCCCCATCATTACATCGCTCATGGCAATGCCCTTGGGCAGTCCGCCCAACGTCACAAATTCAATCCGGTCATCGAAGATACTAATAAAGGTGGAGGCGCTGTAGGAGTAGTCCCGGTGAACGATGGCGTTGAGCATCGACTCCCGCACAGCTTCCGGCGGATAGTCCCGGGTATCCACCCGCCTCAGGCTGGGAAATTCGGCGCGAATTCGGTTGAACCGATTAATATAGGCATAGATTTCCTCCATCTGCTTGAACAGGGAACCTGAAAACTCCACACAATCCTTGAACACCGTCTTGCTGGAGCCCTGGAAAACCGCCAGCTTTGTGGTATGCATACATTGGTCGGAAAGAAGCAGACCCAGGTTGGTAAAGACCCCGTCCTCGCTGACAAGTCCTAAGGTACGCTTTTGCTCCTGCTCAAACGTGATATACTCCTCCGCAAAAAACCGCTCCGCATCCTGAAAGGTCAACTCCTGATTCAGAGAGCGGGCCGCCTCGTAGTCATCGCCGTCCGTCTCTTTAATCATTTTCAAAATGGCGCTCCCAGTGGCCGGGACAGTAGACGCCCCCTGCCGGACAAAGATGCCCTCCGGTCGCAGTCCCTTGGCCGCGAGGTAGTAGGGGCAGGCGGTACCTTTCTGGACGCTGACCGCCACAACATCTTTGCCCTCCATCTCCCGCTTCTCACACAACAGGAACATGGTGATATCTGGTTTGATGGAATCCCGCAGAGCGTTGGTCACCTTGAGCATGGTCCCGTCCACATCCGGGACACCGATGACTGTGTCGTTGTCCTCCACACCAATCAGAACCTCGCCGCCCCTGGTGTTGGCAAAAACGATGACCATCTTTTTGATATCCTCCGTGTACTCCCTCTTGAATTCCGTAGTCATTCCTTCTGTCACAACTGGTCACCTCACTCAGATGATACCCTTATTATATGCGTTCTAATCACAAATGTAAAGAAAAATGGTTCGAAGCGCATCGAATCGTTTCAAACCAATTCGATGCAGTATTTGGCCTACCGTCCATACTCTTACATAGCGATTTTGGCCGTTCAAACAAAAATCCCGCCGCAGGTGCATTTCGCACATTACGGCGGGGTTTTTGATCTCAGCGGGCTGATTCACCTAAATAAGTAATTTTTCATGATAGTTTGTCAAAATGCGTTTTTTGTGTTTTAAGATGGTGCAGATACAGCAAAGTCCGTACCGTATACCACCTATTTCCTCATGACCTTTTTCAACGGAATATCAACCACTTATGAGGAAGCTGCCGCGATCGATGGGTGCGGACCTGTCAAGTGCTTCTGGACCATTATCTTTCCTTTGGCTCAGCCTGCGGTGGTCACGGTTACGATCTTCAATTTTCGGAAAGTGGAACGAATACTTTATGCCTTTGATCTTCGCCAACAAGTCCGAGCTGCGGCCCATTGGCGTTGGTCTTTATCAAACAGTGACCTCTATGATGAACTCCGGAGACTGGGCAGGGATGTTTGCGTCCGTTGTTATCGTATTTGTGCCCACCGTGATCATTTACGTCTTCCTGTCGGATAAGATCATCTCCGGTGTAACAGCCGGCGGCGTAAAGGGGTAAGCGGCTCTTGTGCGAGAAAGGAAGCAGGAATTCTAATGGACATTAAATTCCTTGGCGTTGGAGCAGCATATTACCCGATCTGGGGCAGCAACAGTGCGTTCTTCACATTGAAGGATTAGCTTTATTTGCTGGACTGTGGAGAAACAACATTTCAGCGCATCTCGACCAGGCCGGAATTGGTGGACTGCTCAGAAGGAGGATCGATTTTCTTCCTGAAGGTTTCTATCAAAGGGCCTAACGTAAGGTGCCTAGCGGTTCCCGTCCATCCCAAAGCAGCTTTGGCAGGCTGCATTGCAATGCCCTCGTTTGCCTACAATGGTACCCCTGCCCAGCCACAGACTCAAACAATAGGGGCAGCTCGGAGATATCCTCGGAGGGGTGAGATTCCCGGAGTGCGGAGCCAACCGCAGTCCAGTTTTGCCGCCTATGCCTGGGGGAGTAGTGTCGAATGCAGGCAATAAAGGCAAGTAAGCTTTTTGACAGTTTATGCTTAAGAAGTGGCGGGAGCCGCTCCAGTAGTTTTTGTAGTCTTTAAAAGCTGCTCTCGCCCGATTTTATTTTCGGAGCGAACATGAATGTACAACAAATTCGGCGAGGAGAGATATATTACGCAAATCTTGCACCAACCATCGGTTCAGAGCAAGGCGGCATCCGTCCTGTCCTGGTGATCCAGAACAATATGGGTAACCTGCATAGTCCAACGATCATTGCTGCTGTTATCACCGGACGGCTCAAGTGCCGATATTTGCCCACGCATATACTCCTGGATTCTGCCTGTGGGCTGCCCAAAAACTCCATGGTCATGTTGGAACAACTTCGTACTTTGGATAAACGGCGCTTTCTGAAATATGTTGGGCACCTTGATATGGACAAAATGGACGAAATCGATGCGGCTTTATGGATCAGTATTGGGCTTGCAAAATGCAAGCCTGTTACATAGTAGCAGAGGGGTAAAAATATGTTTACCAGCTCACAAAGAAATACGGAATTAAAAGATCTGCCAGAGTTTTTCACTTTGGCAGATCTTTCTTTCGTACTTGGCATTTCAAAGACAACAGCTTACCGCATGGCGGACCAGGGCCGGATTCCCTGCATCCGCCTGGGGAAGCGAATCATCCTATCTAAAAGCCACCTAAAGCAGTGGATCGATGCGGAAATTGGATTTGAGAGCCAATCAACAACTACGGAGGACATAGAAAATGGCTAGACGCGCAAAGGGGGAGGGGACCCTATACCAAGCCAAAGACAAGAGCGGGATCTACCAATACAAGGTGGATGGCCAGAGAAAAACGAAGCGATTTCAGAAAAAAGCGGATGCCAAAGCCTATATCGAAGTACTGACCGCCGCTTCGCCCGTGCCATCTGCGGAAGTCATCGGTCCCGTTCGCCAGCAAAATAGTGCCACATCTGAGATTATTACGCTCGGTGCATGGATGGACCGCTGGCTGGAGAATTACGCTCGACCTACCATCAAGCACTCCACCTATTGCAGCTACGAACTCTATGTTCGCGCCCATATCAAGCCGCAGATCGGCAACCTGTACATGAACACCCTACGAGCAGATGATCTGCAAGCGTTTTTTAATGAGCGTGCCAAAAGCGGCAATCAGGCCAGGAAGGGGGGGACTAGCCCCCAAAACGCTGACCAATTTGCGAAACATGATGCACATGGCCTTTGGGCAGGCCGTAAAGAATCATTTCCTCCAGGAAAACCTGATTGAGGGAATCCGCTTACCAAAGGCTACTAAGAGTGAAATGCGGGTGTTGAGCCGAGAGGAGCTGCGGCAGCTGATGACAGCAGCCCGTCTTGCACCGGAGCCTGCTGCATTCGGAATCGTATTTGATATGTTCACCGGCCTGCGTCTGGGGGAACTGTGTGGCCTACGCTGGGAAAACGTGGATATGGAAAACCAATCGTTTTTGATCTGCGAAACAAGAAACCGTCTGCCTAACCACGATGATTCCATTGCGGCCTCCACTACTGTCAAGACCACGCCCACCACCAAGACAGATAACTCCCGCAGGCGGGTCTTCATCATGGATGAATTGTTCCATGATTTTGAGATGTACCGAAGTATTCAGATGTTGATCAAAGCGCAGGACTATAGTTATAATCCAGAGGGTTACGTGTTCTGCCAGGAGAACGGCTCTCCCTACGAGCCTCGCACCTACCAGGATATATTCAAGCGGTGCATCCGGCAGTCTGGCATTCCGGATGCCAATTTTCATTCGTTGCGTCATACATTCGCCACCCGATCTCTGGAACAGGGAATGGATGTAGTAACTCTCTCCCGTCTCCTGGGCCACGCCAACCCATCTATTACACTGGACAAGTACGGTCATGCACTGGATGATCACAAGCGAATCAGTGTGGCAAAGCTGAGTGACATCTATTCAGCAGGACCGCAACAGAAAAAATCTGCTCCGGTCCCGGAGGAAGAACCCCTCCCGATGGAAATGAAAATGGGATGGTAAGCAGCACAAGCAGCGGATAAGCATCAGCGATGCAGAAAAATGAAAAATAAGCATCAGATAAGCATCACAAAAAATGCCTCTGAACTTTTTGACAAGAAAAACGGCTGATTTCATAAGAAATCAGCCGTTTTGTGTGGTTATCCAACACTATAGATGCCACAGGATATACCCTGATATTGATAGCATCGCATTATATGCCTACCTTATATCGCATCTTCCGGCAAAACGCAACCCCGTCCTTGGAAAAATTGTATCATTCGGTTTTCGGATGAATCCATCCCATCGGCTCCCGCACACCGGCAAAGCCTGGTGTTGACCGCATGATCCAGGATCGGCTGCTCACGGGCAGAATGATCCAGCGCATAGTCAAACGACATCACATCCTCCCAAGCCCGGTTAAGATATGCGACTTCCCGCCGTCCGTGGGTCCTGGTCATTTGCGGCCTACCTGCCCGTTGAAGATATTTCGCCGCCGATTCCTCGGATATTCCGATACTCCGAAATGTACTATGCAGTCCATCCAGAAACACATTCACCAGACTGTTCCACTCTGACCAATGCAAGTCAAACAGAATAAAAGTGTACCAACTGGAGCAGTGGGCGGCCAGGAGGCTGGCTCTGCCGTTCAAAGCGATGACGTGCAAATCCCAACAATAATTGCGGCTTTCTTCTTCACTACAAGGAATCGTCCTGATCTTCAAATGACGCTGCAATGGTATCGTAAGGCCCAGCTCCATTCGCACTACCCCACTTTAGTCGGTTTCTATCACACGGAAATATTCCGGCGGTACGTACTCACACAGCCACACGCCGTTCTCGGAGCGGTAGAATCGCACACCGCTCTCGGCCATCGCTCCAGCATTGATCCTGAGTACCACCGGAGCGCCGTGGCGGCGTCCTACTGCAACCGCCGTCTGAAAGACTCCAGAGAGATGGACATGCTGCCGGGTCATCTTTTTGATGCCCTCCAGCTGAATTGTGGGGAGAAAACGCAGTGCCGTCCCGTGGTAGAGATACCGGGGCGGTTTTGTTTCCAGCAACTCCACGTCCACCTGGAGCGAGTGCCCCTGGTTAGCGCGGATCCCGGAATGATCTTCATTAAATGAGTACCGCTGCTTGTTGTTCTCCCGGACGATACGTTCCAGCGTCTCCCTGTCGATCTGCCGCCCGGTGCTGCGCACCCCATTCAGCAACTCATCCACATCCGCCCAGCCATGCTCGTCCAGGGAAATTCGCGCCGCGCTTGGATCATGGCGCAACACCAGACTGAGAAACCGGCCCAACTTTATGTCGTTTGTACTTTGCATTGTTTTACCTCCGCTGTCAGTCCTCCATTTGAATAGCAGCCTTGATCACGCTATCCCTCCGGTTCTCAAAGAGGTCATACGCCTCCGCGATGTCCTTGAGAGGGAAGGTGTGTGTGATCAACGGCGTGGTGTCGATCTTCCCCTGCTCGATTAGCGCCAGCGTCTCGGCACATTTGCAGCCGTCCACGCCGCCGGTCTTGAAGGTCAGATTCTTGCCGTACATCTCCGGCAGGGGCAGCGCCTGGGGACTGTCATACAGCGCCACGATGGTCACGATGGCGTTCGGGCGGGCGCACTGCCACGCCATGCGGAAGGTCTCCGGGCTTCCGGCAACCTCCAGCACGACGTCCGCACCGCCATGATCGCTGTGGGCCAGGACAAATTCCTGCACATTCTCCGGATCCACGGTCAGGACTTCAGGATAATGTTCCCGAACAAATGCCAAGCGCTGAGGATATTTCTCACAGACGATGACCTGTTTTGGCTGCTTCAGAAGGACACATTGCAGTGTGCAGATGCCCGTGGGTCCCGCACCGATGATAAGCACCGTGTCCCTGGCTTTGATCTCAGAAATATCTGCCGCCCAGTAGCCCGTTGCCAGAATATCCCCTGCAAACAGCGCCTGCCGGTCTGTTACCGTATCAGGGATCCGATTCAGTCCCTGGTCGGCGTAGGGGACCCGGACGTACTCCGCCTGCCCGCCATCGATGCGGCAGCCCAACGCCCAGCCGCCGTTGGGATCGGTGCAGTTGTTGACCCATCCGTGTTTGCAGAAGAAGCACTCCCCGCAGAAGGTTTCTACATTCACCGTCACCCGGTCGCCGGGCCGGACGCTGGTCACAGCGCTGCCAACACTCTCCACCACGCCCACCATTTCATGCCCCACCGTGATGCCCGGCACGGCACGGGGAATGCTGCCGTGCTTGATGTGGAGGTCGCTGGTGCAGATGCTCGCCAGCGTCACCCGGACGATGGCGTCCCGGTCATCCAGCAGAACCGGCTTTGGCTTCTCCAGAAGCTCGAATTTCCCGTTCTCAACGTAAGTATAAGCCAGCATCGTTTTGCACCTCATCGAATGAATTTTGCCAGATCGTCGTCAAATGCCTCTGGACACAGCTGCCCCAGGTGGTGAATGATCCTCGCCCTGGATTCCTCCGGGGCGAGGTGGTAGGCTCCCTGGGTCACATCCGCTCCCAGCACATCCTCTGTCACCGCATACCTGGTGATGCCCCAACCGTAGGGCTTGCCGTACTTGTCGCGGGCATACTCGAAGCTGTGAACGGTGATGTAGGTCTGCATTTGCAGGCTGGTGATTACGCTGTCGAAGCCCTTCAGTCCATCGCCGCCGAATCCAGCCAGCTTTTTCAAGTCCCTGGACAGCGTTGGCCCCTCTCGGAGAAGCACATCCATGATCTGCTTCTCCCGGTGGCTGGTCAGCCCCTCCTCGTAGCGGGCATCGAAGTCGTACCCGCTGCGGCGGTAGTTGGCCAAATCGGGATACCATTCCCGGCTGACCAGCCCCGCCTTCCTGGAAAACAGCTTGCCGTAGGCCACCACGCCCCGGCGGGCCACTTCCATCCGCCACTCCCATGGCCCATCCACGCCCTCTACGAACCAGTAGCGGCTGGGGGTAAACTCCTCGATGGAGAAGTTGGGGATGGAGCAGGGAAAGAACGGCAGAAATCCCATCTGCTGCACCAGGGCTTCCAACTCCTTGGCGCTGGTGATCTTCGGTTTGGGCATGGCTGGGGTCCTCCCTGGCAGTGTTTTCCTCAGTATAGCACACCTCGTCCGGCAAGTCGAGAGTCAGATGGGCCGCCGCCTCGATCTGCCGCAGCATCTCGGCCTTTGACCAGCCGAATTGCCGGACAGCCCTCAGATACCACGCTTTCTTCTGAATTGTCAGCTTTGCCTCCAGAATGACCACGTTCTGTGTCCAGCCAAGTTCCATCGCTACATCTATTATTTCCGGCGTATCCGAATACGTCCGGTAAAACTCCCGCATCCGGCGCAGATTCCGAGGGGAGAAACCCTTGGCATCCGGGGTGGTGGTTTGCAGATATTCCGCTGCGGCAGCGGCGGCGCCCTTTTCTGGTCTGCTGCTGACCAACCTGCCTATCTCATAGCACAGTTTTATCTGCGGCAGATCCACAGCCATCAATTCATCCAGCGATGCGAACATAGCAGCGTAGTCAATCGGTTTTCTGACGTTCATGGGTTCTCCTCCTTTCCGGCTTGCGCCTTGATCTGTCAGAGCATAGAAAAACACGGCAGATCAGATCTGCCGCGCTTTTCCATACCCTGAATTTATTTTTTCCCGTCCGGCTTTTCGACTTCAAGCCGCCGCATGGATCCTTTCAGTGATACCACCATATCGGCGATCATTTTGATTTCGAGATCACTGCAATCCTCCACCAGCTCCGTGAGCCAGTTGCTGCGAAGGGCAACATCTTTCGTGATCTCTACACACAACAGTTCATCGGCAGAGCAGCCGAACGTATTGATAAAGCGGATGATCATCTCCAGGCTGGGGACAGAGTGAACTGCACCCCGTCAAGTAGACAGTGAAAGAAAATGCAAAATTTTGTCAGGC
>CAJTVO010000076.1 GCA_910579485.1 uncultured Oscillospiraceae bacterium | reverse complement strand
CGACGGCGCTCATGTCGGCGAAGTTGTCGGGGGTAGCGCCGTTGACGATGACATCGCAGCCTGCGGCGGCCTCGACGCCGGCCTTCATGGCCTCCACGTCGGTGCAGCTGAGGACCAGGGGACGGCCCAGGGCCTTGGCCTTGGACACCAGGGCGGCGAAGTCGGCGGGGGCCTTATCGGCGCTGTGGCGGACGTAGACCATCTCCACGTACATCCGCTCGCTGATGCGCTCGTAATCCACGGCGGGGATGTTCTTCAGGACCTCGTCCTGCTTGGCCTCGTCCATGCAGTCGCAGACCTGGACGGCGTACAGGGTCTTGCTGACCAGGGTCTTCTCGTGACGGCTCAGGACGGTCTCGCCGCCCAGGGCCAGGTCGCCCACCTTGTAGCTCTTCATGGGAGGCGCGGTGGCCTCGGACAGGGTGGACAGGGCCTCGGAGGACATATGGGGGCACTTCTCGATGGGGAGAGCGCCGGAAGCCACCTTCATGGCGAAGGCCATACAGGTGGGGTTGCCGCAGTCCTTGCAGTTGGTTTTGGGGGTGAGCTTAAAAATGTCAAGACCTTTCAGTGCCATGGTTCGGGCCCTCCTTACATCAAAGCGGCGACCAGCCGCGCAGTGGTCTGAATGGAAGCCGGGTGCTTGAGGATGACGGCGTCGCTGCCGTAGGCCAGGCAGGCGGCGGCGGTTTCCACTTCCATATCGATGCCGCGCTCCTCGGCGGAGCCCCAGCCGGGGTTCTCGCTCGCGGGAGCGGTGGACTCCTTCACGCCCCAGGTCTCCACACCGACGGGGGTGATGATGGGCATCTGGAGGGTGTTGTCGTTCTGGCTCAGGGCGGCGGCCTTGACGCGCTCCAGGGTGGAGACTACGTACTCGAAGCCGTAACCGGCGGCGGCGGAACCGATGTTCATAGCCACGTTCTCGCCGGAGACGCCCATCTGGGTGATGAGAACGTTGAGCTGCTTGGCCAGATTGATGTCCACGGCGGACTCGGCGCCCACCTTCTGGCCATAGGCCATGCCCGCGCCGGCGGCCACGCCCTTGTAGTTCTCTTCCTTGGCGGAGAGGACCAGGATGTTCTTGCCCTGAAGGGCCTCGGAGATCTTGCTGAACAGGTCGGCGTCCTTCTCGGAGTTCTTGCAGCCGGCCACAACAATGGGCTTATCCACCGCTTCGGCCACGGCCTTGGCGTCGGCCACGCAGTCCTCAACGGACTTGTTCTCACCGTTGGGGTCCGCCAGGTCGAAGCGGATGCAGACGAAGTCCGCCTCGGGCAGTTCGGCGGCCTTCTTGGCGCGCTCGGCCAGGGTATTGCACCCGGCGTAGAACTCCTTCAGGCCCTCGGAGGGCTGCTCGGGGTCGTCGGACACGTCGATGCCGATCTTGGGGCGATTGGCGATGGGCGCGTCAAAGGCATAGAGATTGAAGACGTTCTGGCCGCCCAGAGTGGTGGCCTTGTCTCCGGTCCCCAGCGTCAGTTCGTTGATCTTGGCGCTGAAAACCTGGGGCTTTTTTGCAAAAGGCATAGGTAGGTATCTCCCTTCATAAAATTATCGGCTCAATTTGTCTTTCGCCGCCTCCGGCGGCGAGGGGGATTGGTTCTTGGAAAAGGGCCCAAAAAGTCACTGCATTCCGCTTACAGCGTCAGCCCGTCAAAGATACGATGCACCGCCCGCTTCACCGGGCTGTCAGCCGGCACGGTGACGGAGGGCTTCCCCTCCGCGTCGTACTGGTACACGGTGTCGTCATGGGGGACGACGCCGATGAGCTTCATGCCGTACTTGCCGATCTCCTCCTGAACGCCGGGATTCAGCTCGCCGTTGGGGGCCCGGTTGATGATGAGCCCCACCTCCTTCGCGCCCAGCTTGAGATCCTCGATCATCTCGCTGAGCCGCCCCGCCGCCTGGACGCCCCGCCGGGAGCAGTCGCTGACCAGCAGGATGGTGTCCACCTGGGGCAGGACGCCCCGGCTCAGATGCTCCAGCCCCGCCTCGTTGTCCACCACGATGTAGCGGTAGTTCTTGGCGTACTTGGCCACCTGGGAGGTCAGCAGGCCGTTGACAAAGCAGTAGCAGCCCTTCCCCTGGGTGCGGCCCATGACCAGAAGGTCGAAATCGTCCGCCTCCGTCAGGGCGTCGGAAAAGCGCATCTCGGCGTAGTCCGCCTTGGTCATCCCCTTGGGGATCACCTGCCCGGCGGCCATTTCCGCCCGGGCGATGTCCTCCCGGATATCGCCCAGGGTCTCCTCCACCTCTACCCCCAGCACCTCGTTGAGGTTGCTGTTGGCGTCGGCGTCCACGGCCAGGACGGGGCCGTTCTTCTTCTCGCAGAGATACTCGATGAGCATCCCGCAGATCGTCGTCTTTCCTACGCCGCCCTTACCGGCCAGCGCGATGGTTTGGGCCATAGCTGAATCTCTCCTTTTGTTCATTGGAAATCGGGGGGCGGGACGCCGCGCCGGCGGCGCGGCGTCCTCGCTTTACCGCTTAGAGGTCTACGATGCCGCTCTCCTTCACGATGCGGGCCACGTCCTCGTACTTGTTCAGGGCGTACAGGTGGATGCCGTCGATGCCGCAGGCGCGGTACTCGTCGATCTGGTTGATGGTGTACTCGATGCCCGCCTCCTTGAAGCTGGCCTTCTTTCCGGCCACGTCGGCGTCGAAGGGCTCCTTGTCGAAGGGGTTGGGGAAGATCCAGTTCTTGGAGATGATCTCGCACAGCTTCCGGGGCATGACACAGCCGTTGCGGCTGAGGGCCATGTTGATGGTAGCGGCCTGGTCCAGGATGGGCATGATGCCCACGTCCACGGGCATCCAGATACCGGCGTTGCGGATGGCTTCCAGCCAGTACTTGAACTGATCCATGTCCCAGCACAGCTGGGTCATGATGTAGTCCGCGCCCTCGTCCTGCTTCTGCTTGAGGAAGCCGATGTCGGCCTCCAGGCTGCGGCAGGCGATGTGGCCCTCGGGAGAGCCGGCCACGGCGATGGTGAACTTATCGCCGAACTCCTTGCGCACGAACTTCACCAGCTCGGTGGCGTAGTGCAGGTCGCCGCCGGTGCCGGTCCAGCCGAAGGGCAGGTCGCCCCGCAGGGCCAGCATGTGGTCGATGCCGTGATCCAGATAGGTCTGGAGCTGCTCCTTGATGCCCTCGCGGGTGTTGCCGATGCAGGTGAAGTGAGTAACGGGGGTGCTCTTGCCGTCCTTCTGGATCTTGTCCAGAACTTCCAGGTTCTTGCCCACGTTGGTCCCGCCCGCGCCGTAGGTGCAGGAGATATAGTCGGGATTCAGGGTATACAGCTGCTCCAGCACGCCGCCGGCGCCGCACAGCTTCTCCATGCCAACGTCCGTCTTGGGGGGGAACACCTCAAAGGAAAATGCTGCTCTCTCTTCAAAAATGTCGGCTACGCTCATAATATAATCGTCCTCCGTATGTGAAATATATTTTTTAGCGGCTCCGCCGCATGGGGCACTTGGTTTTTCATCGGCCCTTCGCTCCGTTTCTTTAAACGCGCGGACCGGCGGCCAAAGATCAGACCGGCGTAAAACTGTACCGTTTCAGCAGTCCGGCGGTGTCCGTATGATACACCACCGTACCGTCGGCCAGGTCCTCCCGCTGGATCTCCGCCCGGGGCTCCAGGGCGCGGATGTAGGCGTCCGTGTCCTCCACGGACACCTCCTGGAAATCCACGTCCCGCATCTGGTTGTTGCTGCACTGATTGAATATCTCGCAGCAGAGCTCGTATTCTCTCATAACATTATACCATTTCTTCTTCAAAAGCGCAATTCCATATCCATGGGATCAGAGAGATCAATTTTGTGCCGTAGGGCGCGCCGGGTCGTCGCGCCGTTGGCAATATATCTGCCCCGCAGCGGCGCGCCGGGTCGTCGCGCCCTACAATGCGGCATGATTTGCTCAAAATTGATTTCCCTGCTTGGGATGATCCGGAAATTGCATCCTGCGAAAGGGCGGGCGGGATCACTCCGCCGCCACGATGACGCTGCCCGCTGTCAGGTCCGCGCTGACCAGGCGGCCCGTAATGGTGGTCTTCATGCCCATCACATCTTCGAAGATCAGCTTGTCGCCGTCCACGTTGATGCTGGCCACGAATTTGCAGAGGATGTTCTCCTCCTGCTTCTCGTTCCGGTAGATCGTAGAAAGGCACATGGGAATCACCCCTTTCCAAAGATATCCTATACTTACTTCTTCAGTTCCTCCAGCGCCGCCGACAGGTAGCCGTTGGCCTGGTCGAAGGACTCCACCGCGTGGAGCAGCTGGTGGCGCGCCTCGCCGGAGAGCCCGGCGGCCATATCGCTCAGCTCCTTGGCGTGGTGGATGTTGTGCTCCAGCATGTACTGGAGCACCGCCAGGGTCTGCTCGCCGCCGTGCTTGTGGTGGTGCTCGCCGCTGTGGGTGTGCTGATGGGTGTGGGTGTAGGGCTGGCCGTGCTCGTCGGTATGGGTATGCTCGTGTACGTGCTCCCCGTGGGCGTGGCCGTGGTCGTGATCAAAATGTCCCATTGTCGTTTCTCCTCCCGAGGTTATATTGACACAATTTTAACTAAATACACTATACCCCAAATTTTCCCGGTTTGCAAGAAGTAGAAACAGAATAATTGACGAAAAATTTTTGTTTCTTTTGTGAAATCAGACAGTTTAGCCGGGGAGCCCGGAAAAATGCTGGACATCGGCGGCGGCCGGTGGTATAATAACGCCAAATCGGCCAGGGTGATTTGCGCTTTCGTTCGTCATTTACACCAAAACTGGCCGGCTATTTGTGTGAGGAGGTATTTTTGTGGTTAGTTTTCTCATCTGTCTCGCTCTTTTGATCGGCGGCTACTTCACCTACGGCAAGGTAGTGGAGAATACCTTCGCCCCCGACGACCGCGAGACCCCCGCCGTCAAGATCAACGACGGCGTGGACTACGTGGTCCTTCCCCAGTGGAAGCTGTTTCTGGTGCAGCTGCTGAACATCGCGGGCCTGGGACCCATTTTCGGCGCGCTCCAGGGCGCTCTGTGGGGCCCCATCGTCTTCCTGTGGATCACCTTCGGCACCCTGCTGGCCGGCGGCGTCCACGACTTCTTCTCCGGCATGATGAGTGAGCGCAACAACGGCGAGTCCATCTCCGAGATCGCCGGCATCTACCTGGGCGGCGCCATGAAGAACGTCATGCGCGTGTTCAGCGTGGTGCTGCTGGTGATGGTGGGCACCGTGTTTGCCGTCGGCCCTGCGGGCCTTATCGTCACCCTGTTCAAGCAGAACGGCGTGGACGGCATCCTGGCCACCACCCTGTTCTGGCTGATCGTCATCCTGGTGTACTACTTCATCGCCACCTTCCTCTCCATCGACAAGATCATCGGCAAGGTCTACCCCGTCTTCGGCATCTGCCTGATCATCATGGCGGTCGGCGTGGCCATCGGCATCTTCGTCAAGCCCGAGTACACCATCCCCGAGATCTGGAGCAATTTCCGCAGTATGCACCCCGGCGGAACGCCCGTGTGGTCCTTCATGTTTATCACCGTGGCCTGCGGCGCCATCTCCGGCTTCCACGCCACCCAGTCCCCCCTGATGGCCCGCTGCATGAAGAGCGAGCGCCAGGGCCGCTTCGTGTTCTACGGCGCCATGGTCTGCGAGGGCGTCATCGCCCTGATCTGGGCCGCCGCCGGCTGCTCCCTGTACGAGGTCACCGGCGGGCTCAACACCGGCCTCCAGGCCATCCTGGCCAACGGCCAGTCCGCCGCCATCTATGACGTGTGCGCCAAGACCATGGGCGGCATCGGCATCGCCCTGGCCATGCTGGGCGTCATCGCCTGCCCCATCACCTCCGGCGACACTGCCTTCCGCTCCGCCCGTCTGGTCCTGGCCGACTGGCTGAAGATGGATCAGGGCCAGTACAAGAACCGCCTGATCCTCTGCATCCCCGTGCTGGGCGTAGGCGCGTTCCTGGGCATCGGCAACGCCCTGGGCTTCATCGACTACACCATCATCTGGCGCTACTTCAGCTGGACCAACCAGACCCTGGCCATGATCGTGCTGTGGGCCGCGTCTATGTATCTCTTCTATGACAAGAAGAATTACTGGCTCACCGCCGTCCCCGCCACCTTCATGAGCGCCGTGTCCGCTACATATTTCGTCCTGGCGCCCGAGTGCCTGGGCAAGCTGGTGAACACCTACGCCGACGGCAAGCTGGTCTCCTACAACACCATCATCGCCTACCCCATCGGCATCGCCGTGGCGGCCCTCTTCCTGGGCATCTTCCTGTATTCCATCAAGAAGCGGAAGGTCAGCCCCCAGTACGACACCCTGAAAAAGTAACATCATCCATACGACCGGCGGAGGGGCGGCTGTTCCGTCCCTCCGCCCTTTTTACGCAGGAGGCACACTCATGATCTTCAAACCAAGACAGCTCAGCCGCGAGGGCCTGTCCCCCGAGGCCCTCGCGGCTGACAAGAAGGCCTGCAAGCGCTTCGGGCCCTGCGGCGTGGGAAAAGAGGCCCTGTACCTCAACAGCTTCTATATCGACCGCTGCTTCTACGTCGTCCTCCCGTCAGTCCGCCGGGTCTTCAAGCGGGTGGCCATGAGCAAGGGCGGCTTCACCGGCAAGGGCATGTTCGCCTCCATCCCCTATCTGGTCGTGGAGTACGACAGCGGAAAGCAGAAGCAGTGCAACTTCAAGCGGGAGGACGACGTGGACCGCCTGCTGGAATACATGGCCCGGGTCCTGCCCGATATTCCCCGGTACAGCGCGGAGGGGGAACGCCGTCTGGCAGAGAAGGCCGCGCGTGAGGCGTCCCGCTACCTGCCGGAGCTCTCCCCCCAGGCCCAGAAGGCCTGGGACGACCTGGAGAAGGCCAAGACCCGTCTGGCGGAGGACCCCGCCCTCTCCGGCCGTCTGGCCCGTGCCGCCAAGGCCAAGCGCACCATCGACCAGGCCAACCCGGCCTACAAGTGGGTGGCGCTGACCATCGTGGTGCTGGGCGCCGCCGCGCTGGTCTACGGGCTGTGGAGCTGGCTGAACAAGGACGGTACGGGCGTGTATTTCCTTCTCTTCGGCCTGGCCGCCGTCTTTTTCTTCTCCGGGGCCAACGTCCTCCCTACCGCCCGGAACAACAAGAAGGCTGCGGCCCGGGAGTGGGAGGAGGCCAAAGCCGCCATGGGGAGCCATCTGTCCGGCGGGAAGAAATTCCCGGTCCCCTGCCAGTACGCCCATCCCGTCGTGCTGGAGCGGATGATCCGCATCCTCCGGGAGGGCCGGGCCCAGACGGCGGACGAGGCGCTGGAGGTCCTGAAAAACGACCTTCGGGCCCTGAACGCTTCCGTCCAGGTGGAGCAGGAGGAGTACGACGAGGTTGTCTGCATCAAGCCCATGTTTCTGCTGTGCGAGTATCAATGAACAACGCCCGAGGGGCCGCCGTCCGGAATGGACGGCGGCCCCTCGCTGTGTGTCAAAAAAGATGCTTCGCATCTTTGAGAAGGGTCTCACTCCGCGCCTCAGAGCTCTTTATAATGGTAGAACGCCGCAAAGTTGTTGAACAGCACATCCTCCAGAAACTCCGGCTCCAACCCCAGAGCCAGAGTCTTGTCCAGCTCCTTCTGGGGGCACCAGATAGGATAGTCCGAACCCCAGAAAACATGTGTGGGGTCGTACTCCCGAAGGATGGGATACAATGGGGACTTGTCCGCCACATAGCTGAAAGAGGAGCTGATGTCCGTATAAACGTTGGGCAGCTTCGCCAGAGGACGGATCTTCTCGATGTCCCAGTCCCCCCAGTTGCCCAGGTGGGCGGCGATGCACCGCAGCTTAGGGAAGGTCTCGGCGATAGGGATCATATGCCGGGGGCCGGAGACGTTTACCCGCGGGTCCCCCATGTGGGCGATGAGGAACATGTCCTGACGCTCCATCTCCTCGAACATGGGGAACAGGCGCTCATCGTCCAGGGCGAAGTGCTGGAACTCCGGGTGGAGCTTCACGCCGTACATCCCGTGCTCCCGCATCCACCGCAGCTCCTCCCGATAGCCCTCGTACCCGGCGTGGAGGGTGCCGCAGGGGATGAGGCAGGGATGGGCCTCCGTCTCCGAGAGGATATAGCGGTTGATATGCTCCACCTGATGGGCGGTGGTGGCGGCGGAGAAGACCATGGCCCGGCCGATCCCGGCCCGGTCCAGGACTTCCAGCAGCTCGCCCGCGCTGCCGTAGTGGTTGGGGGGCTCGGGCAGGTCGAAGTACTCCGCCGTGGCGATGGTGGCCTTGGCGGCGACCTTCTCCGGAAAAATATGGGTGTGCATATCGATGACTTTCATGGGACGTTCCTCCTGCATAGCGGCTTTGCTATGAGTATAGCACACTCAAAAGCGTCTATAAAATAGCCGATACCGCCAAAAATGCGAGGGTCAGGAGGAAGAAAATCAGTATCAATTTCCACACGAACCGCACCCACCGGTCGTAGGGCACCTCCCCCAGGGCCAGTCCGCCCATCACCACCGCCGCCGTGGGGGTGACGATGTTCACCAGGCCGGAGGCGGACTGGAAGGCGGTGACGATGAGGCTGCCGCCGATCCCGGCGAACTCCCCCAGGGGAGCCAGGATGGGCACGGACAGGGTGGCCAGCCCCGAGGACGAGGGGATCAGGATGGACAGGGGGATATAGATAAGGTAGACCAGCAGGATGAAGGCCACCGAACCCGCCCCCTCCAGGGCCCGCTCCCCCCAGTAGAGCACGGTGTCGGTGATCTGCCCGCCGTCCATCAGGACGGTGATGCCCCGGCTGATGCCGATGATGAAGCCCACGCCGATCAGGTCCGCCGCCCCGGACACGAAGGCCTCCACCGTCTCCACCTCCCCCAGGCCGTAGACCAGCCCGATCATGACGCCGCCTGCCAAAAACAGCCCGCTCAGCTCCGAGAACCACCAGCCCAGCGTGGGGACGGGGACCCCGATCTCGTCGAAGGGGATCACCGCGTAGGTCATGACGAGGAACACGATGGCGAAGAGGGCCAGCACCACCTTCCGGCGGAAGGTAAGGATGGGCACGTCTCCCCCCGCCGGCCGGACGAACTTGTGGCTGGACCCGGCGGTGAGGGATCTCTCCGGGTGGCTGCGCACCTTGGCGGCGTAGGCCATCACGTACCAGATGGCGATGGCGTCAAAGAGGACCAGCATCACCAGCCGGACCATGAGGCCGTCCCCCAGGCTCACCCCCGCGAAGCCGGAGGCGATGCCCGTGGCGAAGGGGTTCACCGTGCTGGCCAGCACCCCCGCCCCGCTGCCCAGCAGCACCACGGCGATGCCCACCAGCGGGTCGTAGCCCGCCGAGACGAACACGGGGATCAGGAGGGGATAGAAGGCCATGGTCTCCTCCCACATGCCGAAGGAGGTGCCCCCCAGGCTGAACAGGATCATCAGCACGGGGATCAGGAGGATCTCTTTCCCGCCCAGCAGGCGTATGACGTTGCTGACCCCCGCGTCGATGGCCCCGGTCCTCATCACCACGCCCAGGAAGCCGCCCACCATCAAAATGAACAGCGCCACGTCCGCCGCGTCGTAGAACCCCTGGAAGGAGGCCAGGATCACGTCCCCCGGCCCCTGGGGCTGCTGCTCCACGGTCTGATAGGTCCCCGCCACCGGGGCCTCCTCCTCCCCCGCGCGCTGGTAGGCCCCGGCGGGGATCACCCAGGTAGCCGCCGCCACCAGGATCAGCAGGAGAAACAATATGGTATACGCCGTGGGCATCCGAAATTTTTTCATGTGCATCCACCCTCCATTCTCCTCTAGTTTGCGCGGTCTGGGAAGGCTTATGGCTGGAGGATATTGGTAAGAGGGAACAAATTTTTTCCTTCTTACGTCTAATTCGACAAAATCCGGTTGACTGCGTTGGGAAAACACGGTATTATGTAAATGAATCTAAAATCCCGAGGAGGAATTGCCGCCATGAGCAACCATCGCTGCCCCAAATGCGGGGAGGAATACTCTGATACATACCACTCCTGCCCCTTCTGCGAGGAGGAGGACGCCATCAAGCACGGACGGCCCCTGCGCCGCCGGGGCGGGAAGCGGGTGGAAAAGCGCCAGGCCAGCGGCGGCGCGGGCGGCGTCATGCTGCTGCTCACCGGCGTCATCATCCTCGGGGTGGTGGGCTACGTCTTCTTCGGGGACAAGGTCGCGGACGCGGTGGGCATCCGGGACGCCCAGGACCCCCCGGCGAGCAGCCAGGCGGACAAGGAGAAGGACAAGGGACCCTCCCCCGCCCCGGCGGTCCAGCCGGCGCAGACGCCGGAAGGGGATACCGCCGGTGACGAACCGGTGTCCGACGATCCGGAGCCCGATGTCACCGGCACAGCGCCCGAGCCCCCGGCGGAGCCCGAGGGCCCCCTGACCCTCTCCCAGACGGATATCACCATCCCGGCGGGCGAGACCGGGCGGCTCACCGCCACCGGCGGCTCCGGCGAGGTCGTCTGGTCCTCCTCCAACCCGGAGATCGCCTCCGTGGACGGGGGCTCCGTCACCGGCAAGGCCGGGGGCACCGTGACCATCACCGCCGTATCCGGCGAGGAGACGGTCACCTGCCAGGTGAAGGTGGAGGGCGACCCCTGGGTGGACCCCAACCCCAGCACCTACCGGCTGAACAGGGAGGACTTCACCCTGTCCTCCAGTGAGACCTCCTGGCAGATGAAGGTGAAGAAGGACAACGGCAAGTGGGAGATCATGGGCCCCGACCAAGGCGTCACCTGGGCCACCAACAACGCCGGGGTGGCCTCCATCAGCGAGACGGGCCTGATCACCAAGACCGGAAAGGGCACTACCCAGATCACCGCCACCGTGGGCGGCGTGACCATGGAGTGTACCGTGCGGATGTCCTGAAATTCCAATTTGTTACAATTTGATACCGGAAAAGCGGCGGGGACGCGGGTCAAAAACGGCCTGACGTCCCCGCCGCTTTTTTGGCGAACGGGCATTTTTACCTAAAACACGCCAGGAAAGTCCTGCTGTATCCGTCGTTTTGACAGAGCCGGACCCGGCTGGTAAAAATTCCTTGCAGGGATCTCAAACCAAGTGTTGACAAATCAAAGACGACATGTTACAATTCGGTTACAAATATGACAAACCTATTTTGAGAAAGGACGTGACCGGATGGCAAAGAAAGCGGAAGGCCTGGTCTATCGTAGCCACCCCCTGCGCCGGATCGGCAAAACCATCTATTACGGCTCCATGGCAGACTCCCATATCATTCAGATGCACGTCAAGGAGAGCAGGACGGAAAACGACCTGGAGATCGCTACCCGGGTAGCGGTGGAGCTCCACCAGCGGGCCGGAGCGGACCAGAAGAGCCGGGACCGGATCGTGAAGCGCAGCGAGAAGGACAGCCTTTACGCCGCCATGGACGTCTCCGCCATCTGGCTGGAGCGGGCCCTGGCCGGGAAGTAACCGGCCGTTGACCCAAGCGCCGCCGTGATGGAGCGGCGGACGCGCGACCCCCTACACTTACGATAAGATAAGAGGTAATTTACTGATGAGAAAGCTACTGGGAAAGACGATGCTCCTGGCGGTCCTCACCGCCGCGCTCCTGACTGTGGCCGCCTTTGCCGCCGAGAGCGGGACCGTGAACACCAACGCCCTCCGGCTCCGTTCGGAGCCCTCCACCACCTCCCCCACCCTCGCCTATCTGAACACGGGCGCGCAGGTGGAGATCCTGGAGGACCTGGGCGACTGGTACAAGGTCAGCTATAAGGATTCCACCGGCTACCTCTTCGCCTCCTACGTCTCCTCCAGCGCCAGCGCCAGCGTGGTATCCGCCGCCGCGGCCGAATCCCTGGCCGGCGAGACCGGCGTGGTCACCGGCAGCACCGTCAACTTCCGCAGCGGCCCCTCCACCGACGACGCGGTCCTGGCCACCCTCAGCGACGGCGCCGAGCTGATCATCAACAGCATCACCGAGGACTGGTGCCTGGTGGACTGGGAAGGTCAGGAGGGCTACGTGAAGGCCGACTACATCTCCGTTGACGGCATCCCTCTGGTGGACCCCCGGGGCATCATCACCGGCGACTGCGTCAACGTGCGCAGCATCCCCTCTACCGATGGCAGCATCGTCACCAAGGTCTACGCCGGCAGCCTGGTGGACCTGATTTCCCTGGAGGATGACTGGTACGCCGTTTCCTGTGATGGCCAGACCGGCTACATCCGTTCCGACTTCCTGCGGGTCTATTCCGGAGCTTCCGGCAGCGGCCTGGGCGCGGACATCGCCGCCACGGCCCAGGAGTACCTGGGCGTGCGGTACGTATACGGCGGGGCCTCCGCCAAGGGCTTCGACTGCTCTGGCTTTACCATGTACATCTTCAGCCTCTACGGCTACAGCCTCCCCCACTCCGCCACCTCCCAGTGGAACAACTCCGGTACATATGTGGCCCGTGAGGATCTGCAGCCCGGCGATCTGGTGCTCTTCTGCGATCCTTCCCGCAGCAACGGAAAGGCCTGCTCCCATGTGGGCATCTACATCGGGGACGGGGACTTCATCCACGCTTCCTCCAGCCGCAGCCGCGGAGTCACGATCAGCAGCCTCAGCGAGGACTACTACAACGGCTACTATGTCGGCGCGAAGCGCGTGGCGTAAGTTGCATTTCCCAGCACTTTGTGGTATAATAATGACCGCCGGATGGGTGAGACCCATCCGGCGGTTTCCCCGTCCCCGGCGGGACGGATACCGTCTGTATACGAGGAGGCTTTACAATGACAATGGATCAACGCGCACAGCAGATAACGGATGGCTGCATGAAGCGCGCGGTGGAGCTGCTGGCCATCGACAGCCCCACCGGCTACACCTGGATGGCGGCGGAGCACGTGACGGACGCCTACCGGATCATGGGGCTGGACCCCGAGATCACCCGGAAGGGCGGCGTGCTGGTATGCCTGAACCCGGACGCGCCGGAGGACGACGCGGTGCTCCTGGAGGCCCACGTGGACACCCTGGGCGGCATGGTGACGGAGATCACCGGTTCCGGGCGGCTGAACCTCACCCCCCTGGGCGGCATGGAGCCCAACAACGCAGAGGGAGAGAACGTGCGCGTCGTCACCCGCTCCGGGCGGATCTACACGGGGACCTTCCAGCTGAAGAACGCCTCCGTCCACGTGAACCTGGACTACCACTCCGCCAAGCGGGAGTACAAGTCCATGGAGGTGGTCATCGACGAGGAGGTCTCCAGCCGGGAGGACGTGGAAAAGCTGGGCATCCAGCCGGGAGACATCGTCTGCTTCGACCCCAGGACCCGCGTGACGGACTCCGGCTATATCAAGAGCCGCTTCCTGGACGACAAGCTGTCGGTGGCCATCCTGCTGGAGCTGGCGGCCCGGGTGGCCTCGGGGGAGATCAAGCCCTCCCGGCGGGTGTGGGAGCACATCACCGTCTTCGAGGAGGTGGGCCATGGCGGCTCGGCCTCCGTGCCCGAGGGCGTCACCGAGGCCATCAGCGTGGACATGGGCTGCGTGGGCGACGGCCTGGGCTGTGACGAGCGGAAGGTGTCCATCTGCGCCAAGGACAGCCGGGGGCCCTACCACTACGAGGTGGTCACCGCCCTCATCGAGGCCGCCCGCCGGAGCGGCGCGGACTACGCCGTGGACGTGTATCCCGCCTACGGCTCCGACGTGGAGGCCACCCTGTCCGCCGGACACGACCTGCGCCACGGGCTGGTGGGGCCGGGGGTCTATGCTTCCCACGGCTATGAGCGCAGCCACCGGAAGGGCGTGTGCAGCACCTTCCTGCTGCTGGAGGCCTACCTGGCGTAACGTGCCGCAAGGCGTTTTCCCGGGTTTTTCCGGAAAACCTCTTGCTTTTTTTCAAAAAAGGGATATCATAAGGTTTATCCATAATTTTTAGAAAGAGGCGTATCCCCTATGACAAAAGTTAACGTGATCTCCGGCTTCCTGGGAGCCGGGAAAACCACCCTCATCAAGAAGCTGCTGGACGAGGCCCTCAAGGGCGAGAAGCTGGTCCTCATCGAGAACGAGTTCGGCGAGATCGGCATCGACGGCGGCTTCCTCAAGGACGCGGGGGTGGAGATCTCCGAGATGAACTCCGGGTGCATCTGCTGCTCCCTGGTGGGCGATTTCGGCGAGGCATTGAAGAAGGTCATGGACCAGTTCCACCCGGACCGCATCCTCATCGAGCCCTCCGGCGTGGGCAAGCTGTCGGACGTGATCCGGGCCGTCCAGGACGTGGCGGAGCAGGTCCCGGAGATGAGCCTGGGCTGTGCCGTCACCGTGGCCGACGCCTCCAAGGCCAAGGTCTATC
This sequence comes from uncultured Oscillospiraceae bacterium, assembly GCA_910579485.1. Lineage (GTDB taxonomy): Bacteria > Bacillota > Clostridia > Oscillospirales > Oscillospiraceae > Pelethomonas. The sequence continues at coordinate 2,662 of CAJTVO010000076.1, read as the reverse complement.
TGAAAAACTTCGGCGAGTTCTACGCCAACCAGGTGCAGTACGCCGGGGCCGTCATTTTGAGCCGCACCCAGAAGCTGGACGCGGAAAAGCTGGAGGCCGCCGTCGCCCTGCTGCGGGAGAAGAACGAGAAGGCCCCCATCGTCACCACCCCCTGGGACCAGCTCACCGGCGCGCAGCTCCTGGCCGCCATGGAGAAGGGCAACACACTGGCCGAGGGCCTTCTGGCGGAGGAGGAAGCGGAGGCCTGCCCCGTCTGCGGCGGACACCATCACCACCACGATCACGATCACGATCACGAGGAGCATGAGCACCACCATCATCATCACCATGAAGAGGGCTGCGGGTGCCATCACGACCACGATCATGACCACGAGTGCTGCCATCACGGCCACGAGGAGGATCACGAGCATCACCATCACCACGAAGAGGACTGCGCGTGCCATCATGACCACGATCACGACCACGAGTGCTGCCGCCACGGCCATGACGGGCATCATCACCACCACGGCCACGACGCCGACGAAGTGTTCACCAGCTGGGGCGTAGAGACCACCCGCGCCTTCACCGCCGGGAAGCTGGAGGGCATCCTGACGGAGCTGGACGGCGGGAAGTACGGCGCGGTGCTGCGGGCCAAGGGCATCGTCTCCGCCGGGGACGGCACCTGGCTCCACTTCGACTACGTGCCCGAGGAGCATCAGGTGCGCACCGGCCCCGCGGACTACACCGGACGGCTGTGCGTCATCGGCAGCAAGCTGGACGAGGCCGGGCTGAAGGCCCTCTTCGAGGTGTGACATGGCCCAGGAGAAAGTCTATCCCGTTTACCTGATCTCCGGCTTCCTGGACAGCGGCAAGACCAGCTTCATCAACGGCATCCTGGCCGACGGCTTCGCCATGGAGGACCGCACCCTCCTTCTTCAGTGCGAGGAGGGCGAGGTGGAATATGACAAAAAGCTCCTGCGCAACGTCACCGTCCTGACGGTGGACGATCAGGAGGCCCTGACGCCGGAGTTCCTGGAGGCGGAGCGGAAGAAGTGCCGCGCCAGCCAGATCATCGTGGAATACAACGGCATGTGGCAGATCCAGGACTTCTACGCCAACGCCATGCCCCAGAGCTGGGTGCTGTATCAGATCATCGCAACGGTAGAGGGCCCCACCTTTGAGATGTATACCAAGAACATGGCCTCCCTCATGTCGGAGAAGCTGCGCAATGCGGACATGATCTGCATCAACCGCTGCACCGGCGAGCTGTGTACCACCCTCCGTCAGCGGAACCTCCGGCTCCTGAACCGCCGGGCGGACATCTATCTGGAGAAGGAGAACGGCGAGAGCGAGGACTACATGGACGGCACCGTGTCTGCCTTCGACCTGGACCAGCCGGTGATCCGGATCTCCGACGAGGACTACGGCCTGTGGTACGTGGAGATCATGGATAACCCGGAGATGTACGCCGGGAAGACGGTGGTCTACCGGGCCATCATGTGCAAGCCTCCCAAGTACGGGCGGTACTTCACCCCCGGGCGGTTCGCCATGGTGTGCTGCGCGGACGATATGACCTTCCTGGCCGTGGCCTGCATCGGGTATGACGTCAGCGACATCCCCGAACGGGCGTGGGTGGAGGTCACCGCCAAGGTGGCCGTGGAGCATTGGGACCCCTACGAGGGTGACGGCCCGGTGCTGCACGTGACCTCCGTCCGGGCCTGCCAGAAGCCGAAGGAAGAAGTCGTGCAGATGTAAAAAACGCGCCGCAGAGGATATCCTCTGCGGCGCGTTTTTTACAGGATCAGGATTTACTTCTTGTCCTCGGCAGGCTTGTCGTCCTCGCCCTCGGCAGGAGCCTTATCGCCCTCGGTCTCACCCTCAGCGGGAGCCTTGTCGCCCTCGCCCTCGGCGGGAGCCTTGTCGCCCTCGGTCTCACCCTCAACGGGAGCCTTGTCGCCCTCGCCCTCGGCGGGAGTGGTGGCATCGTCAGCAGGCAGGATCTCGTTGATGTAGCGGTTCAGGATCACGGCGACCTGCTGACGGGTAGCAGTACCGTTGGGGTCCATATTGACGGCATCACCCGCGGCGTTGCCGCTGATGAGCTTGCTGGCAACAGCCCAGTTCACAAAATCCTTGGCCCAGGCGGCGATGTCCTCAACATCAGCAAACGCGGCCAGGTTGTCCTCTTCCACGTTCTTGGCGCCGGCGTAGACGAACAGGATCTTGGCGATCTCCTGGCGCTTCACATCACCGGTGGGATCAAAGCTGGTCTCGCTCTTGCCAGCCACGATGCCCTTGTCCTTGGCCCAGATCACGGCGTCCTTGTAAGCGGCGTCGTCAGCAACATCCTCGAAGGGATTGACGGCGTTCTCAGCATTGGCGGGAGAACCAGCCAGACGGTACAGAGCCACCACCAGGTCGGCGCGGGTCATGTTGGCAGTGGGGTTGAAACCGGTCTCGCCCATGTCGATCAGCTTCTTCTCGACAACGGCGGCGACAGCCTCCTTGGCCCAAGCGGCAACGTCAGCATAGGGATCGGCAGCGGGAGCCTTGTCGCCCTCGCCCTCGGCGGGAGTCTTGTCGTCTTCGCCCTCAGCGGGGGTCTTGTCGTCCTCGCCCTCGGCGGGGGTCTTGTCGTCTTCGCCCTCAGCGGGGGTCTTGTCGTCCTCGCCCTCGGCGGGGG
>CAJTVO010000075.1 GCA_910579485.1 uncultured Oscillospiraceae bacterium | reverse complement strand
CGGGACGGCGAATCCCTGGGCAGCTTTGAGACTGGCGAGCTGGGCGAGATATTGCTCACTGGCCTGACTCCCGGCACATACGTGGTGCAGGAAAAGTTTGTGGGCGATGAACACATCATCGACAGCACTCCCCAGCAGGTGGAACTCCGCGCAGGGGATGGGATCAAACAGCTCGTCTTCTACAATGACAAGAAGCCCGGCATGAAGCTGGTCAAGGTGGACGCCAGCGATCCCTCCAGGGTCATTCCCAACGCCAAGTTTGAGATCAAGTCCGTGGACGGCAGCTTCGGCCCGGAGGAATACATCACGGATGAACACGGCGAAATCGACCTGAGCAAGCTGCCACTAGGCGCGTATGTGGTGACGGAGATATCCTGCCCTGGCTATATCATCGATGAAGCCCAGCGGATCATCCAGCTGGATGGCAATGAGACGGCGAAATTCGTGTTCACCAACCACATAAAGCCGTCCCTGCGGCTCATCAAGAAAAGCTCGGATGGTTCGCCCCTGGGCGGCGTGCATTTCCGTATCGCCAAGATCGAGGACGGCACCCGCTATCTGGACCGTATCACCAACGAACAGGGCGAGATCCTGATCTCCGATCTGGAACCCGGAGTCTACTCGGTCAAGGAAACCGCCACGACCTCCAATCACATCATCGATATTCGGGAGTATCATGTGGAGCTGTTCCCTGGCAAGACTTCCGAGATCACCATTGAGAACCAGAAGCGGCCCAATCTCATCGTTTACAAGCACGATGCCGATACCGGCGAACCTGTGCCCGACACTGTATTTCTGGTGAAGGCCGCAGACGGGCATTCCGTGGATGAGATCAGGGCCGACGCCAATGGCAGGGCGGAGCTGAAGAATCTGCTGCCGGGCGTGTACGAGGTCAGCGAGAAATCTGTTCCCGCGCCCTGGCTGAAGGATGCTCCAGCCCAGATGGTGACACTGTATCCCAACCGGGACCACACCCTCTACTTCAAGAACCACAAAAAGCCCACCCTGACGGTGAACAAGGTGGACAGCGTGACCAGCAGTCCCATCAAGGGGGCGAAGTTCGAGGTGTGGTACGGCAGCAACAATACCACCACCGGCGAGCTGAACAGCCTCGGCACGTACTTCTCGGACGCCAACGGGCAGTTTACACTTGACCTACTCCGGGACGGCTGGTACAAGGTGACCGAGCAGGAGCCTGCGGCGGGCTTCACCATCAAGGAGCCTGCAACGCAGGAAATTTATATCAAGGGTGGAGAAAACAAAGTCCTGACTTTTGAGAATGTGCCGCTCAACGCGATAGCAGTTGAAAAATACGACAGTGTGACCGGCGAGGCCCTCCCCGGCTGTACCTTCCAGCTACGGTATCTGGCCGGAGCCTCCGGCACAGGCGGCAACGTGATCGGTACGAAGGTGACAGGGAAAAACGGCACCGCTCTCTGGACGGGTCTGAAGCCCGGCACTTATATTCTTGAAGAAGTAGACCCGGCAGACGGCTACTCTATCATCCAGTCCTCCGAAACGATCCTGCTGGCCGACAACGGCGAACAGAGCGTTGTCACGGTTAGATTTACCAACGCCCCGGACGGGATGCTCCTGATCCGGAAGGTCTGTTCGGTGAATCCCTCTGTTACTCTTCAGGATGCCGAGTTCAAAATCATCTATGCCGATGGTTCTGTGATCGGTGACAGCAACGGCATCTACAGGACAGACGAGAACGGCGAGATCAGGATCACCGGCCTGAAGCCCGGAAAGAGCGTGGTTGTGACCGAGACGCAAGCTCCTGCCGGTTTCATCCTAGATACCCAGTCCCAGACCGTGCAGGTGAAGGAAGGCAAAACCGTTTCCCTGACCTTCAAAAATCAGCCCAAGGGCCAGTTGATCGTGCAGAAGCGGGACAGTCTGACAGGCCATCCCCTCCCCGGCGCGGAGTTCCGAGTGACCACCGCCGCTGGCTGCGAGGTGGGTCTGGACGGTGTCATCGGCACGTCCACGCTGACCCAGAACGGCTTGTTCACCACCGACAGCAATGGGGAGATCAGGATCACTAACCTTGCCCCCGGCGCCTATGTCCTGACCGAGACCAAGGCACCGGCAGGTTACGTCATGGACGCCCCCAGCACCAACGTGGTCATCGGCGCCAATGGCGACACTCAGACGGTCATCGTGACCAATACCCCCAAGGGCGGCCTGATCGTGGAGAAGTACGACAGCGTCACCAAGCAGCCCTTGTCTGGGGCGCAGTTCAAGATCATGAACGCCAACGGGGAGCTGACCCCGGATAATGAGGGCCTCACCAGCTCCAACGGCCTCTACACTACCGATGTCAACGGGCAGATCGTCCTTTCCAAGCTGCTCCCCGGCACCTATGTGGTGTCTGAGGTCAAAGCACCGGACAACTATCAGGCGGACCCCACCCCGCAGACCGTGGTGGTCAACGCCGGGGACACTCAGACGCTCCGATTTTACGATGATCCCCTCTGCACCCTGACCATCCTGAAGCGGGACGCGGTGACCCAGAAGCCCCTGAAGGGCGCGGAGTTCACTGTGAAGGACAGCGAGGGCAGGAACATCGGACGGTACACCACCGGGACAGATGGTACCGTCACTGTCTCTGGCCTGACCCCCAACGGGACCTATGTGGTGTCCGAGAGCAAAGCCCCCACCGACTACATCAAGGACGAAACTCCCAAGAATATCGTGGTGCGCTCCGGCGTGGCCAACAGCCTGATCTTCGATGATGAGCCTGCCACCACCCTGATCATCCGCAAATTCATCGAGGGGACGGAGAACGAGCCGCTGTCCGGCGTGGCTTTCAAGGTCGTGGACGGCAACGGCGGCGCTGTCGGCCCGGATGATGGGGTCTATTATACCGACAAGGCCGGAGAGATCGTGCTGGACGGCATTGAACCCGGTACGACTGTGAAAGTACGGGAGATCAGGACCGTGGAAGGTTTCGTTTTAGACGGGACGCCCCAAGACATCCTCATCAAAGCAGGCGAGGCGCAGCAATTGACGTTCTGGAACAAGCGGGCTGGCACATTGGTCATCCAAAAGAAGGACAGCGTGACTGGCGCGTTCATCGCCGGAGCGCAGTTCCAACTCACCTACGCCAACGGCGGGTATGTTGATAATGACAACGGCCATCTGAGCAGCAACGGCCTCTACACCACAGATGACAAGGGAGAAATTCGGATTTCCGGCATCACTGGGACGGTGGTGGCCAAGGAGGTCAAGGCAGCCCCCGGCTACGTCATCGACCAGAGTACCCAGACCCAGACAGTCACGGTGAATCCTCTGGACACGCAGACCCTGACATTCCTCAATGAACCTCTGTGCAGCCTGACGATCACGAAGGTAGATTCTGTCACCGGGAAGCCTGTCCCCGGCACGGAGTTCACGGTACGGGACGGCAACGGCACTGTGCTGGGCCGCTACACCACTGGCAAGGATGGGACTGTGACGGTCACGGGCCTCGTTCCCGGCAGCACTGTGGTCGTGGTCGAGACGAAAGTTCCCAGCGGCTATGTCCTCAATTCTACGCCCCAGACTATCATCGTGAAAAACGGCTCTAATTCCGTGAATAGCGGAGGAACCGCTGGCGGTACGACCGATCCGGGTGGAAATACCAGCATTGGCGGCGGTACCAACGGCGGCAACGATCTCACTTTCGAGAATGACCCCAAGACCCGGTTGATCATCGAAAAGTACATCACCGGCACCACCACGCCCCTGAAGGGCGTGACCTTCCTGGTCACTGGGTCCAACGGACAGGTGCTTGGCAGCGCCAACGGCGAGTATGTGACCGATGAAAATGGCCGCATCGTGATCGAGGGTCTGGAACCCGGCAAGACCATCATCGCCAAGGAGATCCGTACCCTGGACGGCTACCTCCTGGACACCACCCCCAAGACCATCCAGATCAAGGTGGGAGACGCTCAGACTCTCAAGTTTTACAACACGCCTGTGGGCGGGCTGGAGATCATCAAAGTAGATGAAGCCGACCGCACCAAGCGGCTGGCGAACGTCTCCTTCGAGATCCGCCGCATGGACGATGGTCTTGTGGATACCGTCACCACTGGCAAGGACGGACATGTCCTGCTGGATCTGGACGCCGGTGATTACTATGCGGTGGAAACCCAGGCGGCGGATGGGTACAAACTCGACAATACGCCCCACTACTTTACAGTGGAGGACGGAAAACCCACTGTGGTCACCATCACCAACAAAGCCTTCTCCGGTATCCTGCTGCATAAGACCGACAGCACCACCGGCAAGGGGATATACGGCGTGACCTTCCTGCTCTACGACAGCAGCCACAAGCCCATCGGGCAGTACACCACGGATAATTCTGGTTACATTTATATCGAGGACTTGACCGCCACCGGACGGTATTACCTCAAAGAGCTGGAGAACGAGGGCTATCTGGTGGACACCGAGATGAAGACGGTCTATGTCACCGCAGGCGAGACGACCATCGTGGAGTGGAAGAACACACCCATCACCGGCCAGATCCAGGTGACCAAGACCTCCGCTGAGTACAACACCATGAACGGCTGGCCTGCCGGGACGCCCCTGCCCAACACGGAATTTGAGATCTATGAGCATCGCTCCGGCGATCTGGCGGACACGATCAAGACAGACAAGAATGGCGTTGCCAAGTCCCGGCCCCTGCCGTTGGGACGCTACAAAATTGTGGAATCCAAATCAGCTGATTTCTATGGTCTGGACAAGACGCCCATTGAGGTGGAGATCGAGTACGCCGGCCAGATCGTCAAGGCCGCCATGACCAACAAGAGCCTTTACACCAACGTCTCCATCACCAAGCGCGGCTACAGCGAGGTCGTCCCCGGTCAGAGCATCAAGTATGATCTCTCCGGCATCGGCAACAACTCCACTACCGCGCTTACATCTTTCTACTGGCGGGACATCCTGCCCACCAAGGCAGTGCGGTTGGATAAGATCGTCACCGGAACCTACAATGTGCCTGGGAATTACAAGATCGTCTACAAAACCAACCTCAGCAGCGAGTACCGCACGCTGGCAGACAATGTCAGCACCCAGCAGAACCGGGTCATCATCGCGTCCCCTGCCGCGCTGGGGCTGGCCTCCAACGAGTGTGTGACGGAGTTTATGTGCGTGTTCGGTGTGGTCCCGTCCAACTTCCGGCAGGTGGAGGCTCCCGCGGTTTACTGCAATGTCCTCTCCGGCCTGACAGGCGGTACCCAGTTCGTCAACCAGGCGGACGTGGGCGGCATCTACAACGGGCAGTGGATCATGGCGACCGACCGCTGGGTCACCACGGTTTATAAACCCGGTAAACCTCTGCCCAGGACAGGGTACTGATTTGAAAACCATGTAATAATGGAGAGGGCCGTCCTGCGGGACGGCCCTCCAGCTTTTGGGAGGTAATTATGCGAAAATTCAAAAAACATCTGTGGCCCCTGCTCCTTGCCCTGGTGGTGATGTCCATCCTCTGCATTCCTGCTTTCGCCACGTCCGGCGGCAAGGGCAATGTAGGCGCGGTGGTGGAGAGTACCTGGAAGGACGCCGCCGGACAAATCAAAACTGTTGTCAATAACGTGGTTTTCCCCGCGCTGGACATGGTTTTGACCATCGCTTTCTTCGGGAAATCAGCCCTCGCGTACTTTGATTACAAGAAGCATGGCCAGTTCGAGTGGACCGGTCCGGTGATCCTTTTCGCCTGTCTCATCCTTACCCTCACCGCCCCCACTTACATCTGGACCATCATCGGAATTTAAGAAGGAGGGCAGAGATGAGCGAGATCAAAAACAGAATGGTCCTTCTGGCGGAACAGCTCCGGGAGCTGACCCACGGGATATGTAAAATGGCACCCGGGCCCTATGGGATCGGTGTGTCAACAAACGCCGTTTCACCGCTGACCGCTATTCTCAAGCTGACGCCCGAGCCATTTAAAGAAGGGAACATCTGCCTGCCCGGCAATCAGACCTGTACGGTGGAAATGTGTGCATTTACCGAAGAGCAGCGGGCACTGCGAACGTATCTGACCAGGGACGAGCTGGCAGCCTTCAGCCAGGGAGACGATCCCGCTGCCCGGATCGTGGCGGAAACGATCCTCCGGATGAACGACTCCAGTCCCGTTGTCACCGTACAGGAATGTAATGACGCATTTGACATTCTGGCAGACTGGGAGATCAACGGGCAAGGCGATCCATCTACCGCAGAAAAGGAATTTATTGCTTCGCTGTCTAAAACTTCAGCGCCCAAGGCGGGGATGGAAATGACCATGTGACGCTACACAAAATGCGTCAGCCATATCTTTTCCTGCCGCAGGCAGGTGACCAGGTCTATCTTCTTGGTCCCGGCTTCCATAAAGGAGATGGTGGCGAAGGTCCCCTCTCGCCTGGTCAGCAGGCCGCGACCGAAAATCTTGTGGGTGACCTCTGTGCCGGGGATGTAATCCTTTATCCAGTTATCGATCTGTTCTTTGGATGGACCGGCTGGTTTGGCGGGCTGGGCCTTTTGTTCCGGCTCTTTCTTTGGCTCCTCGCCTAAGAACTGGGAGATGAAGCTGAACGATGCATCGGACGGTTCTCCAAATTTGTTTTCATAGCAGAGAAATTCCAGCTGCTTCCTCGCCCTAGTAGCGCCCACGTAGAATAGCCGCCGCTCCTCCTCCAATTCCTCGGCTTCATCCGCAGAGGGCAGCAGCCCATCCACCGTGTCGATCAGGATCACATGGTCATACTCCAGCCCCTTGCTGGCATGGATGGTGGACAGCACGAAGGGACAGTCCGGGCGGGGCTCCAGAGTCTCAATGCGCTCCTTCAGCTCCTGCAAATGCAGGAGGAACTGCCCCACCGAGGGCGTCTGATTCGCCAGAGAGAGAAGGATGTCCAGTTTGGTCGTGTCGCCATGCTGCTCCTGGATGTAGTCGCCATATCCCATATAGCGCACCAGCCGCTGGATGGCGGCGAAGCTGGTCAGGTAGGGCAGCTTGGAATAGTGGGTCTGCATGGCCTTCACCTTCCCCATCTGCCAGGGCTCCAGCCCACCGCTCTCCAGCAGGACCTCAAAGACGCTTTTGTCTCTGGGCATCCCGTAGAGCAGCTGTGAGATCACGGCCTTTTTCAGCTTCAAATCCAATTTGTAGTAGAAGCGGAGGAACAGATCCTTGTTGCCGTCATCGAAAGCGAACTCCAGCATGTCGGTGATGTCCCGCACCAGAGGACTGGTAAAGAAAAATCCCTCCCGCTGGCGGCAGGCGTAGGGGACTCCCTTCTGCTCCAGCAGGTCGATGAGCGGCAGGGCGCTGTCATTGTTGCGGTAGAGGACTGCCGTGGACTCCTCACAGTTTTCCGCCACTTTCAGCAGGTAATTGTACTGGCGGTTGTAGTCCTCCAGCATGATCTTGCGGATGGGACTGCCCTGCTGGTTCTCGGTACGCATTTTCTTCGGTCGTCGGTTCTGGTTGCGGCGGATGAACGCATCCGCCTTCTCCACGATGGCGCGGGTGGAGCGGTAGTTGGTCTCCAGCTTCAATACCTTTGCGCCGGGAAAGACCTGCTCAAACTCCAGCAGAGCCTGGGGCCATGCGGCGCGGAAGCCGTAGATGCTCTGGTCTTCATCCCCCACCATAAAGATATTGCCGCTGCCGGATGCCAGCTGCCGGAGGATGGCGTGCTGTATCTTCGAGGTGTCCTGGGCTTCGTCCACGCAGATGTAGGGCCACCGGTGCTGGAAGTATGCCAGGATATCCGGATGCTGCCGGAAGATGCGGTATGTGAAGACCATCTGGTCATCGTAGTCCATGCGCCTGCTGCGGAGGAGATAGTCCTGATATTCGAAATAGACCCGTGGAAAATCCATCCCGTCTACCTTGTGGGCATGTATCTCCGCTTCAGTCAGCATCATGTTCTTGCAGTAGGTGATATGCGTGCGTGCGTCCTTCACCTGAAGATCGCTGGGGAATGCCGTCCCGGTGCGGGCCAGCAGGTCACGGATGACGCTGTTGATCTGCCGCTCATCGTCCAGCAGGGCGAAGGGCTCCGTTCCCTTCTGCCGGGCATAGCGCCCGATCACCACCGCACACAGGCCGTTGATGGTACGGAAGGTCAGCTTGTCCGCGTGGTCTTCCCCGAAGGAGCTGATAAACCGGGCCTTCATATCCCTGGTAGCCGCCACGGTGTAGGTCACGGTCAGTATCTGCTCCGGGCGGATGCCTTTACAATGGAGCATGTATCCCAGACGGGTGACCAGCACGGTGGTCTTGCCGCTCCCCGGCACCGCCAGCAGCAGGATGGGACCCTCTGTCTGGCAGACGGCCTCCTCCTGCTGCCGGTTCAGCCGAATGGGATATTGACTTTTGAACTCCTCATAGGTCATAGGCGGCTCCTGCAAATTTTCTTGCAATCATTCTAACCAATTTACGCCTGCGTGTCAACGCAGGGAAACGGAGGTGACACAAATCTTTATCTGGGATTTTGTAGCGGACACGATCATGGGCAATCTCATGGACTGGTTCTATGGACAGCTCGTGGGGTTCCTGGGGAACTTCTTCGCCATCATGGGCATGATGGGCGTGGAACTTTTCGAGCTGACCTGGGTGCAGTCCGTCGTGACATTTTTCAGCCAGCTGGGCTGGGCGCTGTTCGGCGTCAGCGTGGTGGTCTGCTGTTTTGAGTTTGGTCTGGACTACTCCACCGGACGGGGCAGCATCCAGCAGACGGCGCTGAACATCGTGAAGGGCTTCCTGGCGGTCAGCCTGTTCTCCACCGTCCCGGTGCGGCTCTATGAATTGTCTGTGACCCTGCAGGGGCAGTTCACCGCGGAGATCACCGGACTGGGGACCAGCATTGGAGAGGTGGGTCGGCAGATCATGGAGGACTTCTCCGCTGTGACCAGCCTCAGTGACATGACCGGAGCGCCGGACTTCATGATGTCCATGCTCACCAGCCCGATCATGCTGATCTTCTGCGTGATCGCCATGGGATACGCCGTGATAAAAATATTTTTTGCAAATCTGAAACGGGGCGGCATCCTGCTCATCCAGATCGCGGTGGGGAGCCTCTACATGTTCAGCGTGCCGCGCGGCTACTCGGACGGGTTCCTCCAGTGGATGAAGCAGGTCATCGGCCTGTGCCTGACGGCGTTTCTGCAAGCCACCATCCTGACGGCGGGACTGCTGGCCTTCCGGGAACATCTGCTGCTGGGGCTGGGCCTCATGCTCTCTGCGGGAGAGGTCCCCAGGATCGCCGGGACCTTTGGTCTGGACACCACCACCAGGGCCAACATCATGAGCGCCGTCTACACCGCCCAGGCGGCGGTGAACACCACCAAGGCCGTCGCGGCGGCTATCAAGTGACAGGAGGTACGCATGATACCGATCATATCTTCCACAGCAAGCGGCGCCATACCATATCCTGCGGCAGCGGCCATTTTTCAGATGGACGCGGGCCGTTTCCTGGATGCGCTGCCCCAACAGGAACTATTTGATCTGATCGTTACTTCTCCACCGTACAACATTGGCAAAGCCTATGAAAAGGAAGTGCCCCTGGGTGAGTACGTCTTATGGCAGAAGGAGATCATCACGAAGCTGTGCCCGCTGTTGAAGGAAACCGGGAGCATCTGCTGGCAGACCGGCAGCTATGTCAAAAAGGGAATGATCCGGCCTCTGGACATCGAGCTTGCCCCGATCTTCTATGATATGGGCCTGAAGCTCCGCAACCGCATCATCTGGCATTATGGGCATGGCCTTCATTGCAGGCGGCGGTTTAGCGGCCGGTATGAGACGGTCCTCTGGTTTACAAAGGGCGACAACTATATCTTTGATCTGGACGCTGTCCGGATACCCGCGAAGTATCCCGGCAAACGGAGCTTCCGTGGAAAGAATCGGGGGCAGCCGTCCGGGAACCCCTTGGGGAAGAATCCGGAGGATGTATGGGACATTCCCAACGTTACCGGCAGCCACGTGGAGAAAACAGCGCATCCCTGCCAGTTTCCGGTCGGGTTAGCGGAGCGTCTGGTCCTTGCGTTGACAAACGAGGGCGGATTGGTATTCGACCCCTTTGCCGGAGCGGCGTCCTCCGGCGTTGCCGCCCTGCTGCATGGCAGGCGGTTCTGGGGCTGTGAGATCCGTGAAGATTACGCCGGCATCGGACGGGACCGTCTGGAGAAAACACTGACGGGGGAAATTCGATTCAGACCCCATGACAAACCGCTCTACGATGGGTCCGCCAGCGCCCAGGCACAATTTCCAATGGAGTGGCGCAAGGCAGATGCCGGAACAGCGGCGGCAATCAAATGAAAAGGAGCAGAGCATGAAACTGATCTATGTAGCGTCTCCCTACGCCGGGGATGATGTAGAGGGAGGTACGACAATGAAATATGGCGTCACAGCCGCCACCCGTCCGGATTCCCCCTGGGGCCGGACCGTCCGGTGGCGGTGCGACCGGTATGGCCGCCCCCTGGCTTTCGATTCCGAAGCGGAAGCCAGGGAGGCGGCCATAGCATTCAATGGACAGCGGTGTACATTCGAACCGAATTACGACAATACCGTCCAGCCGCTGGAGAAGGAGACATCGCAATGGAACATGGAACTGAGCTGACCATGGGGTCGCTCTTCGATGGAATCGGAGGCTTCCCCCTGGCGGCGGTACGCAATGGCATCCGCCCGGTCTGGGCCAGCGAGATCGAAGCGTTTCCCATCCGGGTGACGAAGCATCACTTCCCCGACATGATCCACGTGGGAGACATCACGAAGCTGGATGGGGCGCTGCTGCCTCCTGTGGATATTATTTGCGGAGGGAGCCCCTGCCAGGACTGAGTGTGGCCGGCGCGAGAGCTGGTTTGGCCGGCGAACGCTCCGGCCTGTTCAGACATCAGATTCGAATTATTAAGGAGATGCGAGATGCGGACAAAAGACTTGGACGGACAGGAGTCGCTGTTCGGCCCCGCTTTGCCGTGTGGGAAAATGTGCCCGGAAGTCTCAGCAGCACATCCGACGACATCCCCGGCTCGGACTTCCGGGAGGTCATTGAGTCGTTCATACGGATCGAGGAACCATACCTTGATGTTATTAGACCTGCGTCCGGGCGCTGGGAATATGCTGGGGCCGTGCTGGGAGTACGATCCTGCGTGGCTTGGTCAACATGGTCCGCTGAATACTTCGGAGTGCCCCAAAGGCGCCGTAGGATCTTCGCTGTCACAGATCTTGCTGGATACAGTCCCATCCAAATACTATTTGAGCAGGACCGCCTGCCGGGGTATCCTGCGGCGGGCGGAGGAGCGGGGCAAGCCCCTGCCGCCACAGCTGGAGCTGGCATTGAAGCTCCAGGCGGGGATCATATCCGCTCAGGCGGAAGCGTTCCTGCTCCTCCCGCTGGCCTTCCATATCAATCAGAGGGAGGAGACGATCGACCTTGGAGAGACTGCCGGCGCTCTCATGCGTACACAGAATATGCAGATGCAGACGTTCGTCACACAGACGCCGGCGGCCTTTGCGGCAAATCAGCGGGATGAGGTGCGTGATCTGCACGATCTGGCCGGCGCGTTGAGCGCCCAGCCTGGAATGAAGCAGCAGACCTTTGTCGCCAGCTGCCTGAACCCCTGGGACACACAAAGGACCCGCGTCTTTATGCCGGAAGGCACCGCACCCACGCTGGCCGGTTCGGATGGCGGCGGCGGAAGAAATCCGGGCGGGCTGGTCTATGCTGCCGGGTTCTCCGCCAACGCCGGCAGCAAGGCCGGAAGCACCGGCTATCAGGAGGAGATCGCCCCCACGCTGAAAGGAACGGCAGGAGGCGGCATGATGCCCTCCGTGCTGTGCCTGAACGACCAGGGCGGCGGTGTTATGAGCTGCTCGGAAGAGATAGCGGGAACGCTGCGCGCCCAGGAGCATGGGCATCAGCCTGCGGTCCTGTTTGAAAACTATGGTATCGATACCCGTTACAAAGGCCCGGTATCTGTCTCGCCCACCTTATCCGCAAGGGCTGGGACTGGCGGCAATAATACTGGGCTGGTGTTGCATGAACCAGCCGTTTATGCACGCCAGAGAGTGGATGCTTTCCAGGAGAGCGATGTGGCCTCCACTGAGAGCGCCCGCCAGCACAAGGACGCGACCGATCTTATCCTCCAGCCCAATGACAACAGCCCCGTCATCCGGCTCATCCGCAGGCTGGTCCCGCAGGAATGCGAATTATTGCAGGGCTATCCTCCAGGCTGGACAGACATGCCCGGCGCGTCCGATTCCGCCAGATATAAGGCGCTCGGAAACAGTGTCGCGGTGCCCTGCGTGGAGTACCTCATGCAGGGGATCGCCCTGGCACTGCGGGCGGGGCTGTAGGATTGTTGCTTCTGCTTCCTTTCCGGCAATATCTTCGTTGGGTTTGGTGATAGCTTTACGACAGAAGTTTCGATATACTTCGCATTACAAAGCAGGAAAGGAGCGATTACGCTATGGAACAGACAGCCAACCTGTGCGCCCAGGTCCCCGTCTCCCTCCTGGTCAGGATACGGGAGGAGCAGGAGAAGGCGGGAATGCCGCGGGGCGCGTACATCACGCAAATACTGACTGCCTACTATGAAACTCAAAACAGAAAAGGAGACAAAACCATGGAATTTACTAAAACATTAGCCTTCCAGATCCCGGAGGAACTGTTCAACCGCATCAAGGACCATCTGGACCGGGAGAGACAGCGCACCGGAAGGAAGCTCAGTCAGAAGGACTTCGTCATCGGCCTCATCGAGCGGGAGCTGGAGGCGGCCGGACAGCGGGAAGACGGAGAAGACGATCCCCAGGAGAATGACTCCGGGGATGGCAGCAGTGAACAGGAGTAACACAGCGGGGGCCGCCAGCATGGCGGCCCTCAGATGTTGGAGGTGATCCCGATTTTTATCTATCCCGACAACCTGACCGCGAAGCCGACATTATGGCTGTGGGAGCTGAAGGACCTGGCGGTGGTGGGCATTGGGCTTTTGCTCTCTGTCCTGGCGCTGGCCTCCTTCGGCTTCCTGCTGCCGCTGGTACTGACGGTGCTGTACGCCTTTCTCAGCATCCGCATGGAAGACGCCAGTATCCTGGATTTTCTGAGAAACGCGGTGTCATTCCTGTTTCTCCGACAGCAGTATTACGAATGGAGGGAGCGGCGTGAATAGAAAACAGGAGAAGGAACAGAAGCGGCTGCTGTCCACACGGCAGCTCATGGGAATCGACCAGTTCACGGAAAACGGCCTGAAGGCAGGCCGAAGTGAGCTGGTCTTTTTCCTTATCCAGCCGGATAATCTATCCGTCCTCTCCTCGGAGGGCGTTCGTGGGAAGATCGTGGCCCTGACCAACCTCCTGCGGGGCGTGGAGTCCGTCCGGCTGCTGGCGCTGGATTCCCGTGAATCCTTCCAGAGCAACAAGGACTGGTACCGCCGGCGGATGGAGCAGGAGACGAATCCCGCCTTGCGGGAGCTGCTGCGGCAGGACGCCGCCCACCTGGACAGCATCCAGGCCGGGACCGCCTCCGCGCGGGAGTTCGCCCTGGTCTTTGAGCTGGACCGCCAGAAGGAGGAGAACGCCCGCAGCCAGGTGACCCGATTGGAGAAAAACATCCGAGACCAGGGCTTCCGGGTGCGGCAGGCAGGGCGGCAGGACCTCATGCGGCTGTTGGCGGTCTACTACCAGCAGGACATGACGACGGAAGTATTTGAAGATGTGGACGGCGAAAGGTGGGTGAACGCGGATGCCTAAGCGGACCTCGAAAAAAGCAGGACCCGCGCCGGAGCCTCTGCCCAAAGACTTTTTGGACATGATCGCTCCGGCGGCGGTGAAATTCAACACGGATCATTTTATTTTGGGCAGCGCCTACCACTGCGTCATGGCCCTGCGGAGCTACCCCGCTACCACGGAGGAGCTGGCCCTTCTCAGCCACTTGGGGGAGCGCAGCGGGGTGAACCTCTCCATCTGCCTCCGGAGGGTCACGACGGCGGAGGAGCAGAAGATCATCCAGAACGCCTCCAACCGCAGCAAATTTGAACGGGGCAGCACCAACAACATGCAGCAGAGCGTCACGGCGGAAGCCAATCTCCAGGATGTAGCCGCGATGGTGGCCGCCCTGCGCCGCAGTAAGGAGCCGCTGATGCACTGCGCGGTCTACATCGATCTTGCCGCGGACAGTCTGGAGGCGCTGCGCACCCTTCGGGACACGGTGACGGGTGAGCTGATCCGTTCCAGGCTGGAGGCGGACCGCCTTCTGCTCAAGCAGCGGGAGGGCTTTCTCTCCGCCAATCCGGCTGGGCGGAACGCCTTTGGGTCAAAGTGCGAGCGGGTCCTGCCGGCGTCCTCTGTGGCAAATCTCTACCCCAGCAACTACTCCGGCAAGACCGATCCCCAGGGCTTCTACATCGGCAGGGACAAATTCGGCAGCAATATCATCGTTGACCTTGACCGCCGGGCGGACGACAAGACCAACGCCAGCGTCCTCATCCTGGGCAATTCCGGTCAGGGCAAGAGCTTTCCTGCTGAAGCTGCTGGTCACCAACCTGCTGGAATCCGGGAAATCCGTGATCTGTCTGGACCCGGAAAATGAGATGGGGGAGCTTTGCGGAAAACTGGGCGGCTGCTTCATTGACCTTATGAGCGGGAAATACCGCATCAATCCCCTGGAGCCGAAGCTGTGGGACATGGGCGGGGAGTCGGACGAGGACGCTCCCGCAGCCTTTTCGGAACGCTCCCGGCTCAGTCAGCACATCTCGTTTCTGAAGGATTTCTTCCGCTCCTACAAGGACTTCTCGGACCGGCATATCGACGCCATTGAGCTGATGCTGGAGCGGCTGTACGGCAAGTGGGGCATCAACGACCACACGGACCATTCCGCGATGCACCCCGCCGACTACCCCATCCTCTCAGACCTCTACGCGGTCATCCAGGACGCCTACCAGAATTATGACAAAGAGAACGATCCGCTCTATTCTGCCGAATTGCTGCAGGAGATCCTGCTGGGACTCCACTCCCTGTGCAAGGGTGCGGAGAGCAAATTTTTTAACGGCTACACCAACGTCACCTCGGAGCGTTTCCTGGTGTTCGGTGTGAAGGACCTGTCGAACGCATCGCAGAATCTCCGGGGGGCGCTGCTGTTCAATATCCTGTCTTTCCTCAGTGACCGGGTGCTGTCCGAAGGAAATACCGTGGCGGTGCTGGACGAGCTTCACGTATGGCTTTCCAATCCCACCGCCATCGAGTATATCCGGGGGATGCTCAAACGGTGCCGGAAGAAGGACTCCAGCCTCATCATGGCCAGCCAGAATATCGAGGACTTCGCCCTCCCCGGCGTGGCGGAGATGACGAAGCCCCTGTTCTCCATCCCCACCCACCAGTTTTTGTTCAACGCCGGTTCTATCGACCGGCGCTTTTTTATGGACAATTTGCAGCTGGAGGATGCGGAGTACGATATCGTGCGGTTTTCGCTGAAAACGGAGTGCCTGTATAAGTGCGGCAATGAGCGGCATCAGCTGGTAGTCGTTGCGCCGCCCCATAAGGCGGCGCTGTTCGGGAAGGCGGGCGGACGCTGATGGCAGCTTCATCGAATCTCTATGATATCCTCGATGACGATCCGCTCTCCACTGACAAGGATCAGAGCGCCCTCAATATCATCAATTTTCTTCAGCCGGCCGGTGGTTGTGACATACGCCCCGCCGGACTTCCTTTTGTCTGGCCGGAAACAGGTCAGCGTCACCTGGGGACGGCTGGCAATATCATCCGACAGCCGCTGCAGCTCCATGTCCAGAAGGGCCTTCTCATCTTCGGTCAATTCCACTTTTTCATCTGTATACCGCGCCGTCTCCTGCACGGCATCTTCGTAGCCGGTCAAGGCTCTAAACGGCTGAAACTGCGCCGCCCGGTCCAGCATAGGCATGTGTGGCCGGGTGCTGGAAACATGGTGCGGAAGGCCGATGATGTCGTCATACTTCCCCACTGCGATGTCCTCCGATCATGTTGTTCCGCTCCTTTGCTGTCGCGCCCTCTTCCAGGTTCATTCCCTTCAGGATGGCGTTTTTGCCAAACCGCCGTTTGATGTCCAGCATGGTGCGCTGAACCTTCTTCTCCCGCTCCAGTTCCGCTGATTCCTGAACCTTCTGCTTCTGCGATGCAGCGTAGTCGGTAAAGAGGTCCATCTGTTCAAAGGCTTTCTTATCCGGCGCGGATCTCTCGTCCGCTACACGGGTGGCAGTGAGATAAAACCGGCGCACCAGCAGGCTGCGGTCAATGATCCGGTCGAACAGATCCAGAGCGGCAGTGACGATGCGCCTGGTGGAGGCGGTGTACTCCTCCAGGTTGGCGGTACCATGGGCATGCTTGGGGATGGCGCGGCCATAGCGGTCTGTGGTGACCTCTCCCTGGTAGGTGCCTTTCAGATTCTCAATATCATAGCCTGCTGTCAGGACCAGCTGATCCGTGACCAGTTTCTTATCCACCAGATCCAGCGCCAGCTGATCTGCCATTTCCCGTACCACCAGCCGGGCCTTGTCATAGCTGTAGGGACATTGCAGGACCTGTCCGGAGCCGATGCTTTTTGATTCCGGCTTGTATGCCTTGATGTCCGCCATTGTTACCGGCTCCCAGCCCCAGGCATGGTCGATGAGCGTCTCTGCATTCACGCCGAACAGCTTATACAGCAGGTCCTCGTTGTGGTGATCACTTGGCCCTCCCAGAGAGCAGCGGGCAATGTCCCCCATGGTGTACAGACCGTTGGCCTCCAGCTTTTTGGCGTAACCGCCGCCTACCCGCCAGAAATCCGTGAGAGGACGGTGGTCCCACAGGTTGCGGCGGTAGCTCATCTCGTCCAGCTCCGCGATACGCACACCATTTGCATCCGGCTGGACGTGTTTGGCCCAAATATCCATGGCGATCTTGCAGAGGTAGAGATTCGTGCCGATGCCCGCCGTGGCGGTGATGCCGGTCGTCTCCAGTATATCCTGAATGATCTTCACCGCCAGCTGGCGGGCGCTGAGTT
>CAJTVO010000074.1 GCA_910579485.1 uncultured Oscillospiraceae bacterium | reverse complement strand
CCGGCGTGATGAACAGCGCCAGCAGCATCACGATCACCCGCAGCCACCGGAGGTAGGTCCCCACCAGGGGCGGGAAGTAATAATCGTTGGCCTCCTCCATAAAGTCGAAGAGGGACGTGGGCATCAGCATCACCGACGGGGAGTTGTCCACCAGCATCACGATGCTGCCCTCCATGACGCAGGCGGTGGCGGTGTCCGGCCGCTCGGTGTAGCGGACCTTGGGGAAGGGATTGTACCACTGGGGCTTGACGATGGACTCGGCCACGCTCTCCTGGCTCATGGCCACGGAACCCACGCTTATGGCGTCCAGCTTGGCCCGCAGGGACTCCAGGTCCCCCTGGTTCACCTGGTTGTCCATATAGGCCAGCACCACGTCCGTCTGACTGCGCCCCCCTACCTTGTGGTTCTCCAGGGTGAAATGGGGGTCCCGGATGCGGCGGCGGAGGAGGGCCGTATTCTGCACCAGCGTCTCCGTGAAGCCGTCGTGACTGCCCCGGAGGACCTTGCCGTCGCTGGGCTCCTCCACGCCGCGCCCGGGGAACTTCTTCGCGTCGATCATGGCGCAGTGATCAAAGCCCTCCAGCAGCAGGATGGTCTTCCCTAAAAACGCCCCGGTGAGGATCTTGTCCACCTGGTTCTCGCAGTCCACCTCGCAGAAGGTGACGCACCGGTCGATGAACTCCTGCATATCGGAGACCCCCTTGCCCAGGGCCGCTCCCTCTCCCAGCAGGAAGGAGGTGATGCGCTCGATGACCCCGTCGTCCCCGTACCCGTCGATGACGTAGAGCCTGCCCTTCCACGCGCCGATGTAGAGGTCCCGGCTGATGACGTCGTAGTTGCGCCCCACCCCCAGAAGCTCGTCCAGCTTCTTCTGATTTTCCGCAAGATCTTTTGTCAGCTGCTCCATAAAGCCTCCCGCTTCCTTCGTTTTTTCGCGGATAGTATCTGCGAAAAAGAAAAATCTATCCAAGGGGCCTCCGCCGTCAGGAATGTTTTCAAATTGTAACCGATTTCCTCTTGCATTTCCGCTGAGAATGGTGGATAATATTTTATGTCAAATACCGTCGAAGGAAGTCCATATAATGAACCGTCTTTATTCTTTTTTTCTCGCCCTTCTCCTGCTGCTGGCCTGCACTGCGTGCGTGGGACGGGCCGCCGCGCCCGATCCGGCCCCCGGGCAGGCCGCCGCGCCGCTGGACGCCGCTGCCGCCCAGCCCCCGGAGCCGGAGGACGGCCCCGAGGAGGAGGGAGTCCCCGAGGAGGAGCCCCCCGCTCCGCCGGAGCCGGAGGAGCCTTACGTCCGCGTGATCGATCCCGCCAAGCCCATGGTGGCCCTGACCTTTGACGACGGTCCCGATGCGGCCTGCTCCAGCCAGATCCTGGACATCCTGGAGGAGCACCACGCCCTGGCCACCTTCTTCGAGGTGGGTCGGAACGTGGCTGCGTGCCCGGAGCCCGTGGGCCGGATGGTGGAGCTGGGCTGCGAGGTGGGCAGCCACTCCAACGCCCACAAGGACCTCAGCAAGCTGAGAAAGAGCAGCCTGCTGCGGGACCTGGACACGGCGGACGAAGCCTTCGTCCTGGCCGGGGCCCCCGCCCCCCTGCTGGTCCGCCCGCCCTACGGCGCGGTGAATAAGACCGTCAAGACCGCCACCGGCCGGGCCATGGTGACCTGGACGGTGGATACCGAGGACTGGCGGAGCCGCGACGCCCAGAAGGTGATCGACTACGTGCAGAGCTACGGCGAGCTGGACGGCGAGATCGTCCTCATGCACAGCATCTACGAGAGCACCGTGGAGGCCGTCCGCGTGCTGGTCCCCTGGCTCCAGGAGCAGGGCTACCAGCTGGTGACCGTGACGGAGCTGATGGCCTACTACTACGGCGAGCTGCCCCAGCCGGACCACTTCTATGGCTATACCTACTTCGCCAGCCACGGGCGCACCGACGCGCCCATAGAGCTTCCCAGCATGTACCTCCCCCAGGAGGCGCCGGAAGCGCCTCCCGCCGCCGGTCAGGAGCAGTCCCCCGGCCCGGTCTCCGATGCCCCTGATGCTTCCGATACCCCGGACGTTCCCCCGGAGCCCTTCGATCCCACGGGCATCATCGCCGTGTCCGCCCCGGACCCGGAGCCTGAGGAAGCGCCGGAGCCTCCTGCCGGAGAGGCTTCCGAGCCCCTCCCGCCGGCGGAGCCCCCGGCCCCTCCCCAGGAGGAGCCGGAGAAGCCCGCCAAGCAGTCCCAGGACGCGAAGCCCGTCTCCCCCGGCGTCTCGGTCCCCAACCCGGCCATGTTCTATCCCTGAAAGAAAAACAGAGAGTATCGCCCCTCCGGCGGATACTCTCCGTTTTTTGATATGCAGTCTTCTATTCCCAGGAGGAATCAATACGATGAAGCTCGTAACATTCAACATTCGCTGCGACTTCGGTCAGGACGGCGAAAACAACTTCTGCTTCCGCAAGCCCCTGATCCTGGAGAAGCTCCGCCGGGAGCGGCCGGACCTGATCTGCTTCCAGGAGGTGCTGCCCCACGTGGCCGCGTGGCTGAAGGAGGAGCTGACGGACTGCTACGTCATCGGCTGCGGCCGCAGCGAGACCCTGGAGGACGAGCAGCTGGCGGTGGCCTACCGGAAGGACCGTCTGAACCTCATCCAGATGGAGACCTTCTGGCTGTCGGAGACCCCCTACGCGCCGGGCTCCCGCTACCCCCGCCAGAGCGTCTGCCCCCGCACCGCCACCGAGGCCCTGTTCGAGGACCTGTCCGGCAGGACCGTCTTCCGCCTGGTCAACACCCACCTGGACCATGAGTTTCCCGAGGCCCGGGCCCAGGGGCTGGTCCAGATCCTGCAAAAGCTGGCCCAGGAGGCCCTCTTCCCCAACGCTCCCGCCGTCATCACCGGCGACTTGAACGCGGAGCCCGGCAGCCCCGAGATGTCCGCCCTCCGGACCTCCCCCTACCGGAACGTGACCGCCGGGACCGGCGTCACCTACCACGGCTACGGCCGGGGAGACCCGCCCTGCGCCATCGACTACATCCTGACCCGGGGCTTCGACTGCGAGCGCGTGGAAAAGTGGACGGACTGCCGGGACGGCGTCTACCTCTCCGACCACTACCCCGTGTGCGCCCATATCCGCCCCGCGAAGCCCTGATTTTCCCGTATCCCGGCATTGCCTGTTGCGGATCGGTGAAAAATGTGATATGCTGAACCTGAGAGCCCGCCCCGAGCGGACTTGGGAAGTGGGGCGAGAAATCATATGAAACGACAGAAAAAAGCGAAGCTGTCCAGCGTGCAGATCATCGCCCTGGGCTTCTTCATCATGATCGGCTTGGGGACGGCGCTGCTGATGCTCCCCCTGTCCAGCCAGGCCCCCGGAGGCGCGTCCTTCCTGGACGCCCTGTTTACGGCCACCTCCGCCTCCTGCGTGACGGGGCTGGTCCCCCAGGACACGGGGACCTATTGGACCACCTTCGGCCAGACCGTCATCATCCTGCTGATCCAGACCGGCGGCTTGGGCTTCATGTCCATTGCCACCCTGTTCCTCCTGCTCCTGCGCAAGCGTCTGGGCCTGCGCCAGCGGGAGGTGGTGGTGGACAGCGTCAGCTATGACCGCCTGGGGGGC
Organism: uncultured Oscillospiraceae bacterium; assembly: GCA_910579485.1. Lineage (GTDB taxonomy): Bacteria > Bacillota > Clostridia > Oscillospirales > Oscillospiraceae > Pelethomonas. Next base: position 13,524 of record CAJTVO010000074.1, on the reverse strand, counting down.
TTCGTGCCCTTCATCCGGCTGGTCTTTCTGGGGACCTTCCTGGCGGAGGGCCTGGGGGCCGTATTGCTGTCCATCCGCTTCGTGCCCCAGTTCGGCTGGGGCCGGGGCATCTACTACGGCGTGTGGCACAGCGTTTCCGCCTTCTGCAACGCTGGCTTCGACCTCATGGGTACTTACAGCGGGGAGTACTCCTCCTTCACGGCCTACGCCGGGGACCCGCTGGTGAGCCTGACCATCTGCGCCCTGATTCTCATCGGCGGCACGGGCTTCCTGGTCTGGGAGGACCTGGTCCGCAACAAATGGCGCTGGCGGCGTTACCGCCTCCAGACCAAGGTGGTCCTTACCGTAACCATGGTCCTGACTCTGGGCGGCGGGGCGCTGTTCTTCCTGCTGGAGCGGAACAATCTGGGGGCGGGCCGCCCCCTGGGGGAGCAGGTCCTCTCCGCCCTGTTTGACGCGGTGACTCCCCGCACGGCGGGCTTCAACTCCACGGACACCGGCGCGCTGACCAGCGGCAGCCTTCTGCTGACGATCATATTTATGTTCATCGGCGGCAGTCCCGGCTCCACCGCCGGCGGCGTGAAGACCACCACGGTTTTTGTTATTCTGCTCCACGCGCTGTCCGGCATCCGCCGGGAGCGGAGCGCCAACGCCTTTGGCCGGAGCATCGGCGATGATGCTTTGAAGAAGGCCACAGCGGTTTTGTATACCAACCTTCTGTTGGCTCTCGTTGGCGCGGTGGCTATCTGTGCGATTCAGCCCTTTGCCCTGACGGAGGTCCTGTTTGAGACCTTTTCCGCTATTGGCACCGCAGGGATGACCATGGGGATTACCCGTGATCTTCTTCCCCTGAGCAGGCTTATTATTATTTTCCTGATGTACTGCGGAAGGGTGGGGAGTATTTCCTTTGCCGTGGCCCTGCTGGAGAAGAGGGCTTTGCCGCCTGTGACGCTTCCTCGGGAAGATATTACTATTGGGTAGTTCTTGCCGCCCTCCGGGCGGCAGGGGGCAGTTTCTTCTCGAAAGCCCGTGGGCTGTCCGCCCCCGGACCCCTGACCTACTTTTCGCGCCCGCGAAAAGTAGGCAAAAGCAGGCTTAAACCTACGGTTTAAGAATCCCTTGATTACGGGGGAGTTTAGTTACGCTACGACCTTTAGATTTCCGGTCTATCGTCCGTACACTGGGCCGATGCCGGTGCTTACTCCTGCGCACGGTTCTACCGAGGGACGTCATTGTCGGCTGCGCCGCCAACGACCGTCCCGGCAGCCCGCAGGGCTGCCCGGTTGCCTCGCGGCACTCGGCACGGGGGTCTGGCGTTTTGGTGCTTTGGGGCGGCTGGTCCCCCTATTCCACAATGGGGCGCAAGCCCTCTATGGTCAATTGCATCCCTAAACGGAAGCCCAGTGCGAAGCTGTCCAGGTAACCGGCGTTTTCTATGTCCGTGGTTGCCCTCCAGAGAGCGTCAAATTCTTCGAGAGTCAGACGGTCCTTCACCGCTTGGATCGCTTTCGCTGATTCCCTGACCGCCCGGCGCTCCGCTTCCGATGAGTGGGGGCCATTCATTAAGTCAAACAGGGTTTCCATTAGCTGGCTCATTTTATACACTCCATTCTGTTACTTGTTTAACCACTAAGTATAATAACAGATTTAACCACTAAAGTCAAGCAACTTGGAGGCAGTATGGCAAATTTTTCTGAACGAGTAAAGGAATTGCGTCTAAAAAACCATATGTCACAGGAATCGCTGGGAAAGGTCCTTGGTGTCAAGCAAGACGCGATATCAACATATGAACGTGGGAAATTCTACCCGGAAGTACGTAACCTCCTCATTTTAGCAGACCATTTTGGCGTATCTCTCGACTATCTGATGGGCCGGACGGACGACCCGGAGGTCCACCAATTAGAACCCCGGTGAGCTTGCCGGGCTAAAACGGTAGGGGCCATCGTCAACCACGTTGAAATAGCCGCAGGGATGAACGAAGCGGACGGCAGTTAGTTTAGACCAGACCGACTGTGCCTCGGGCGCAAAAAAAATCACCCCCGTAATGAAGGAGGATTCTCAAGGAACGTAGTTCCTTGAGTGACCTGAGATTGTGCAATGACCGCATCGAGCGGTCATGCACAATCAATTCTGCGCGGCCACTCGATGTGGCCGTCGCAGAATCTTTGGTTCTTTTCGTTCACACGAAAAGAACGCCCCCGTCCCCGCCCCCGTGAAGCGCCGCAAGCGGCGCTTTTAGCGCTAAGCCCGCCGCAGGCGGGCCCACGGGCAGGGGCGAATCTATACGATAGATAGGAAGCGGAGGCGGCCCCGCAGGGGCCGCAGAAAGAGGTATCAACGATGAAGTCATTTTTAGTGATCGGTATGGGCTCCTTTGGCCACCACCTCTGCCGCGCCCTGGTGGAGCAAAAATGCGAAGTCATGGCGGTGGATCAGAACGGCGAATACCTGGAGGACGTCCTCCCCATCGTGGTCAGCGCCAAGGTAGGGGACTGCACCAACGAGGAGGTCCTCCGCTCCTTCAGCGTGGAGAGCTTCGACGCCTGCTTCGTCTGCCTGGGCGACAACAACGTCCTGGGCAGCCTGCAGATCACCAGCCTCCTTAAAGAGCTGGGTGCGAAGAAGGTGTTCAGCAAGGCCGACGACGACGTCCAGGCCAAATTCCTCCTCCGCAACGGCGCGGACTCCGTCATCTACCCCGAGCGGGAGGCCGCCCTCCGCCTGGCCGTCAGCGAGAGCTCCGACAGCATCTTCGACTGCATCCCTCTCACCTCCGACCACTCCATCTACGAGCTGGAGCCCATGGACCGCTGGATCGGCAAGAGCCTCAAGGAATTAAATTTCCGGGTCAAATACCGCCTCACCGTGGTCGGCGTCAAGCGGGGGGACGTGGTCATCCCCAACCTCAGCCCGGACTACGCCTTCCGCAAGGACGAGCACCTGCTGGTCCTGGGCCGCATCGAGGACATCCGCAAGGTGACCCGGTAACAGGCCGTGGATACCAAGAAATGGGCCTCCCTGCTGGCGGCGGTGGAGTCGGGAAGCTTTACCCGCGCCGCCCGGCGGCTGGACATCACCCAGTCCGGCCTCACCCACATGATGAACGCCCTGGAGCGGGAGACCGGCTTTCCCCTCCTGGTCCGGGACCGCTCCGGCGTGCGCCTCACCGCCGCCGGGGAACGCCTGCTGCCCGCCATCCGGGAGCTGGTCAAGGCCGCCGGCCACCTGGAGGGGCAGATCGCCGAGCAGGCCGGGCGCCGCCGGGAGAGCATCCGGGTGGCCGCCTACTCCAGCATCTGTATGCACTGGCTGCCCACCATCGTCCAGCAGTTCCGCTGGGCCTATCCGGACGTGTCCATCGACATCCGCATGGGCAGCGTGGAGGAGATCTACCGCTGGCTCCAGGAGGGCACCGTGGACCTGAGCTTCGCCAGCCGCCAGGACCAATGGCGCTACGACTGGACCCCCCTCTGGGACGACCCCCTTCTGGCTATCCTGCCCCCGGACTACCCGGCAGGGGACCGGGACCGGTTCCCCGTGGCGGAGTTCGCGGGGAAGGAATTCCTCATGCCCTCCCTGGGCTTTGATCTGGACATCGTGGGCGTCTTTGACGCCCAGAACATCCGCCCGGACATCCGCAGCAACACCGCCGTGGAGGACGCCGCCATCCTCTCCATGGTGGAGCACGGACTGGGGGTGAGCATCCTCTCCCAGCTGGTCCTCCAGGGCCGCCGGGACAACGTGCGCGCCCTGCCCCTGGACCCGCCCGCCTGCCGCCATATCGGCATCGCCGTCCGCTCCATGGAGGAGGCCCTGCCGGTGGTCCGGGAGTTCATCGCCTACTCCCGGCGCATCGTCACCGCCCTCCACGGCGCGCCGGAATAAAGCCCCCTATCGTTCGATTGTCAGACAATACAAGAGGCAAAGAGCATAATAGAATCTAAAAAATCCAGCAAAAAGAGGGGAGAGGTCCCTGTCCGGACCTCTCCCCTTTGTTATCGTTCGCCCTGCGAAACGCGCTATGCCTGCGCTTCCCTCAGCACGTCCGCATACCAATAGAACACTTCGGAAATCTGCGCAAGGTCTCCTTCCTTCCCGATCCTGCGCCAAAGCTCCTGGAAAGTACGAAGGCATTTCTCCAAGCTGCCCGCCAGCTCCATGCCGTCCTCCAGCTTCTCTCCGTTCTGCAGACGGAGCAGACGCAGGCCTACCTCATTCCAGACCCGGACCGCTTCCAGCGACATCTGCGCGCATTCCAAGACCCATCTGCTGCCGCTGTCCATGCCGCGGCCGATGATACACAGCTCCCGCTTCATCTCGAGAATGCGGCGGTTGCACGCGGGAACCTTTGTCATATCTTCTTTCTCAAACATCTCCCGCAGCTTGTCCCGTTCGATATTCTTTTCGACCCCCTCCTTGATGGCGACCACGTGATACCAGCTGAATACGGTCAGGCTGCTCACCTCGCCAAGGAGAGCCAACAGCCGGCCGGAGGGATCGCCAAATTCCAGGACGGAGATCTGCCTGTTAAGCTCCTGGTAATCCGGCACGTTCGCCCCCCAGGACCATACGGCCCCGTAGATCATTCCCGGAATACTGAAAACCGGCTGGTTGATATGACCGAAATCGCCCCATTCCGTGTTCAATACGCCGGCCGCGCCATATTGCCTGGCATAGCTGCACATTCTGCGGATATTCTCATAGCTGTCCCCGAATAGATTGACCCACGTGTTCCAGCCGCAGGCTCCGGGGCACAGGTACTGCGCCGCCCCCGCGTCGTGAAGGATCTTTGCCTCCCGGTCCGACTGCGTCGCGCAGTAGCCCCAGGTGAGGCAGACCACCTCTTTCGGCAGCAGGGAGCATTTCTCCGGATATTGGGCAATGATGTCCCCCCAGAACATGGGCTTCTTCCCTTTCTCGATCAGGAAGGCAAACAGCTCCATGATGTAGTCCATGTAGAGGCTCCCGAGGCCCTTTTCCTCCGCCAGGGCCTTGCTTCTGCCCTTCCCCAAGTCGAAGGTCTCATCCGCGCAGATGTTGAACTTGTCCGAACGGAACAGGGCCATATATTCCTCGATAAGCCCCTTGATCAGAGGAAGCACGTCTGGATCGGATACGTTTACCGTATGGTGCGCCATCCTGTCGCGGAATGAGAATTTGTCGTCCGCGCGATCCGGCAGCTCACACATAGATGCAAAGGTTTTGGTCCGCAGCAGCTTATACAGGTGGCCAAACGTGGCGAGAGACGGCACCAGCTCGATCCCCCTGTCGTAACAGTACTGATCCAACTCCAATATCTCTTCGGCCGTCAAGGGCGTGTCGTCCCGCCAAAGCTCCGTCAGATCCCTGAACAGATACGTGTGCTCCACATACAGCTGCAGCTGGTTCATCTTATAGAAGGCCATGGTGTCCGCCAGCCGCTTCAAGCTCTCCAGGGACAAGACCCGCCCTCTGGTGACATCAAAGAAGAAGCCCCGGTTCTTGATGTCCGGCTCATCCTCAATGACCGTTTCCTGCAGCAGGCCGCCGCTCTGGCGCACGATCTGCCGCAGCGTCTGAACGGCCCAGCCCATGGCAGTCAGGCTGCCTCCGCGCAAACGCGCGCCGTCCTCCCTGATCTCCAGCGTATACTGCTGATCGCCCAGTGTGCCGTCTACCTTCAGCAGAATGTCTCCCTTGCGGGAAGCTCCCCTGCTGATGCCGGTGGTCAGCCCCGCCCATGTCCGGAGCTCATCCTGCAGCAGGCGGGCATACAGGAGCGCCCCCTGCGGGCAGGATGGGTCCAGCACGATCATGCTGTCCCCTTGAAGCATCAGCTGCGCGTTTCCTTCCTCCATTTTCTGAGGAACCGGTAATACGATCATACTTACACCTCCGCGTATAATAAATTTATATCCTGATGAAACAGGTTATAAGAAGGATGAAATTCCCTGCCGCCGCATACGCGGGACAGCGTTACGAGCTTGCGCTGCTGTACTTTTTTAGGGAAAACTTCCACAGGGCGCGGGACAGCGCAAAAAACAGCACCGGCGCCGCGACGCCCCATACGCAAGCCCAGGGTGACAGCTCCCCCATCAAAAACAGGCCGGGAAAATTCGTTATCACAAAAACCGGCAGGATATATGTCCCGATCCGCCGGAACCATTTTTCGTAGATCATGGACGGCATGTTGTTGAAATCCCACAGCGCGCTGCTGATGTCCGCAATGCCGCCGGCGGAAATGATCCAAAAGCTCAAAATGTACGGCAGCAGGAACAGGCTGTAGGCTAGCAGGCATCCGCAGGCCAGGTAGAAGAGAAACCCGGCGATGGGGACCACTCCCGCCGGAAGCCCCGCCAGACGCCAGCCGGTGACGATCATTGCCGTGCCTGCTATCAGCTCCGGCAGCAGGTAGGCAAAATCCAGCCGCCGCAGCGTTACAAGGAACTGCAGGGACACGGGCTTCACAATATACAGGTCCAGCTCTCCCTGCTGCACCATCCCCGGCAGGGATGAGAAATTCCCCCAGTACATCATAAAGATTCCCGTCATCAGCATATACGTCCCCACAAACAGCAGGATATGGTCGGGGGTCAGTATCCCGATATTGATCCCGGCCTTATAGACGATCGCCACATACAGCAGCTTAATGACCATCCATCCCATCTCCACCGTTACGCCGGTGACGAAGTTCACGCGGTATTCCAGAGCGGACATCAGGGAGTATTTCGCAAAAATACCGAGAAGCTTACAATAGCGGCCTATCCTTTTCATCCCGTTTCAGCCTCCTACCGCGGCATACCGCTTCAAGCCGCGCCGCCACATAACGTTCCCCAGGCAGGCAAAGAAGAAGATCCATCCGATCTGGAAAGCGATCCCCGCGCCGATCCGCGCCCACCCGAACCGTCCGTTGATGATGTTCACCGGGAACTGGGCCGTATAGCCGAAGGGCAGCAGATTTACCAATATCTCCACCATCCCGCCGAAGATATCCAGCGGGAAGACGCCGCCGCTCGCCACGGTCAGTACGACGCTGATGGTGCCGAATAATTTATCCACGTCGGTCAGCCAGAAGCCCAGCAGCCCGACACAGTAAAAGATGGAAAAATTCAGCAGCAGCGCCAGCCCCAGGCTCACCAGGAACGCAAGAACCCTCCCCGCGGAAACCGGCATCCCCTGCCAGAACGCCAGCCCGATCATGGCCGCCATCACGGGCACGATCACCATTACTCTGGGGACCTTCTGCCCGAGGAAACGGAAGAACTGGTATCCCTTATAGCCGACAGGGCGGATCAGGTACTTGTTCAGGCCGCCCATCTTGATGTCGCCGTTCATCTCCCACTCAAACCCGGTACTCACCAGCTGGGACACGAGCGTTGCCAGGAGGGTATACAGCAGGATCTCCCCCTGCCGGTATCCAAATATGGCGGCCGCGTCCGAATGCCCGTACAGATAATTCCACATGGCCGTCTGGATGATAATGGGAAATGCCGCGCTGAGCATACTCAGGAAAAAACTCACCCGGTATTCCAGCGCCTGCTCCACCCCCATCAAAAAGACGCAGCGGTAACTGCTCATATCTCCGCCGCCTCCTTCTGGTAAAAGCGCGCGATGCCCTCCTCAATGGGGATCTCCGTCACCGTAAAATCCTCTACCTGGAGCCCCGACAGGATGGCGGCGAGGACCTCCTGCACCTTTTCCTGAGGGACCTCCAGGACCGCCCCGGCCGCGCTCACTTCCCGGACCATGCCGAAGGCCCTCCAGCCCTCCATATCCACCGGGCAGGACGTCTTTACGGAAAGCAGCTTCCGCTTTCCCAGAAGCTGGTTGACCTCCCCCAGCTTTCCGTCGTACACCAGCCTCCCCTGGTTGATAATGACCGCCCGGTCACATAACGCCTCGATGTCCGCCATATAGTGGCTCGTAACGATGACCGTCGTCTTCCACTGCGCATTGTATATTTTGAGAAATTCCCTGATTTTTTTCTGGGACAGGATGTCCAGCCCGATGGTGGGCTCATCCAGAAAAAGGATGTCGGGACGATGGATCAGCGCCGCCAGGATCTCCATCTTCATCCGCTCTCCAAGGGAGAGCCGCCGCACCTGCACATTCAGAAGCTCCTTTACCTCCAGCAGCTCGGACAGCTCCACGATGATATCCCGGTAAGAGCCGTCGTCCACGCCGAAGATGCACTTGTTCAGGTAAAAGCTGTCGCTGGCCGGCAGGTCCCACCAGAGCTGGTTCTTCTGCCCCATGACGATGGAAATCCGTCTTTTAAATTCGTTTTTGCGTTCCCAGGGAATGAAGCCGTCCACCTCGATCTTTCCGCCCGTGGGGTACAAAATGCCTGAGAGCATTTTTAAGGTGGTCGTCTTCCCCGCCCCGTTGGGGCCCAGGAAGCCGATCATCTCGCCCTTCTCTACTGAAAAAGAAATATCACGAACCGCCTCTTTTGTCAAGGACTCCCGATGAAATATATTGTGCAGGGAGCCCTTGATCCCGGTCATTTTCTTATAATAGGTAAACTCTTTTCTCAGGTGTTCCACTGTGATCATACCGTCTGCCCCTTTTCATATAAAGTCCAAATGGCGTACATAGTTTTCAAACATCCGCTTCGCCTCCGGATATTTACGGCGGCTCACATACAGCTGCTCCCCGTTGTCCAACAGCACCTTTTCCTTCTCCAGGCGGCGGATATGGTACATATTTACCAGAAAACTCGTATATGTCCTGACGAATCCCTTTCCCTTCAGCCGGTCCTCGCATTGTGACAGAGTTTCCTTTATCTGAACGATTCCCTGTACCAAATGCAAAGATATCTCGTGCCGTATGCTGGCCGCGTAGAGGATATCCCTTGACGGCACCAGCATCATCTGTCCGTTCCGGGTAAATTCTATTTTGTCCGTCTTGGCCATGCGCATTTTTCCCAGCTTCTGAAAGGCGGCCTCCAGGTCCTGCTCAAAGCCGAACCGTCTCACGATATGAAAAAACGGCATCGTCAGGGCGGCAATGATATCCTCTACCTGCTCCGCGACATATATGATCAGCAGGGCCGGTTCGCCGCGCCAAAGCTTTTCCGCGCACCGGAAAGCGGCTTCCCGATCCTCCAGAGCCAGTATCACGCAGGCCGTATCGCCGCAGCCGCCGTCCGCTTCCCGGCCCAGGGCATATATGATGCAGTCAAATCCTTCTTTTGCCGCCAGCATTTCAACGATCTGTATCATTTCTTCTCTCTTCCGGTCCTGGTCGCAGAGTATCCCGATCCTCGGCACCGCCTTCCCCCCTCTCCTGGGCGCATATGCTCATAAATTTTGTTTACCTTAACAGAAGCCTCTCCCGAAGTCAAGAGCGCCTGCATAAATGGTTGGATCTGCAACATGAGTGGCAATGGAAGCGGCTTCACAATTTCGCATGAAATAACAAAAACGCCACGGACGCATCGTCCATGGCGTTTTCATTATTTATGGGATGTTAGTTCTTCCCCGGAAAAAGCATCAGATGCTGGTCAGGATATACTTCAGGATGAACAGCACGGAGATGATATACACCAGCACGGGCACTTCCTTGGCCTTGCCCCGGGCCAGCTTGATGATGCTGTAGCTGATGAAGCCGAAGCCGATACCATCGGAGATGGAGTAGGCGAAGGGCATCATGGCGATGGTCAGGAAGGCGGGGCAGGCCTCCTCGAAGTCGCCCCAGTTGACGTCGGTGGCGCCCTTGATCATCAGCACGCCGACAATGATCAGCGCGGGAGCGGTGGCGGCGGAGGGAATGATCCCCGCCACGGGAGCCAGCAGGCAGGCCAGCAGGAACAGCACGCCCACCACGATGGAGCTCAGGCCGGTGCGCGCGCCCTCGGAGATACCGGTGGAGGACTCGACGAAGGTGGTGACGGTGGAGGTACCCAGGCAGGCGCCGCAGCAGGTAGCGATGGCGTCGGCGATGAGGGCCCGGTCGCCGCCGGGAAGGTTGCCGTTCTTATCGGTCATGCCCGCGTTCTTGGCGGTGCCGATGAGGGTGCCCACGGTATCGAAGCAGTCCACCAGGGCGAAGCTGATGACGGCGGTGACCAGGGGCAGGATGCCCTTCACCATGACGCCGGGGATATCCAGCTTAAAGGCCACCTCGCCGAGTTCCTTGAAGACGCTCATGGTGATAGCGTCGGGCAGATGGGTCTCCCCCATAGGGAAGCCGATGATGGTGGTAATGATGATGCCGATGACGATAGCGCCCTTCACTTTATAAGCCATGAGGATGGCGGTGATGAGCAGGCCGATGATGGTCAGGATGCCGGCGGTGTTGGCAACCATGTTGCCGGTGCCATCGTCCACCAGGAACTGAAGGGCGGGCACGCCGGCGCCGAAGCCCACCAGCTTCACATTCAGGATGCCGATGAAGGCGATGAACAGGCCGATACCGGCGGAAATGGCGCTCTTAAGGAAGCCGGGGATGGAAGAGATGATCTTGCTGCGCAGGGGGCTGACCGAGATGACCAGGAACAGGATACCGCTGAGCAGCACGATGGCCAGGGCCTCCTGCCAGGTGTACCCCATGTTGAAGCAAACGGTAAAGGTAAAGAAAGCGTTCAATCCCATGCCGGGAGCCTGGGCGAAGGGCGCGTTGGCCAGCAGTGCCGTCAGAAGGCAGCCGACGGCGGCGCTGATGCAGGTAGCCAGCATGACGCCGTTGGAGTTCATGCCGGTCTGCGAGAGCAGGCTGGGGTTGACGAAGATGATGTAGGCCATGGCGAAAAACGTGGTCACGCCGCCTACGATCTCCGCGCGGACACTGCTGCCCCGTTCAGAGATCTTAAAGAATTTGTCCATAGTTCTCCTCCTCTTTCGTGATCCCCCGCCGTCCGAGGGGCGCGGGATTGCGTTCCTCCCGCAGGGGATTCTTATACTTTACACGATTTCACCAAAAAAGAAAAGTATATTCTTTCCTTTTTTGGAAAGTTTGTGTAATATGACAAATTGTGTTCGTCAAATCTCCGAAAATTTTTGCTGGCGCACAAAAGAAAATTGCCTCTTCTCAATCGGAGGAAAGTGTGGTACATTGGTAACTGGTAATAAATTGTCATAAGAAGGAGCTTTTTTATGGATACGACTGCCTCCGAACTGATCGAAAACGTGACCCAGACGGACCCCGCCTCCGCCCTGGAGGGATTGCTGCAGGCCGGATGGGGCAAGCTGACGGTGGGGCGCGTCCTGTCCGCCCTGCTTTTGCTGCTGGTATGCCTGACGCTGGCGCGCCTGCTGCTGGGGACGGCCCGGCGGCTGGTGGAGCGCGCCGCCCTGGACGAGCGGATCAAGCGGTATATCCTCCGGGGCCTCCGGGCCTTCCTGTACCTGCTGACGGCCCTGGTGATGGCCGGGAGCCTGAACATCGACGTGAGCAGCCTCATCGCCCTGGTGGGGGTCTTCGGCCTGGCGGTGTCCCTGGCGGTCCAGGACGTGCTGGGCAACGTGGCCGGGGGCATGGTGCTGCTGTTCTCCAAGCCCTTCACCCTGGGGGATTACGTCTCCACCGCCGATGGCGAGGGCGAGGTGGCGGAGATCACCCTCACCCACACCAAGTTGGACACCCCCGCCGGACAGCGGGTGATGCTGCCCAACAGCAAGCTGATGGCGGGACAGATCGTGAACTACACCGTCCGGGGCGTCCGCCGTGCGGACCACGCCGTCTCCGCCTCCTACGACGACGCGCCTGAGGCCGTCCGGAGGGCCTGCCTCAGGGCCCTGGAGCGTACCCCCGGCATCCTCCCGGACCCCGCCCCCCAGGTGGTCCTCACCGCCTACGGCGAAAGCTCTATCGAGTACCGCGTCCGCTTCTGGGCGAAGACGGAGGACTACTGGGACGCCCACTTCCGGTCACTGGAGGAGATCCACAGGGCCTTCGCCGAGGACGGCGTGACCATGACGTACAACCATCTGAACGTGCATATCCTGTAAAATATTTTTTCCGTATGGTATCATTGGATCATATTATAAAACGAAAGAGAGCAAACCATTTTATGCTGGATTTCAAACCCATCAGCGAGCAGTATTCCTCCCTCCTCCGCAAATACTACAGCCAGTGTACCTACCGCCTGTGTGAGTATTCCCTTGGCGTCAAGCTCATGTGGCGGGACCACTGGCATCCCGAATTTGCCGAATCCCACGGCTGTCTGGTGGTCCTCAACCACAGCGCCCACTACGGGGCCATGTTCGACTTTCCCATCCCCCTCCCGGAGGAGGGGGACGTGGACGCCGCCCTGGACGAGATCGACGCCTGGTGCGTGGAAAAGGGCGTCCCGCCCTCCTACGGCGTGGTGCCGGAAACGGAGCGGGAGCGGCTCATGCGCCGCTACCCCTATACCACGGTAGACAACGACCGCCTCTGGCAGGACTACTTCTACCGTTCGGAGGACCTCTGCGCCTTTGCCGGACGCCGCTACTCCGGCCAGCGCAACCATATCAACAAGTTCCGCAAGCTCTACCCGGACGCCGTCTATCGGGAGCTGACCCCCGCCGACCACGACAAGGCGGACGCATTCTGGCACGAGTTTCACAAGGCGTTCAATAAAGAGGACGCCGATGCCAAGATGGAGGTCTGCTTTGCCCGCCGTCTGATGGAGCAGGTAGGCGCGGAGTGGGCCAAGACCGGCTGTGTGGAAATTGACGGTCAGATCGCGGCCCTGGCCCTGGCGGAGGTCTGCGGCGATACCCTGGTGTGCCATATCGAGAAGGCCCTGCCCCGGTACGAGGGGGTGTATCCCTTCATCGTCCAGTCCTTCGCCGCCGCGTTCAGCCCGGGGCTCCCCTGGATCAACCGGGAGGACGACGCAGGCGACCGGGGCCTGCGCACCAGCAAATTGCAGTATCTTCCCGCCTTTCTGGGGGCCAAGGTCCGGGTTCTGGCCCGGAATGAGCTGTCTCCGCTGGAGACCGTCCCCGTCCTGAAAACGGACCGTCTGATCCTGGACGGCCTCCGGGAGGAGGACAAGCCCCTGTATAACCGGCTCTGTCTGGATGACGAGCGCAACCGCTGGTGGGGCTACGACTACCGGGAGGACCTGAAGGGGGAGCTGACAGAGGAGTATTTTCTTTCTGTTGCCCGGGAGGACTTTCAAAAGAAGCAGGCGGTGAATTTTGCCATCCGGCTGGATGGCCGGTTCATCGGCGAGGCGGTAATTTATCGTTTTGACTACAAGGGCGGCGCGGAGCTTGGATGCCGCATCCTGCCCGAGTATGCCGGGAACGGCTACGGGGCGGAGGCTTTCCGCCGCGCGGCGGAGTGGAGCCTTTATACGCTGGGGTTATATTCTCTGAAAGCAAAGTGCTTTCATGAGAATGAGGCATCGAGGAGGATGCTTTCTTCTTGTATGCGGCCTGCGGGGGAGGATGAAAAGTTCCTTTACTTCGAAAAGAGGGTTTAGTTTCTCTGCCGCCGCTGCGCGGCGGCACGGTAGTTGTTTCTATTCGATGCCCCGGGGGCTGCGCGCCCCCGGACCCTGCGGTTACTTTTGCCCCGCGGCAAAAGTAACCAAAAACGCGCCAGAACCAA
>CAJTVO010000073.1 GCA_910579485.1 uncultured Oscillospiraceae bacterium | reverse complement strand
AGCCGCAGGCTGCCGGGACGGTCGTTGGCGGCGTAGCCGACAATGACGTCCCTCGGTAGAACCGTGCGCAGAAGTAAGCACTGGCATCGGCCCAGAGCACGGACGGTAGACCGGAAATCCATAGGTCGTAGCGTAACCAAATACCCCGTAATTCAGGAAGGTCCTTAGGAAACGTAGTTTCCTAAGTGACTTTTTGGGTACTTTTGTTCACACAAAAAGTACCCGAGGGGTCCGGGGGCGCGCAGCCCCCGGGCCATCGAATAGAAGTATCTATCCTTTTACCCGCACAAACGAAAACTTCGTCTCGCTGCAAACCACCGCAACAAAAATCAGCACAAATCCAAGAAGCATTCTCCCATTGACCTGATCCCCCGCGAAAACCACGGAGCAAAGAACGCCAAACACCGACTCCAGCGATAGGATCACCGACGCCGACGCCGGGTCGGACCAGATCTGCCCCACGTTCTGGAACAGCAGCGCCACGGTAGTCGCCATCACCGCCAAGTAGACCAGCGGCAGCACCACCTCCGGCCGGGTCAGGGCCTGGGCGGGGAAGGTCTCCGTGAACGCGCCGCCGATCCAGGCGTATGATCCGGCAAAGGCGAATTGAAACACCGTCAGCAAATAGATGTCCTTCTTGGGGGAGACCTTCGCCACCGCGACAATGTGGGAGGCATAAAAGACCGCCGAGATCAGCGTCAATCCATCGCCGGGGTTCACCGTAAGATCCCCAGTGAGGCTTACCAGCCCCACGCCCGCCACGCACAGCACCGCCGCGATCACATTGTACCGGTCCGGCCTGACCCGGGCAAAGGCCCAGTAGAGAAAGGGCACCAGCACACAGTACACCGCCGTCAAGAACGCATTCTTTGACGGCGTGGTCAGCGCCAGGCCGTAGGTCTGGACGGAGTACGCCAGATAGAGGAACCCTCCGATGATCGCCCCCCGCCAGAGATAGTCCGGCGTAAATATCTTCCACTTCTTCCAGCACAGGAGCCCCAGCAGCACCGCTCCGGCGGTGAACCGGATCGCCAGCAGATACTGCACCGGCAGCGCGTCCAGCGCATCCTTCATGATAAAGAAAGAGCTTCCCCAGATAAACGCCGCCGCGAACAGCATGGGCTTGGCCAGCCCGCGCATCACCTTTTCATTCATGATCCATCACCTCATCCTTGCATTTCAACGCCAAATCGTGATACAATAAGCGCTGAGACTGTATCATACCAAAGAGGTGGCAAAATGGCAAGACTCGACAGCAAATTTTTTCTCCGGGACACCGTCGCCGCCGCCCAGGACCTGCTGGGCCGCTACCTGATTCGCCGGGACGGCGGAGAGACTATCGTCTGCCGGATCACGGAGACGGAGGCCTACGTGGGTGCCATCGACAAGGCCTGCCACGCCTACGGCGGACGGCGCACGCCCCGGACGGAGACCCTCTACGCCGCCCCCGGCACCTCCTACGTCTATCTGATCTACGGCATGTACAGCTGCCTCAACTTCGTCACGGGACCGGAGGGGGAGGCATCTGCCGTTCTGGTACGGGGCTGTGTGCCGGTATCCAACGCTGACGCCGCCGCCCGCCGGCGGTTCGGGGTCCCGGCGGCGGAGATGACCGCTTACCAGCGAAAGAACTTCATGAACGGCCCCGGGAAGCTGTGCAAGGGGCTGTCCATCGACCGCTCCCTCAACGGGCTGTCCCTGGGGAACGGTTTGCTGGAGCTGGCCTGGGATCTGCCGGAGCTGGGACTGCCCCGCCGGCCGGGCGATATGCCCTTCCACACCGGGAAGCGCATCGGAATCGACTACGCCGGGGAGGCCGTCGATTTCCCCTGGCGGTTTTGGCTGGACGAATGAAGAAGGAGAAATCGTATGCTGCTTTTTGATCTGGACGGGACCCTCATCGACTCCAACGGCGTTTGGCTGGAGGTGGACAAGGCGTTCCTCTCCCGCCACGGGTACGAGTACAGCCAGGAGTACCACGACGGCGTGGCCCACTCCATCCTGAAAAACTGCGCGATCTTCACCAAGGCTCACTTCCAGATGGAGGAATCCTGCGAGGAGATCATCGCGGAGTGGATGGATCTGGCGAAGAACGCCTATGACCACGTGCCCCTCAAGCCCCACGTTCGGGAATACCTGGACCGCTGCAGGTCCGCCGGACACCGGATGGCCATTTTCACCGCCTGCGTCCCGGAGCACTGCCGGGCCGCCGTGGAGCTGCACGGCTTGGGCGAATACTTCGAGCGGATCATCTACGCCCAGGACCTGGGCGCGGACAAGAAGTCCCCGGCCATCTTCCGCCAGGCGGCGGAGCTGCTGGGAGTCAAGCCCCGGGAGTGCGTCTTTTTCGACGACTCCCTCACCGCCTGCAAGGGGGCCAAGGCCGCCGGAATGACGGTGGTGGGCATCCAGGACGACTACTTCACCGGCTCTGAGGTGGATATGCGGGAGCTGTGTGACCAATACATCAAGGATTTTGGAGAGCTTCTATAACGAGGCGTATAGAGAAAATGGACCGGACTTCCAAGAAGTCCGGTCCATTTTATGTATCTGCGTCAGTTGCTGAAGGTATCTGTGAACAGGTCCGCCATATCCTGTGCGTCCTCAGGGTAGACGAACATGCCCACATAATTGCTTACGGAGGTAATGACGCCCTGTCCCCAGGTCTCGCAGGACGCGGGATACCACGCGCCGCCTTCGGCCTGAGCGGTGATCCGGGCGTTCAGCACGTCCGTCACTGCCGTAACGTCGTCAAGGGTCGCCTCGCCGGAGAGCTTCACCAGACCTACCGCCACATTGGCCATAGTCATCTGGGTCTCCTGGATCAGCACTTCCTCCACAGCGGCGATACTGCTCAGGCCGGGGTAGTAAGTATCCAGCAGTTCGCCGTCCAGGACCATCATGCCCCGCAGGCCCTCGTAGCTGCCCTGAAGGGAATCATAGAAGCCGCTCAGGGACGCGGAAGGCGCTTCGGGCGCGGCGTCCTCCGGCGCGGCGGGGGTATCCCCCGGCGCTTCGGACGCGTCCTCTTCCTTCCAGGCGCACCGGATGATGCACGCAAAGTCGTACTGCCCGCTCTCGCACTCCAGGTGCATGGTCACGGTCGTCTGGCCCGGGGCTACCGCGGTGACGGTGCCCAGCTTTTCATCCACCGCGGCGATGGTCTCATCGGCGGAGGTGAAGGTGCAGGCATAGTTGCCCGACACATTTTGGGCGGACAGGGTAAAGGTCTCGCCTTTGCGGAGGGTCACGTCCTTATGGCTGGCGGTGATCTCCGTCTCCTCCTCTGGAAGCTCCGTTTCCTTCTCCTCCTCTGGATCAGGGAGTGGGGCGTCCTGCGTATCATCGGGGATATCCGGCTCTTCTGCCATGACGTCATCCCCACCCTCGCCGGGGACGTCGGGTTCCTCCGGCTGAACGGCTTCGGGCGGGGGAGCATCCGGCTCCTCCGGCTTGCCGTCATACCGGTTCAGGAAATTCAGCGAGCAGGCCGAAAGGCTCAGCAGCATCGCAAGCGTCAAAAACAGGGCGGTCCATTTCTTTATCATCGTGCGTTCCTCCTGATACGGCACAAGTATTTTTGCATTCGCTTCACCCTACCATATCGGGCGGCTTTCGTCAAGAGGATAAATTAGGATTTTACAATATTTTCCAAAAACGGCGGCCCCCGGAACGCGATGGAAGCGCGTTCCGGGGGCCGCAATGTCATATGCCGTTCAACTCGCCGTCCAGCCAGGTATCCGTGGGCCTCAAGACCCGGGTGAAGGGCCGCGCCATGTCGGCGTCGTCCTTGCTCTGGTGGAACTTGAATACCGTTTCCCCGTTGGGGAGGCGGCACACGATCTCGATCTTCCCTCTGGGGTGGCTCATGGCGTAGCGCACCGACTTGCCAAAGCCATTCTGCCGGGACTTGGCCGCATCCACGATGCGGATGCCCTCCTCGATGGGCACCTGGAACCGCTCCTTGACTCCCGTCACCGGGCGGCACTGGAAAATATAGTAGGGCGCGATGCCCACCCTTGTCAGCTTGCCCAGCAGCTTGCCCAGCACCTCGCCGCTGTCGTTGACGCCCCGCAGGAGCACAGTCTGGTTGCGCACCTGGACGCCCCGCTCGATCATGGCCCGAACCGCCCGGACCGCCTCCTCGGTCAGCTCACGGGGATGGTTGAACTGGGTGACCAGATAGAGGGCCTTCTTCTGGGCGTAGTGGGCGAACATATCAAGAAATTCCTGGTCGCCGTATATCCGCTCCGGGAGCGTCACAGGGATCCGGGACCCGAACCGGATGAAGTCCAGCCGGGGAATGGCCGTCAGCTCCTCCAGATACCGCCGGATGATCCCGTTGGAGTTCATGAAGGCGTCGCCGCCGGTGATCAGGATGTTGGTCACCGTCTCGTGGCTCTTCACGTAGGCCACGGCCTCATCCACCCGGCGGTTCAGCTCGTCCTCGCTGAGCCCCACCATCCGCTTCCGGAAGCAGTGGCGGCAGTACATGGCGCATTGATTGGTGCTCAGCAGCAGCACCGTCTGGGCGTACTTGTGCTGGAGGCCCTCCATCTTGGTATTGGATGCCTCGCCGCTGGTATCGAAGGACCCGCCAGGATCAAACTCATCCAGCGAGGGGATGCACATCCGCCCGATGGGGTCATCTGGGTCCTTGGGGTCTACCAGGGACAGGTAGTAGGGCGTGATCATCATGGGGAACCGGCCGGCCACCGCCGCCCGTTCCGCCGTCTCCTCCGGCGTCCACCCTAAGATGGGCGCCAGCTCCTCCGCCCTCCGGAGCCCCTTCTTCAATTCCTCCTGCCAGCTCATGCTGCCACCGCCTTTCGATCAAATTTATTGCTTTTTTACCTCCTGACGGCCCCATAGGCCGTCTGAGAATGCTCAAACCGCTCCTCCCAATCCACACACAATTTGTCCAGCAGGACGCCCAGCGTCCTCTGCTCCTCCGGCGTCAGGGCGGAGAACAGCTCCGCGCGGCGCCTGCGCACATGGTCCTCATCCTGCCGTGCGAGCCAGGTCCGGCCCTCCTCCGTCAGGGACAGCAATATCTTCCGCCGGTCCGACTCCGCCCGTCCCCGGGCGACGAGCCCCTTGGCCGCCAGCTTGGCGGCGATCTCGCTCATGGAACCGGGCTGGATACCCAGCTGCTCCTGCAGCTCCTTCTGGGTGATCTCTCCCTGCTCCCAGAGGATGCGCAGGATCTTCTCCTGCCCCCTTCGCTTTCCCAGACAATGCAGGAGTATTTTCCCGCACCGCTCCAGCCGTCCGGCCAGATCGTCGAACTCCTGCGGTCCGCTTCCGCAGGGCAGCCGGTGCGTCCCGTTCTTACTGTCTGCGTCTGCATCCATGATCTCTTCCTCCCAGGAAATTGATTAGGTACCTTGTTATTGTAGCACCCTGCCGCCGGTTTGTCAAGGTGCCTAAGTAATTTTTTCTCTGCCGCGGCAGTGCCCCGCGCCTTTCCAAAACGCCTCCATCGTTTTATTAAACTCCTGCGGCGCATCCATATTAACGCAGTGTCCCGCGTTTTCAAAAAGGACTGCCGTGCAATCAGGCTCGCTGCGTTTCCACGCTTTTACCGCCTCTAATTCCATTGGAATATCAAATTTCCCGCATCCGATCAGCAAAGGATACTTTCTCTGCCCGGTTTCATACTGATTTACCATACTGTCGAGGGCCGCCAGATACATGAAGGACTTCTTGGGAAATCGTATATTCATATCGAAAAATTCGTTTTGAGCCTGCGGCGTATAGGCCGAAATTTTCTTGTTTGCTTCCGCAAACCACTTGATCGAAAAAATCGACTTCAGCATCATCAGCATCTGCTTCGCGCTGTTTTCAGCTTTCATGTATCCGTCAAAGTGATTGATGTCATATCCCCCAAAGCAGGCCAGCGAGCTTACTGCGTGTGGATAGCGATTGGCAAAATCCTGTGCCAGAACCGCCCCCAGCGAGACGCCAACAATATGTACTTTATCAATATGTTCCGTTTCCATAATGTCAGACAGCCACTTTGACATCTGATCGATCCTATCGCCCTTTTGCCCGGCAGCCGACTGACCGTGACCAATGATGTCGACTGCCAGAATATTATATTTGCCCACAAAATACGCAAACTGCGCTCGGAACATGTTGTGGTCCACAAAGGCGGCATGGAGGAAAAGGACCCATTCGGCCTGCCCGGTCCTGCTTACAAAATATGTGATCGGTGAATTGGCTAACGTTATCGGCTCCATTGTATTCCCTTCCTTATTTTATCAAGAAGTTTTGGGGATGTTCGGCTCCGTTATCATTCCTCATGCTGCATCCGCCGCAAAAATACAGCGAGTATCATTTCACCTTGATCATACACCTCCAGAGCGTGCCTTACCCAACAACTCCGGCAAGATCCGCAGATCTTGCCGGAGTTTTTCCTCTGCTGCAGGTCAGCGCACCGCGATGGCTTCGATCTCCACCAGGGCGTCCTTGGGCAGGCGGGCTACCTCCACGGCGCTGCGGGCCGGGGGCTCGCTGGCGAAGAAGGACGCATAGACCTCGTTCATGGCGGCGAAGTCGTTCATGTCCTTGAGGAACACGGTGGTCTTGATGATGTTCTCCATCCCCAGTCCCGCCTGGGCCAGCACGGCCTTGACGTTCTCCAGGGACTGGCGGGTCTGTCCGGCGATGCCGCCCTCGGCGAAAGCGCCGGTGGCGGCGTCGATGGGCAGCTGCCCGGAGGTAATGACAACGCTGCCTCCGTCCACGCCCTGGGAATAGGGGCCGATGGCGGCGGGAGCCGCTGTGGTCGCGATCACTTTTTTCATGAGAAGGGTCCTCCTTAGTTTGATGTCCCCTCCATCATACCAGCATTTGCCGGAAAGGTCAACCATTATAAAACTCCCGGATGTAATCCTCTACATCGGCCTTGGTGCCCCGGAAGACCCCCGGGGTCTCCATTTTCAGGGACACGCAGGCGGTGGCATAGAGCAGGGCGTCCTTCATGCTCGCGCCGGTCATCCGCATGGCCAGGTAGGCGGCGAAGGTGGTGTCCCCCCGCCCCGTCCGGCCGGAGAGATTCCGGGCCATCACCGGGCAGGTAAAGAGATCCTTGCCGTCATAGGCCAGCATCTCGGTGTTGTGGGAGATCAAAATTTCCTTCGCGCCCCAGGCGTGGAGCTGCCTGGCGGAGGCTTCCCGGTCCGTAAGGCCGGTCAAAATTTCCGCCTCGGCGGCATCGGTCTTCAGAAAATCCATATAAGGGAGGTATTTCAGCTTGTCCTCCCAGTCATGGAAGCAGAGCTTCCCGTTCTCGTTATGCCGGAGGAACCCCTGGGCGTCTGCGGACACCAGTCCCCTGCCATGGAGGAACTCAATAAGCTCATTGGGAAAATCTCCATAGAGCAGTCCCGCCAGATGGTAGAGGCGGCATGTTACACCTGGGATCTCCTCAGGGCGGATGGGGTCGGACTGGGCGGGGCAGGAGGCGTCCCGCCGCTCCCGGTCGGGGGCGAAGTAGACGTTTTTCATGAGGGTGGTCTTCTCCGAGGGCAGGAGGGCGATATCCTCCGGAGCCATACGGAAACCGTCGATGATGTCCTTATCATCGGGAGCGATCTTCACTGCGGCGAAGACCTTCGCCCCCGCCGCCAGGGCGGCGGGGGTGCAGAAGGTCACCGCGCCCCCGGCGGAGCGGTCCTCAATGCCGGTATAGTCGATGTTCACGTCCCGGGTGGCGGGACCCACGATCATCAGGTCATAGGTTTTCATAGCTGCTGTTCCTTTCTTGGCCGCGCTGCGGGCGGCATGGTAGTCATTTCTATTGGACGGCCCGGAGCTTCCTCAGCGCTCGGGCCAGCCGAAGCAGGACGCCCTATGACCGCCCCCTTCTGGGGGCGGTCATAGGAATATTCGCCATTTATCCAAACACATGGAAGTTCACGACCACGGTTGCGAAAACGATGGAAACCATGCTCAGAAGCTTGATAAGGATATTGATGGCGGGACCGGAGGTATCCTTGAAGGGGTCGCCGATGGTGTCGCCCACGATAGCGGACTTGTCGTTCTTGCTCCCCTTGCCGCCGTAGTGACCGGCCTCCACGTACTTCTTGGCGTTATCCCAGGAGCCGCCGGAGTTGGACATGAACACCGCCAGCAGGAAGCCGGAAGCGGTCGCCCCGCACAGCAGTCCGATGACGCCCGCAGGCCCCAGCAGCAGCCCGCCCACGATAGGCACGCCCACGGCGATGAGGGTAGGCACCACCATCTCCTTCAGACTGGCCTTGGTGCAGAGATCCACGCACCGGGCGAAGTCGGCGTCCTTGGTCCCCTCGATAATGCCGGGGATCTCCTTGAACTGGCGCCGGACCTCCAGCACTACGCTGTGGGCCGCCTTGCCGACGCTGCCCATGGTGATGGCCGCGAAGATGAAAGCCAGACAGGCGCCCACGAAGATGCCCACCAGCACCACCGGATTCATGACGCTCATATCCAGCGCCATCTCCGGAGCCAGGGTCTCCACTTTCTCCACGTAGGAGGCGATCAGCGCCAGGGCCGTCAGGGCGGCGGAGCCGATGGCGAAGCCCTTGCCGGTAGCGGCGGTGGTGTTGCCCAGGGAATCCAGGGCGTCGGTACGCTCGCGGACCACGGGGTCCAGTCCCGCCATCTGGGCGATGCCGCCGGCGTTGTCGGCCACGGGGCCATAGGCATCGGTGGCCAGGGTGATGCCCAGGGTGGACAGCATGCCCACCGCCGCCAGGGCGATGCCGTACAGGCCCATGGCGTTCCGCGCGCCGTCCGCAAGGCCCAGGCCGGAGACGTAGTAGGCGATCAGGATGCACCCGCTGACGGTCAGCACCGGCAGCATGGTAGAGCGCATCCCCAGGCTCAGGCCGTCAATGACCAGGGTGGCGGTGCCGGTGACGGAGGAAGCCGCCAGGCTCTGGGTGGGCACGTAGGTATCGGAGGTGTAGTACTCGGTGAACCGCCCGATCAGCACGCCGGAGAAGAGACCGGCGAGGATGGCCACGTACAGTCCGATGTAATCCTTCCCCAGCAGGAACCACACGATGGGGAAGGCCGCTACGGCAATGATGACGGCGGAGGTGTTGGTGCCCCGGCGCAGGGCCTTCAGGAGAGTCATCTGGTCGGTGGACTCGCCGGTGCGGACCAGCAGGGAGCCGATGATGGAGGCGCCGACGCCCACCGCCGCAATCAGCAGGGGCACCGCGAAGGCGCTGAGGTCATCCACGGACTCGATATACCCGAAGGCGATGACGCCCAGGGAGCAGGAGGAGATCAGGGAGCCCACATAGGACTCGTACAGGTCCGCGCCCATGCCGGCCACGTCGCCCACGTTGTCGCCCACGTTGTCGGCGATGGCGGCGGGGTTGCGGGGGTCGTCCTCGGGGATGCCGGCCTCCACCTTGCCCACCAGGTCCGCGCCCACGTCGGCGGCCTTGGTGAAGATGCCGCCGCCCACACGGGCGAACAGGGCCATGGAGCTGGCGCCCATGCCGAAGGTCAGCATGGCGGAGGTGATGTCATTGAGGGGCAGGTGAAATACATACCTGAGCAGCAGATACCAGCCGGAGATGTCCAGCAGGCCCAGGCCCACCACGGTGAAGCCCATGACCGTACCGGCGGAGAAAGCCACCTTCAAACCGGAGTTCAGGCTCTCCCGGCAGGCGTTGGCGGTGCGGGAGTTGGAGGCGGTGGCGATCTTCATGCCCACAAAGCCGCTGAGGCCCGAAAAGAAGCCGCCGGAGATGAAAGCGAAGGGGACGAACCACGTCAGGAAATGGAGCGCCGCCATCAGGCACAGAATCACGAACATGCAGGCAAAGAACACCAGGACCACGCTGTACTGCCTGCGCAGATAGGCATTGGCTCCCTGACGGATAAAGGAAGCGATCTTCTTCATCCGGTCGGTGCCCTCCGAGAAGGACAGGGCGCGTTTCGCCATAAAGACGGCGAACAGCAGGGCGCAAATGGAACCGAGGGCAGAAAAAATGATAAAATACTGGTTCATAATTTTTTCTCCTTTTCTCTGAAATTTGATCTATCGTCACTCCCGGCCGCGCACCCGGGAGTCAGATCCCTCCGCCTGCCGGAATGCAGGCCCCTGGTGTTTCGAACCACTGACGGAGGAGCGTTTCACGCTTCCCGGTCAGTGGTTCGAGTCGGTCTTCGCGGCCGCCCTACATCCGGCTCCTGTCTGAGGTGACAGAGCTGGTGCGGGGATCCGCGCTGAGATCAGATATGAATTTCCGCAGGCGCTCGTCGGCGTGGCGTCCCCCGAAGTCCGCTTTGAAGCGGATCTTGAAGCCGGCCTTCACCTCGTCCACGTGGAAGCTGTTGAGGAGGGCGTCCGCCTCTCCCGCCAGGGCATAAATCCGCTCCATGGTGCCTGCCACTTCCGTGCAGGTTACAGAAAACAGGTACAGGGCATACCGGTTATGGACAATCTTCTTCTGCAGCCACTCAAAGACAACCAGCGTTACCAGAATGCAGACGCCGCCTACTACCGCCACCATGTAGTATCCGCCGCCCACGGCGACGCCCAGGCAGCCTGTGGCCCAGATGCTGGCCGCGGTGGTGAGGCCCTTGATGCTGGGGCCTTCCCGCATAATCGTACCCGCGCCTAAAAATCCCAGACCGGTGATGACCTGAGCGCTCAGACGGGCAGGGTCCGGCGTAGCGCCGAAGGGCCGGTACTGCCAGAAGATCATCTGGCCGGTGGTCATCACCGCGCAGGCGCCCAGGGCCACCAGCATATGCGTACGCATACCGGCAGGGCGGTGGGTATACTCCCGCTCCGTACCGATGACCGCGCCCACCAGCATAGCCAGCAGCATACGCAGTCCAATATCCAGCGGTGTCAGGGCCAGTGCGGATACGTCTACTACCGCTACAGGTGTTGTTGCCATCATGTTTGTGTTACCTCCCAAATCAAGATGGGGACAGTATAAGAGAAACGGCCTCCCATGTCAATGTATTTTCTCATGGGAACTGTACATAGCCGGCCGCCAAACGGACAGTCCGTCCCCACAGGTCCCTCAGGCGGTATACCGGGTACCTTTTCCCAGGGTCATGCACTCGTAGGCCTTCTGGATCTTGGCATAGTTGCCGTCCCGGTCCAGGGCGATGCCCCGGCCCACGCCGTCCACAATACGGCCCCGGCCCAGCTTCGCGAGGCGCTCCTCCAGCTGCCGCAGCATGGCGGGAGCGCTTCCCGGCTCGGTGCTGCGCCCATCGAAGATGATATGGAGGTTAATCTCCTCCACCCCTTCCGCCATTTCCACCAGCATCAGGGGATAGTCGATGCACCCGTGGCTGGACTTCTCCGTGAGGTAAGCCAGCAGGTGCAGGGGCTTATGGTTCTCCCGCGCGTTGGCGATGGCCTGCAAAAAGACAGGGTTGGTCTTGAAGGACCCGTCCTGGATGGCGCGGTCCATGCGCACGTCGTCCTGGGCCACTACGCGGCCCGCGCCCAGATTGGAGTGTCCTGCCTCGGAGTTGCCGGGCTTCCCGGCCTGGAGGCCCACGTCCTCCCCGGAGGCGCGGAGCCTGCTGTTGGGATACTTCGCCAGCAGGCCGTCCCAGGCGGGGGTATCGGCGGAGAAGATGGCATCCTTGTCATCGGCTGTGCCGAAGCCCCAGCCGTCCAGAATGATGAGCATCATTTTTTTGTTGGTGAAGCCCGGTGTCTCGATGAGGGAGGTCCCCGTCATCTCCGCAGGCTGCTCCAGCCCCAGCACGCTCAGCACGGTGGGCGCCACATCGCCCAGACGGCCGTCATGAAGGGCGATGTCCCGTCCCTGGGGGTCCAGAACGATGAAGGGCACCAGATTGGTGGTATGGGCCACGTGGGGCTTCCCTTCCTTATTATATAGTGTCTCAATGTTGCCGTGGTCGGCGGTGACGGCCACTACATAGCCATGGTCCTTGGCGTACTCCGCCACTTTGCCTACATACTGGCTGACGGTGGCGGCGGCGGACAGCTTGGCCTCCGTGTTGGCGGTGTGTCCGATCACATCGCCGTTGGCGAAGTTGGTGAGGATGAACTCATAGCCGCTGTCCACGGCGCCCATGACCTTCTCCGCCACCTCCGGCAGGCTCAGCTCCGGCTTCTGGTCGAAGGGGATGCCCTTGGGAGAGGGGACCCGCAGGTCGTCCTCGCCGGGGAAGGGCTGGTTCTCGCCGCCGTTGAAGAAGAAGGTCACATGGGCGTACTTCTCCGACTCGGCGCAATGGAACTGCCGCAGCCCTGCCTCGCCGATCACCTGGGCCAGGGGTTTCACCACTTTCTCCGGGGCGAAGGCAATGGGCAGGTCCTTGAACTTCTCATGATACATGGTCATGATAACGAAGCTGAGGTCCTTCATATAGTCCCGCTCAAAATGGGGGAACGTGGGGTCCACAAAGGCATCGGTGAGCTCGATCTCCCGCTCGCCTCTCCGGCAGCAGAAAACCACCTGATCGCCATCCTTGATCTTGCCCACGGGGGTTCCGTTCTCGTCCACCAGAGCCAGAGGCTCCAGATAATAGTCGGTCTGACCGGCCTGATAAGCGGCCTCCACGGCCCTGGCCAGGGCCTCGCCGCCGATGATGCTGCTCATAGCACTATCTCCTTTTCGCCGCAGAGCGGCGTGATAAATTCAGATTCGATTAACTCCCGTCCGTCACTTGATCGCCGGGAAAATATCCAACAGCTGGGCAAAATGGCTGATGAACCTATCCGGCTTGTTCTCCTCGGTGACCTCCTGGGGCTTCTTGCCGGGGTACTGCACCCCGATGGTCATGCCCAGCCCCGCGGCCTTGGCCCCCACGATGTCCCTGGCCAGGTTGTCGCCCACATAGCAGGTCCGCTTGGGATCGCTCCCGCACTCCTCCAGGGCATAGTAGTAAATGGCCGGATGGGGCTTCCGGATGAGGCACACAGAGGACTGCTGCACGGTCTTGAAGTAGGGCCGCAGCTGGTCGTGGTCCAGCCACTCGTCCACCTCTTCCGTGCCCACCAAATCGCTGACGATGCCCAGGGTATACCCCCGGCTGTACAGCTCCTTGATGGTCTCAATGCCGCCGTCGGTGACCACACGCTCCCCCTTGGTCTTGCGGTAGGCGTAGGTCATCTCCGCCGCAGCCGCCTCCACCCGCTCCCGGGGGAAGTCATAGGCCAGCCAGCGGGTCCACAGCTCCTTGACCGGCGCCTCGCAGTAGAAAGTCAGCGCCCACTCCCGGTATTTGTCATACCGGGGCTCGATGACGTTTTTATAGAACTCCACAGGGTCCTCGTCCACGCCCAGCAGGCGGGTGATGGTCTCCTTGGCCGCTCGCTGATAGGCCTCGTCCTTGCGGATGACCCGGAAGGTGTCCCCCAGGTCCACGAAAATGGTATCGATCTGCTTTTCCATATGTACCCAACCCCTTTCCTGTCACTGCAAAATAGGAAGGTCCAAAATATCCTTGAACTGATGCACGATAAAATCAGGCCGGTTTTCATCGGTGATGGTTTTCTTCGCCAGCTTCTCGGGGCTGATGAACAGAACGTTGGCCCCGATGCCAACCGCCTTGGCTCCGGTGATGTCCCGGCCCAGGTTGTCGGCCACGCTGACGCACTCCTCCGGCTCCAGTCCCAGCTCCTCACAGCCCAGACGGTAGATCTCCGGGTCCGGCTTACGGATGCGGCACACGGAGGAGAGGATCACGGCGCCGAAATACTGGGTCAGACCGTCCTCCCGGAGCCAGTCGGGGATCTCGTCCTCTCCGATGAGGTTGGAGATGATCCCCAGCCGGTAGCCCCGCTCATAGAGGCCCCGGATCACCTGGAGTCCGCCGTCCACCACGCGCCGCTTTCCCTTGGCCTGCCGGTATTGGAAAGTCAGCTCATGACAGACCTTTTCCAGCGCGCCGGCGTCCATCTCCGGCAGCAGCCACTTGTGCCACAGCTCGAAGTCCCCGGCCTCCCGGTTCTCCGTCAGCGCCCAGTCCCGGTAGGGCGCGTAGCGCGCCTCCACCATGTCGATGAAATCCTTCACGTCCGCGCGGCCCGCCAGCTCCGCCATGCGGGCCTTGGCCTTTTCCTGATGCCCGGGGTTCTCCTCGCAGATGCGCAGCGTCCCCCCCAGGTCGAAAAACACGCCCTTGATCTTCTTCATAGCTCTTCTCCCAATCAGAAGTCGGAATATGTATCCCTCAGGCCCTGGGCGGGAACAGGTCCAGCAGCTCGGGAATGGCCTTGATCCGGTAGTCCGGCATCACGGTGGGGGCCTTGCCCTCCCGGTCGGCGGTGCCCGCGTCCTCAAAGAGGATCATGCTGCCATAACCGGCGTCCACCGCGCCCTCCACGTCCCGGACCGGGTTGTCGCCCACATAGGCGCAGTTCTCCGGCGCGGAGCCGATACAGCGGGAGGCCAGCAGATAGATGGCGGGGTCCGGCTTTCTCAGTCGCACCTTGGAGGACAGGATCACCGTCCTGAAGCAGTCCGCCACATTGTCGTGGCACATCCAGTCGGGGATCTCCGTCTCGGTGATGGTGTTGGCGATGATGCCCAGCTTGTATCCCCGGTTGGTCAGTTCCCGGAGGGTCTCCTTCACGCCGTCGTGGGGCACCCGGCGTCCGTCGTGGTCCCGCCACAGACGGGTCAGGCGGGCCACGTTGGGGGCGATGCGCTCCGCCGGATAGTCCGGCAGCAGGTATTGCAGCCACAGCTCCATCTCGGACACATCCAGCAGGGTATCCTTGGCCCGCTTCCGGTAGGCCTTCCAGTTCTTGGTCAGCTTTTCAAAGAACACGTCGTGAGGTTCCCGGGCGCCCACCAGCTCCATCAGCGCCCTGTCTGCCGCGGCGGCAAATTCCTCGTCCTCCACTACGTAGCGCAGCGTGGCGCCCACATCGAAGAAAATGGTGTCAATGTTGCGGTTCATCATCGCTATTCCTCCTATGCAACCCTATTCTATGGTTTCTCATTCACTTTGCGGATGATCTTCGGGATCTCCTCCAGCCCCTCGACGAGGTAGTCCGGCTTCAGCCCGGAATGCTCCAGTCCCTTGTCCCGGCGGGCCGCCCCGGGGTTTTTGATCTGGATCATCAGCCGCCACCCGGCGTTCCGGGTCCCCATCACGTCCCGTGAGAGGGTGTCGCCCACATAGGCCAGCTCCTCCGGCCCCAGGCCCAGCTCCCGTTCCGCCGCCCGGAAGATATCCGCCGACGGCTTTCGGATGCCCGTGGCGCTGGAGAGAACGATGCAGTCCATGTAGTCCCGGACGCCGTACTCCTCCAAAAAGTGGGGGGCCACCGACAGGGAGATGATGTTGCTGATAAGCCCCAGCTTCATCCCCTGGACCCGCAGGGCGTCCAGCGTCTCCTTTATATAAGGCCGCCGGATCACGCGCATCCGCTCGTAGTCGTAGAGGAAGCTCAGCTCCTCCGCGATGGGGCCCAGCCGCTCCCGGCCAATATCCCAGTCCCGCAGATACCAGTCGTTCCAGATTTCTGGCGGCGGCAGCTCCCGCAGATCCTTCTCGGAGTGGCGCTTGTAGGCCTCTCCGTTTTCATGGAGCTTCCGCGCCAATTCCTCCGGCGCAGCATCCAGCGGGATGCCGTAGTCCGCCAGACGGTCCAGCAGCCGCCGGGCAAACCACACGTCTCGTCCCTCCGGTGAGTCCGACACGTGCAGCGTGCCGCCCAGATCGAATAACACACCGCGTATCATGTCATTCATTCTCCCCTTTCGCTCCGCTCCAAGAGGTTCAAACGTTTCCGCTTCTTAAGGTGTTTAGATTGTACCGCATTTCCGGAGCTTTGTCAACAGCATTTCGCCCCTGGCCGCCGCAAAACGGGCTTCTCACCTCTGAAATGGCGGCTGTTTGCCATTATTCCGGCAATTTTCCCGGTTCTTTTTGAATTGTTTCCGGAAAACTGGCGTTCCCGCCTCCAAGGTCTTCCGGATATCTGCAATTTTTCGTCTTTTTAACGAATGGAACCCTATTAATATGTGCAAAATTACAGAAAATGATCGAAGCGCCTCAAATTGCCCTTGCAATTCTGTGCGTCAGGCTTTACAATAAATTCACGAAAAAATGTGCGGAATATTTTCGAAGCGGAGGCCATCTTATGAAGAATGTTACCATCAAAGACGTTGCAAAAGCGGCCGGCGTTTCCTACTCCACGGTTTCCCGCGCCCTGTCCGGCAGTCCGGAGATCAGCGTGGACACCCGGGAGCGGATCCTCCAGGTCTGCAAGGAGATGAATTATACGGCCAACACCGTGGCCCGGGCCATGGTGATGAAGAGCACCAAGCTGTTGGGATTGATCCTAACGGGGGTGAACAACCCCTTCATGTCGGACCTGGCCTACCACATCGACCGCCAGGCCCGGGCCAGGGGGTACAACATCATTTTGTGCAACTCCTCCCGGGATCTGGAGCAGGAGAAGGAGCTGTTTGAGCTGATGATCGGGCGGCAGGTGGACGGCATCATCCTGGTACCCTCCGGCCCGGAGAGCTATGAGAAGCTGCGCCCCTACCTGTCCCGCCTGCCCACAGTCTTTGTAGGCGAGAACCTGCGGGAGGTTCCGGAGAGCTACGTTTCCGTGGACAACTACCGGGGGGCGTACATGGGCGTGGAGTACCTCCACGGCCTGGGCCACCGGAATATCCTGTATTTTGGCCGCCGCCGGGGAAGCACCACCCATCAGCTCCGTTCCGAGGGCTACGCCGCCGCCTGCCAGGACCTCGGTTTGACCCCTCAGTACTGCAACAATACATTTCCGCTGACCTCCATTAAATATGGCTACCAGCTGGCCAAGCAGCTTTTTGCCCAGGAGAGGAATTTCTCCGCCATCTTTGCCGCCACGGACACCAACGCCCTTGGCGTCATCCAGGCGGCGGAGGAGAGCGGCATCTGCATCCCGGAGGATATTTCCCTGCTGGGGTTTGATAATATCCGGTACAGCAGTCTGCCGAGGATACATTTGACGACTATTGAGCAGCCGATGAAGATGCTGGCTTCCGTGGCGGTGGATAGTCTTTTGGATAAGATACAGAGTGAGTTGGCGGGGTATACTCATCGGATACTTACGCCGACACTGATCGAACGGTCTACATGCAGGGCGGTGGATTGATCTTTCTCTGCCGCCGCTGCGCGGCGGCACGGGGCGTTTTCTTTTTGAAAGTCCGGGGGCTTCGCGCCCCCGGACCCTGCGCCTACTTTTGGCCCGCGCCAAAAGTAGGCAAAAACGCGCCAGAACCAATGGTTCT
>CAJTVO010000072.1 GCA_910579485.1 uncultured Oscillospiraceae bacterium | reverse complement strand
GACCCGGGTGATGGAGGAGTTTACTGCCTTTGCGCCCCACCTGGTCCTGCTGGATATCGGACTGCCCTTCCGGAACGGATACCACTGGTGCGCGGAGATCCGGAAACTCAGTCAGGTGCCAATCGTGTTCCTGTCCTCGGCATCGGACAATATGAACGTGGTCATGGCCATGAATATGGGCGGGGACGATTTTATCGCCAAGCCCTTCGACCTGGAGGTGCTGGCGGCGAAGGTCCAGGCGCTGCTGCGGCGGACCTACGACTTCGGCGCTTCCGCGCCGCTGCTGGGATGCCGGGGGGCGGTGCTGGATACCGGGGACAACACCCTGCGGTATGAGGGGCAGTCACTGGAGCTGAGCCGGAACGAGTACCGGATATTGCAGGTGCTGCTGGAGCAGAAGGGGAAGACGGTCTCCCGGGACACGCTGATGCGGAAGCTGTGGGAGACGGACAGCTTCGTGGATGAGAACACGCTGACGGTGAACATGGCCCGCCTGCGGCGGAAGCTTGAGGGCATCGGATTGACGGAGTTCATCCGAACGAAGAAGGGACTGGGCTACCTGATCGAGGGGTGAAGGATGCGGATCGTTTGGGGATATCTGAAATGCAGGTGCTGGCCGCTGCTTCTGCTGGGAGCCTGTACGGGGGTGTTCGCCTGGGTGCTGACGCTCTACCAGCTTCCGGCGGAGGCAGCCGGGTACGGCGGCCTGCTGTGCCTGATCATTTTGCTGACGGCTGGACTGATGGACTTCTTCCGGTGGCGGCGGAAGGTGCTGTTTCTGGAGAGTCTCCGGGGACAGGCGGCGCTGCTGATGTCCCTGGTGCCGGAGCCCCGGGAGCCTGGAGAGGCCGCCTACCGGGAGCTGCTGCTGGAACTGGACGAGGACCGGCGGACGGCGGTCTCCGCGCTGGATGCCCGGATGCGGGAGAGCGTGGACTACTATACCATGTGGGTGCATCAGATCAAGACCCCGATCTCCGCCATGCGGCTGATCCTTCAGGAGGATGAGTCGGAGCGGGGACGGGCCCTCAGCGCGGAGCTGTTCCGGGTGGAGCGGTATGTGGAGCTGGTGTTGAGCTATCTGCGGTTGGGCGGCGCTTCCACTGATTATATGATACGCAACCTGGACCTGGACAGCGTGCTGCGGCAGGCGGCGCGGAAGTACGCGCCGCTGTTCATCCGGGGCAAGGTGTCCCTGGAGCTGAACGAGACGGGGCTCCGGGCCCTCAGCGATGAAAAGTGGCTCCAGCTGGTGGTGGAGCAGGTGCTGTCCAACGCGGTGAAGTACGCCCCCTGCGGGCACGTGAAGGTGTGGAGCGAGGGGGAGCGGCTGTTCATTCAGGACGACGGCGTGGGCATCGCGGCGGAGGACCTGCCCCGGATCTTCGAGCGGGGATTCACCGGGTACAATGGACGCATGGACAAGCGGGCCACTGGCATCGGACTGTACCTGAGCCAGGAGATATGCCGGAAACTGGGGCACACTATCACGGTGGAGTCCGAGCTGGGGAAGGGGACCAGGGTGACCGTTGGATTAGCGCGGCCTTACCTGGAGGTCGAATAAGGCGGCTTGCGCTTGAAAACCATTGCAAATACAGGGCTCTACCGCTGGTCGGTTGACAAAAGAGCCGCCTTTTGCCTATACTTGCGTTATACTTGCGGCAAAGGAGGAACGCGCAATGGCAGGAAACTATAAAATCGACAACGAAAAATTTGGTGCCTTTCTATCCCGGCTGCGAAAGGAAAAAGGGATGACCCAGAAGGAACTGGCAGAAAAGCTGTATGTCTCCGACAAGGCTGTGAGCAAATGGGAGCGGGGGCTGAGCTTGCCGGACATTGCCCTTTTGCAGCCTCTGGCGGCGCTGATGGAGGTCAGCGTGACGGAGATGCTCTGTGGTGAGATCATCCGAAAGGATCAGCCGCTGACAGTCCAGGAGATAGAGCCGCTGATCAATGGGGCCCTTGTCATGACCGCCCAGGAGCAGACGGCGCAGCGGGATAGCCGGCGGAAGTGGGGAATGCGGTTTTTGTGGGCGCTGGCGCTGTGCGCCGTGGAGGCCGGGCTTCTTTACCGGTTTGCGCCGGCGTGGCTCTTGGCGGATGATATCGTTTTTATGATCCTTCCGCCGCTGATGGCACTCATCTTTGGTGTGTACTTTATCTTTTTTTCGAAAGAAAAGCTGCCGGGATTTTATGACCAATATAAGGTGAACTTTTATAGCGATGGGGTGTTTCGCATGAACATACCGGGGGTACACTTCAACAACAGCAACTGGCCCCATATTTTGAATGCTGTCCGGGCCTGGGCCTGCCTGACGCTGGGCGGCTGGGTACTGCTTTTCGCCGCCGTACAGGGGCTGCTGGTGAAGCTGGGGCTGGCGGCAATGGCGCAGTTCGGTATTTTGCTGCCCATGACGCTGTTCATCATTTTGGGCGGGATGATGATACCCGTTTATGTGGTGGGGAAGAAGTATCAATAAGGAACGCTCCTTGACGCTGCGCGGCGTCAAGGAGCGCTTTTAGCTGCTGTTTCACGGAAGAAAAAATTTCCGTGAGATGCTATGGACTCTCTGAGCGGAGGTAATATATACTGAAAGCAACCTAAAAAGAAAGGATGATCCCTATGTTGAAAAAACTTGCTTCGCTGTTGCTTTCCCTGCTGCTCTGCCTCTCCCTGCTGCCCGGCCAGGCTCGCGCTGCCGGTACGCCGGAGGAGGTCCCGCCTGCCCCGATAGAGGCCCCGGAGGCGGAGCGGGAGGATGATTTGGATGCGCTGGTGGTGCCGATGGGCGAAGATGCGTTTCCTGGAGAGGCAGGAGCGGGTCATTCAGAAAGCTAGGCATTCAGACATCTCAATGCCAAGATATTCCCTCATTTCTTGTCGCATAACTTCCCGGTTGGCTGCGTCTCCATGCGCACTATAGACGTAATAGGCATGGAGGTACAGCTCCTTGCTTTTTTGGATGTTACCTAAAAAATGATGGCACGCAGCCTGAATTGCCAGAAATCCGGGCAAAAACTGGTAACTTCCCTTGCTGATACAGAGGGTTCTGCCCTTCTCCGCAATTTCAATGGATTCCCAATACCGCTTTGCTAGGCCTAGGTTAATTGCATAGTTGTGGGCAATCAAGCAGAAATGCGAAGCATATCCGGCCAGTTCCCTATGATTCTTTTCAACATATTTGAGCAGCTGATCATACATGTCAGTTGCTCTTTTTCTTTCTCCAAGCTGGGAATAGGTACGGGCAATCTGATTCATTAACGTGGTTTCGTCCAAACTGTAATGCCCGTGCCGGAAATCCTCCGGGTCAAACTTTGGGCACGTCATTCGGATAGCTTCCATCTGCATTGCCAATTGTTCGTCAGGGCTGTATGGCCCATCCTGAGTGCCCAAAAGAGCCCTTTGGGCAAGGATAAACTGGCGGATTGGGTGGTCTTTTGGCCCTATAACCTTCTCCAACTCCACCAGCTTTTCGCAAATGCGCTCCCGGATGTCCGAACGGTCGTTTTCTAAGGTGCGCTCATATAAAATCATGTCATCCCGGATATCCCGTACCAGTGCGCCCTCAGAGATTCCCTCCTGATCCCACAAAGCAAGGAATCTGTCCTTCGGCAGCCCCAGCCGCTCAAGCAGATTCTTCGTTAGGTTCCGTGAGGGGTCTTGCTGGTTGTTCTCAATACGGGAGAGACTGGAAACGGAGCAAAAGCCCTCGCACAGCTCCTCCTGGCTCATGCCCAGCTCTTCCCGGCGTTTTTTGATGTATGTACCAAGTTTAAATTCCTGCATAATGTGCAGCCCCCTTGACAAAATCCATATTTTAAGCTATCTTATGACAGGAACGCCGGTTTGTCAAGAGATGCGGCGCAGTTTTGACAGATTTTTAACAACTTGCTGTTTGACGGAAGAAAATATTTCCGTGAAACGCTATGGAACTTTTGCCTGTGACTATGTAGAATGGGCTCATCTTAAAAAGAAAGGATGATCCCTATGTGGAAAAAACTCACAGCACTGTCCCTGTCCCTGCTGCTCTGCGTATCCCTGCTGCCCAGCCAGGCTGGCGCGATGGACGCGGCGGAGGATGAGGTGCCTGTCCAAATCGAGGATGCCGATGCGGGTATCGCGCTGTGCACCGTAGTAAGCAATAGTGAGGGCGGTATAGGAAGCGGTAGTAATCCCCCACCTCGCCCTGCTGGCCCCGGCGCCAATGACCAGAATGGTGCCGGATATCCCTATGGTACCATTTGGGGTATGTTGTTTCCCTGATTTTCACGTTGCGATGCACATTTTCTTTGCGATATCTAGACAACCTTTCTAAGCATGAATGGAATACGGAGGCCGCAACGGACTTATTCTGCGCCGCTGCGGTTTTCGGCGTATAAATTTAAAACACGGAGGAATATCCTATGAATAAGAAGATTGGTCTGTGTTTCCTTACTCTCTGCCTGCTGCTGTCCGCCTGTGCTCCCGCGGCGCAGCCGGAACCGGACCCCGCTCCTGAGCCGGACCCCGAGTCAGAGGTGGAAACTTTCGCTCCCGAGGCAATTCCGGCTCCCGAGGAGCCCCCGGAGCCGGAGCTGCCGGAACGGGAGAAGAACTGGATCGAGGACATCGAATACCTGCGGGAGGAGTATAAGACCAAGCATCCGGACCCGTTCTATTTCTGTTCCGAGGAGGAATTTGACTGGAAGCTGGACCGGGTGATCGCAAAGGTGGGCAAGCTGTCCGACAGTGATATCTTCTATGAGCTCGTTTCCATTGTCACCAGCATGGGCGACAACCACACGGCGCTCTGGTGGTCGGGCCCCCTTCCTTATTGTGATAGATTTTTGGCGGCCTCTGTAACCCCATTGAACAACAGATTGTATCTGTGGGCTTATTATGAGGGCAACGACCAGTTTGCGCCTTATCTGCTCCATGAGGTCGTTGGGGTAAACGGTGTGGACAGCCTGTACCTCAGACACAGGGCGGACAGCTTATTTGAATTGGAGTGGCTTGCGGCAACGGGTTTTTACTGTTACCCAAGCTTTTTTGACTGGGTGGGCTGCGACTACAAGGAGGGCTACACCTTCCAGATCCTCGATGATAACCAGGAGGTGGTATCGATAGAGGTCCCCGTGATCACCAAGGACGAGTGGACGTCCAGCTCGTGGATCCTCCCTGAAAAGGCGACTTCTCTGGCTTATGTAAAAGGGGGCGACCGGACAGAGTATCTGGAGGGAACAGACGGTGGATGTATCCAGTGGTGTATCGGTACGATGTCGTATATCAGTAACATCTGGTATCAGCTGAAGGAGGTCGAAAAGCGGATGGAGGAGCATCCGGACTGCCACAAGGTGGCCGTCGACCTCCGGCACTGCCCCGGCGGGAGCGCGGATCTCCTTCCATTTCTGGAGGAGGTGCGTGGAAAGACGGAGCTGTTGGAGGGGAAAGACATCTATGTGTTGACCGGCGGCCAAACATCCTCCGCCGCAACCAAGATGATCGCCTTCCTCAAAGACGAATTCGGTGCGGTGACCGTTGGAGAGCCCACAGGGCAGTTTTCCTCTTTCTTCAGCCGGAGCGAGGAGCGGGAATACAACCCGAGCGTTCTCCCCAATTCTCAGATCATTTTCAAGATATCCGACCGGTGGCGGGACAGCACGGAACTGCTGGAGGAGATGGGCGTGGAGATGATCTATGAGGAGCACTACGGCGAAGACGGCAGGCTCTATCCGTGGGAGACCTGCATCCAGCCGGACGTCTTCGTCCACAAGGATATTGAGGACCTCCGTCAGGGAGTAGACACCGTCATGGAGTGGGTGCTGGCGCAGTAATATAAGAAACGGACCGCGAGCCAAAGCTGACGGCTCGCGGTCCTTTGCCGCCCCTCCCCTCTTCACCGCCTCCAGAGATAAAAACCAGCAAATGCGGAAAGAATAAGCAGTGTATCAGGAGGATCGTGCGGAATATATTGCAAATGCCTCTTGACAAATCATAAATCCTAGATTAAGATAGGAAATACGAAAGGACGGTGACGCCATGAAGCTATCCGCAAAGAGCCGCTACGCCCTGCACCTGATGCTGGAGCTGGCCATGCAGGAGGAGGGCGTGAACCTGTCGGTGAAGACGGTGGCCGAGAGCCGGGGGATCAGCGAGAAGTATCTGGAGCAGATCATCCCCGTTCTGGTGCGCTCGGGACTGGTCCGCAGCGTCCGGGGGGCGAAAGGCGGGTACCGCCTGGTGAAAAACCCGGAGGAATACACCGTGGGACTGATCCTGCGGACGGTGGAGGGCAGCCTCGCCCCGGTCTCCTGCATGGACGACAAGGTCAACCAGTGCGCCCGGTGCAAGGCCTGCGTTACTCTGGACCTGTGGGAGCAGGTGGACCAGGCCATCAGCAACGTGGTGGACCACGTGACCTTGGCGGACCTGGTAGATAAGCAGCGCCGTCTGGACGCCCGCTGCAGAGCGTCGGGGAGAGGCAACTGCTGAAAGGCGGAAGCTCCCCGCGCGCAAGAAATTTTGTAAATATAATTCCTATTTTCCTATAGGAAAAAGGTATATCACCCGCCGGAGGGCTCCGGCAAAGAAAGGAAGGTCATACGCCATGTTCGTATACGCCGACAACGCCGCCACCACCGCCGTCAGCAAGACGGCGATGGACGCCATGCTCCCCGCCCTGGGGGAGCTGTACGGCAACCCCAGCTCCCTGCACCAGAAGGGCAGGGAGGCCAACTACGCTCTGATGGATGCCCGGGAGGCCATCGCCGGATGCTTGGGCGCCGAGGCCCGGGAGATCTATTTCACCGGCTGCGGCACCGAGGCCGACAACTGGGCCATCACCGAGGGGGCCCGGCTGGGGGCGGAAAAAGGGAAGAAACATATCATTTCCGATACCATCGAGCACCACGCGGTGCTCCACACCTTAAAGCGGCTGGAGAAGCAGGGCTTTGAGGTCACCTACCTGCCGGTCCATGAGGACGGCGTGGTGCGCCTGGAGGAGCTGAAG
Source organism: uncultured Oscillospiraceae bacterium (assembly GCA_910579485.1). Classification (GTDB taxonomy): domain Bacteria; phylum Bacillota; class Clostridia; order Oscillospirales; family Oscillospiraceae; genus Pelethomonas. The sequence goes on along the minus strand of CAJTVO010000072.1, from coordinate 10,468 downwards.
GCCGCCATCCGGGAGGACACCTGTCTGGTGACCATCATGTTCTCCAACAACGAGATCGGCACCGTCCAGCCCATCCGGGAGATCGGCGCGGTCTGCCGGGAGAAGGGCGTGCTGTTCCACACCGACGCCGTGCAGGCGGTGGGACATATGCCCATCAACGTGGTGGAGGACAACATCGACATGCTGTCCCTCTCCGGGCACAAGTTCCACGCCCCCAAGGGCGTGGGGGCGCTGTACTGCAAGAAGTCCGTCCGGCTGAAGAACTTCATCGAAGGCGGCGCCCAGGAGCGCGGCAGGCGGGGCGGCACCGAAGCCATCCCGTCCATCCTGGCCATGGCGGCGGCGCTGAAGGAGAGCTGCGCCCACATGGAGGAGAATACGGCCAAGGTCGCCGCCATGCGGGACAGGCTGATCGAGGGGCTGAGCAGGATCCCCTATTCCCGGTGCAACGGGAGCGGGGCGCACAGGGCTCCCGGGATCGTCAGCTTCTGCTTCGAGGGCATCGAGGGGGAGAGCCTCCTGCTGCGGCTGGATCTGGCGGGTATCTGCGCCAGCTCGGGGAGCGCCTGCACCAGCGGATCGCTGGACCCCAGCCATGTGCTGCTGGCGCTGGGGATGCCCCATGAGATCGCCCATGGGTCTCTGCGGCTGAGCCTGTGTGAGTACAACACCATGGAGGAAGTGGAGTATATCCTGGAGCAGGTGCCGGAGGTGGTGAAGACCCTGCGGCAGATGAGCCCGGTCTGGATGCACATGCTCGAAAAAATGGAGGACCCGTACCAATAAGCGGCTCCGCCAAGGGGAACACGGTAAAGAAATATATATTTTAACGATAAAATAGAAAGGAAACGACTGCCATGGCAATGGAATACAGCGAAAAAGTAATGGAGCACTTTGCCCACCCCCACAACGTGGGCGTTCTGGAGGACGCCAACGGCGTGGGCGAGGTCGGCAACGCCAAGTGCGGCGATATTATGCGCATGTATCTGAAGATCACCGATGACGAGGTCATCGAGGACGTGAAGTTCCAGACCTTCGGCTGCGCCTCCGCCATCGCCACCAGCTCGATCGCCACCGATATGATCAAGGGCAAGCCCCTCAGCGAGGCGCTGAAGCTCACCAATCAGGCCGTGGTGGAGTCCCTGGACGGCCTGCCGGCGGTGAAGGTCCATTGCTCCGTTCTGGCCGAGCAGGCGGTCAAGGCCGCTATCGCCGACTACTACAAGCGCAAGGGCGTCGCCTATGAGCACCCCTGCGACGGCTGTGAAGAGGGCTGCTGCGGCCACGACCACGGTCATGCGCATGACCACGAGGAAGAGTAAGCGTATTTTGAAAAGAGAGGCGGCCCGATGTTCTCATCGGGCCGCTTTTGATATAGGGGGTCATTCCGCCAGCATGGGCTTGACCTCTTTCCGGTAGGCGTAGATCAAAAACAGGACGCTGAGGGTCGCGGAGAATACTTCCGCGATGGGGAAGGCCCACCAGACCAGATCCAGCCGTCCGGAGAGGCTCAGCAGCCACGCCGCGGGCAGCAACACGATCAGCTGCCGGACCAGGGAGATGATGAGGCTCAGCACCCCGTGGCCCAGGGACTGGAAGAAGGACGAGGCGACGATGCCGAAGCCCGCCAGCAAAAAGCTGAGGCAGATGATCCGCAGGGCGGGGACGCCGATCTCCAGCATGTACTCCGAGGCGTCGAACAGGCCCAGGAGCAGATGGGGGATCAGCAGGAAGACGGCCGCGCCTGCGGCCATGATGGCGGTGGCGTAGATCGCGCCCAGCTTGACCGCCTTGACCATCCGCTCCGGCTTCCGGGCGCCGAAGTTGTAGGCCACGATGGGGACCAGGCCGTTGTTCATGCCGAATACCGGCATGAACACGAAGCTCTGGAGCTTGAAGTACACCCCGAATACGGCGGTCGCCGTGGTGGTGAAGCCGATGAGGATCTTGTTCATGCCGAAGGTCATCACCGAGCCGATGGAGGCCATGATGATGGAGGGCACGCCCACGGAGTAGATGCGGCGGATGATCTGGCCGTTGGGGCGGAAGCCCTTGAAGTTCAGCGTGATCTCCGTGTTCTTCTTCGCGTTGAAGTAGACGCCCAGGGAAGCGCCCACCAGCTGGCCCAGCACCGTGGCCCAGGCCGCGCCGGCAACGCCCATGTCGAGCGCGAAGATAAAGATGGGGTCGAAGATGATGTTGATGACCGCGCCCACCATCTGGGTGATCATGCTGTAGATGGTCTTGCCGGTGGCCTGGAGCAGGCGCTCGATGCTGATGGCGGTGAAGATGCCGAAGGAGAAGACCGTACAGATGCGGATATACTCCGTGCCGCCCTCCACGATCTCCGCCACATCTGTCTGGACCTGGAAGAAGGTCCGGGAGAACAGCGCGCCCAGCACCGCGAAGACGGCCGCGCTGCACAGCCCTAAAAATACGCCGTTGGAGGCCGTCAGGTTGGCCCGCTCAAAGCGCTTTTCCCCCAGGCTCTTGCTGAGGAGGGCGTTGATGCCCACGCCGGTCCCCGTTGCCACCGCGATCATCAGGTTCTGCACCGGGAAGGCCAGGCTCACCGCGTTCAGCGCGTTCTCGCTGACCCGGGAGACGAAGACGCTGTCCACCACATTGTACAGAGCCTGGACCAGCATACTGAGCATGATGGGCACCGAGATGTTCACCAGCAGCTTGTTGATGGGCAGGACGCCCATTTTGTTCTCTTGAGGTCTGATCTCTTTTTCTTCCATTCTCTTTTGATTCCTTTCCAGGGGTCCGCTTCCCTTACATGTAGTATGCCGCGCCGCCGGAGCTTGACCCGGCGGAAGTGCCAAAAAAGCGCCGCCCTGGCCCGTGGGGGGTCACAAGCGGCACTTTTATGGTAGCATGATGAAATTTTTATGTCAATATGGGGGAATGAAGTTTTGCGGTTTATCCAAAGACGCGGGCAATTTCCGCCCGTTCCCCTTGTGTTTCTACCCAATTTTCCACGAAGCCGCAGTCACAGCAGACGTAGCGGATCACGGGTATTTTTCCCATGAGGGTGACGGTTGTGGTGTAGATGTTGTTTCCGCTGGCGTGGCGGCGGGGTGTGTCGGGGATGCGGACGATCTGTCGGGAACCGCATTTCGGGCATGTATGGGTATTTTTCATAGAGGCCTCCTTTCCGGGTCAGTCATACGCTCCATTTTGCCGTTTCCGGTAGAAATGGACGCTCAGGCGGAAGGACACATATATCCCTCCGATCACCAGCGCCGCGCCCAGGGTGACCAGCACCGGCACAGGCGGCAGCAGGCTCACCAGATCACGGTCGCCGAAGATGGCGTTTGTGGAGGCTACCGCTGTGCCTACGCCCATAGCCATGACCACCAGCATGATGAGCCGGCCCTTCTCCGAGCCGAACCGGAAGAGGAAGGGGAGGGTGATGGAGATCACCAGGAACATTACCAGAGCCAGCATGAGGTTGATCTCAAAAATGGACTGCCAGTCTACGGAGCCGGGCTTCATGATATGCCGGACCGCTGCCCCTGCAAGGATGATGACTTCGCCCAGGAGTGTGTAGATGCCGCTGAGGAGGTATTTGCACCACACGATCTGGCTGGGGCGGCAGGGCAGCATGGCGGCGTAGCGGTCCCACTTGCACCGCTCATCATAGGCGATGGAGTTCATGGGCAGCATGAATGCCATCATCATTGCGTAGGTGCTGCCCAGGCTCCCGAAGCCGGGGGCCAGACAGAACACCAGGGCCAGTACCACCAGCAGCCGGCTGGATTTATCCGCCACATAGAGGTCCTTCTTCAAAAGTCCGATCATTTCTGTTCTCCTTTCGCCATATACAGGATGATGTCTTCCAGACTGGCCCGGTCCACCACCGCGTCCCGGGGCATGAACTCCCGCTCTACCAGAGCTTCCACACCGTAGGTCCCCACCCGCCTGCCGTGAATGGCTTCCTGGGGGATGTTGGCAAGCTGTTCTTTGGAGCATTTCAGGATGCCGTATTTGTCCAGCAGCAGGTCCTTCTCCTCGCACAGGACCAGACGGCCCTTGTGGAGGAAGGCGATGTAGTCGCAGATGCGCTCAAGGTCGCTGACGATGTGGCTGGACAGCAGGACCGCGTGGCCCTCCTCGGCGGCAAAGTCTGCGAACACCTCCAGCAGCTCCTCCCGGACCATGGGGTCCAGACCGCCGGTGGCCTCGTCCAGGAGCAGGAGCCTGGGGCGGTGGCTCAGGGCCGCCGCGATGCCCAGCTTCATGGTCATGCCCCGGGAGTAGTCCTTGAATTTCTTGTCCGGGGGCAGGTCGAAGCGCCTGATCCAGCCGTCATAGACGCTCTGGTCCCAGTTCTGGTAGGTGCCCGCCATGATCTTCCCCAGCTGCTTGGCGTTGATGACCTCCGGCACGAAGGTCTCGTCCAGCACCACGCCGATGTCCTCCTTCAGGTCCAGAAATTCCTTGCTTTGATTGTCCGCCCCCAGGACGGAGACGGTCCCGCCGTCCCGCTCCAAGGCGTCCATGATGAGACGGATGGTGGTGCTCTTACCGGCCCCGTTCTCGCCAACCAGTCCCAGGACGCAGCCGTAGGGCAGGTCCAGATTCAAATCGTCCAGAGAAAAGCCCTTGTAGCGCTTGCAAAGGCCCCGGATCTCGATAGCGTTGCTTTCCATATGGTTTATTCCTCCTCGCTTAATACCTGAAGTATATTTTGAAGCTCGCTGACGGGCAGTTCAATTTGGCGGCTCAGCTCCAGGGCGGCCTGCAGGTGCTGCTCAATCTCCCGCAGGCTGCTCTCCCGGGCCAGCTCCACATCCTGCTGGGCCACGAAGCTGCCCTTACCGGCCACGGTGAAGATGAAGCCGTCCCGCTCCAGTTCCTCATAGGCCCGCTTGGTGGTGATGACGCTGATGCGCAGGTCACGGGCCAGATTGCGGATGGAGGGGAGAGGCTCCCCCGGCTTCAGCTTGCCGGACGCCACGGCCCCCTTGATCTGGCGGCAGATCTGCTCGTAAATGGGCTGGCCGCTGGAGTTGCTGATGATAATGTCCATTGCTTCACCTCTTGCCTGTTCATCTGTATATAAACAGTATACACGGTATGAACGGTTTGTCAAGAGGAAACTTGGAGAAAGCTGAAAAAATTTTGGAGCGGGCATCCTGCGTTATGCCGAACAAACGGGAGGGATCATGCCGGTTTTTTGGCCTCTTTTTTCCGGAGGCGGGGTTGTTCTTTGGGAGGATATATGGTATAACTTGCTTAATGCGCTTCCATATACGTTTTAATAGAGGAGGGGAGATCGGATGGCAGCACAGAAACGGGGCGGATACCGGATGGACATGGTACACGGCCCGCTGGCAGGGAAGGTCCTGCTGTTCGCCCTGCCGCTCATGCTTTCCAGTCTGCTGCAGCTGCTGTTCAACGCCGCGGACGTGGTGGTGGTGGGCCGCTGCGCGGGGGAGGCGGCGCTGGCCGCCGTGGGGTCCACCAGTTCTCTGATCAATCTGCTGGTCAACCTGTTTGTGGGCTTCTCCGTGGGGACCAATGTGGTGGTGGCCCGGGACATGGGCAGCGGCAGGGAGGAGGACGTCCACAGCAGCGTCCACACCGCCATCACCATCTCGCTGATCAGCGGCGTGCTCCTGGCGGTGCTGGGGGTGGCCCTGTCCCGGCAGCTGCTGGTCTGGACCGCCTCCACGCCGGACGTGATCGATCTGGCGACCATCTATCTGCGGATCTATTTTATCGGGATGCCGGTGAACATGCTCTACAACTTCGGCTCCGCCATCCTCCGGGCCCAGGGGGATACCCGGCGGCCGCTGTACTACCTGGCCATCGCCGGCGTGACCAACGTGGCGCTGAACCTGCTGTTCGTCATCGTGTTCCGGATGAGCGTGGCGGGGGTGGCCCTGGCGACCATCATCTCCCAGGCGGTGTCCGCCCTGCTGGTGGTGAGCTGCCTGATGAGGGACCAGGGGCCCCTGCATCTGGATCTGCGGAAGCTGCGTCTGGACAAGCGGATCGTCAAGCGGATCCTGCAGGTGGGACTGCCCGCCGGGTTCCAGGGGATCGTGTTCTCCCTGTCCAACGTGGTGATCCAGTCCTCCATCAACTCCTTCGGCTCCACGGCCATTATGGCGGGGTCCTCCGCGTCCGCCAATATCGAGGGATTCGTCTACGTGTCCATGAACTCCTTTTATCAGACGGACCTGACCTTCACCAGTCAGAACTACGGCGCGGGGGAGTGCCGCCGGGTGGACCGGTCCCTGGTGCTCTGCCAGGTCTATTCCCTGATTTTCGGACTGGTGCTGGGGAATCTGGCGGTGTTCTTCGGGCATCCGCTGGCCTCCATCTATGCCCCCGGCGAGGAGGAGGTCATTGCCCACGCCATGGTGCGGCTGAAATATGTCTGCAGCCTGTACTGCCTGTGCGGCGTGATGGACGTGATGGTGGGCGCGCTGCGTGGATTGGGGTACTCGGTGGTGCCCATGATCGTATCCATGGTAGGGGCCTGCGGGGTGCGGCTGCTGTGGGTGGCGACGGTCTTCCGGGTGTACCATACGCCCGCGGTGCTGTATCTGTCGTACCCGGTGAGCTGGACCATCACCGCCGCCGTGCATATCGGATTTTTCTTCTACATCCGGAAGCGGGCCTACGCCAAGTGCGGCATCCACGGAATGCGTCCCGACGACCTCCCGCCGGAGAAGGCGAGGTAGGCATGTTGGTTCTCACGGCGGGAGATGACTATTAGCGTGTTGAAAAGCATCAAAGGTGTTATTATTGAGAACAACAGAAAGGACCTCGCTTTATGGAAGAAATAATTTATAGTCCGTCAGAAAATATAGAAATGATTGACGCTGATGATTATAGCTACGAAGTAGCTAAATATTTTTCTAATATGCCTGAAGTAGCAGGACCAGTACTTAAAGGGGCAAAAAAAGCATTTAAGAAAATTGAGGAAATGTTATACACTGCGCCAGCCTTCATCAATATGGTAAAAGCAAGTATTCCGGAGCAGGCTTTTCAAGCAATTTTGACCGGTGAGCAGAAAGCGCAGATAGCCAATGGTGCCTTAAAACTTATGACCAAAAAGGATGGCACGTTAATGGCAAATTTGGTAAACCCAGAAACAAATAAAATTGTATCGACCATTTCACTTAGGAGAGTTAATTTATCTCCTGCATTGACTGAAGCGATAACTAGTTATGCAACTCAAATGCAAATGGCTCAGATTGCAGAAGAAATTCATATGGTTCAACTTGCCATTGAAGAGGTAAGGCAGGGGCAGGAATTTGACAGACTTGCAAGGGCATATAGCTGTCAGCAAAAACTATTGCAAGCTATGCAAATTAGAAATCCTGAATTAAAAACTATGGCACTTATTAGAATTGCATCCGATGCAGAAGACAGCAGGAATTTGTTGATGCAGAGCCAAAATGCTAATATAACTTTTATAAAAGATCAACCGAAATCGATTTGGGGAAAGTTGATACATGGTAAACCTCCAAAAGAGATATGTAGGCGAATGAACGAAATCAGAGAGAGCTTATCTGCTGCAAACATGGTTTCATTGACAGAGGCAATGGCATATCAAGAATTGGGTGAAAGTGCGGCTGCACGTCAAAGCCTTCAATACTATGCAGACTATTTACAAAGGGCATATTTATCAACGGAAGGCTTAGTGCAGAGATTGGATTAGACTGATTCTGCAACGGGGAATTACTGGTCTAAGACACTGCCGGATATTAAGAAAAAAATACAGGTGCTTCCTTGTGTGGCGAATGAAGCTTTTTTAGAAGGAGAGAACAATGAAAAATAAGATATGTAAGAAATGTCAAAAAGCACTTCCGGACGGATATAAGTATAAGAAATGCGAATCCTGTATAAATGAACAAGTACAGGGTGTAAAAAATGGATTGAAAGCTACAGTGGGTGTAGTTGGAAGTTTGGCGCTTATACTTGTGACTAAAGGGAAAATTAATCCTAAAAAGTAGAAAGAGCGTGCCGCAAACATCGTTTGCGGCACGCTCTACCATCATTTCATCATCTTCCGGCAAGACCTCGCCAGCTCGTCCAGCGTGGAGCAGGGGGCCATCTGGCACAGGGAAGCCATGGTCCTGATGCTGGCCATATAGGGCCACTTCCTCTGAGGGATGGGGTTCAGCCACAGCACCCGGCCCGTCTGACGGCGTGCCTCCACCAGAGCCTGTGCGGCCCGGGGAAGATCAATAGTCTTGGTATCGGATAAGATCAGCAGCGTAGTGGATGGCCCCAGGGGCGCGGGGCGGCGGCTGGTCAGGTCCTCCAGAGCGGCCCCCAGGTCCGTGCCCCTGCCGAACAATCCGGAGGAGCGGACATAATCCCGGAAGGCGTCCATATTCTGAAGGGCGAAAGGGTCCACCTCCCGCACCTCCTCGGAAAAGAGGAATGTCTGGGAGGATTCGGAGATATCCGACATGGACTTGATGAACCGCAGCACGAACTCGGAAAACTGGAGCATTGAGCCGGACACGTCGCACAGCAGCACCAGCCGCCGCTTCTTCTGCCGCTTCCGGCGGTAGGAGAGCCGGTAAAAGCTCCCGCCGGTCTCCAGCCCCTTGCGGATGGTGCGGCGGAAATCCAGCTTTCCGCTGTGGCCCCGGGACTGCCGGCGGCGGCTCAGCTCCGCGTCCAGCTGCCGGGAGATGGCGGCGATGAGGGCCGCCGCCCGGGGGATGTCGGCGTCCTTAAACTGAGAGATGTCCCGATAAAGCAGAGCGAGGTCCGGATCTACGGACTCGCTGCCAATAGCGGCATCGTCCTCCATAGCCATCTGCTGCTCCAGCAGGAAACGCATGAACACGGAGCGGATAAAGTTGCTGTAGAGCTTCGGACTGCGCTGGAGGTTGCCCTGCATTTTTTCCAGCATCCGGCGCAGCTGGTCCCGCTTGTCGTCTCCCATGCGGACGTAGACCTCCTGCAGGTCTTCCCGCAGGTCCATGGGCCGTCCGTTGACCTGCATTTCCTGTTCCGCCTCCTGACGGCGCTGGGCCAGCTCGCGGGCCTCGGCCTCCTGCTTCCGGCGAATGACGTCCCGCTGCTCCACGCTGACGAAGAAGCCGTCGAAGCAGCGCTGGAAGACCGCCTGCTCCTCCCGGCTCTTGGCGTAGACCGCCTGAAGGGCCAGACGCATGGTCTCCCGGTCGCTGAGGTCCAGCGCCGTCAGAATCTGGCAGGCATCCGCCGTCTCCCGCATCCCTACCGCCAGACCCTCCCGGCGCAGCAGGGTGGAGAACTCCGCCAGCTTTTCCAGATAGACGCTCATGCCGTATGGTGACCGCAGGCGCCGCAGTGTTCATGGCCCGGCTCATGGGTGTGCCCATGCTCACAGGCCTCGCCATAGAGGACTTCTTCGGCGGCGTCCAGATCCTCGCTGCTTTTCAGCACGAAGCCCATGGTCTGCCCGGCGGCTTCCCGGGTCAGGTCGCTGATGCCCAGGGCCTCCAGAGCGGAGACCCAGTCCAGCGTTTCCGCGATGGAGGGCTTTTTCAGGATGCGCTCGCTTTGGCGCAGGTCATGGATGGCCTGGGCCACCTGGACGGCAAGATGCTCGTTGACGTTGGGGGCCTTGGCCCGGATGATGGCGGTCTCCCGCTCAATGTCCGGGTATTGCAGATAGAGGTAGGCGCACCGCCGCCGCAGGGCCTCGCCCAGAGGCCGGGCGCGGTTGGAGGTCAGGATGACAAAGGGGATGGAGCTGGCCCGGATCACCCCGGACTCCGGGATGGTGACCTGCATTTCGCTGAGAAGCTCCAGCAGGAACGCCTCAAACTCCTCGTCGGACTTATCGATCTCATCGATAAGGAGTACCACCGGTTTTTCAGACCGGATGGCCCGCAGCAGGGGGCGTTCCAGCAGGTACTCGCTGCTGAACAGGGAGCGGGTCAGCTCGTCCGCGTCCCGGCGGTTCATCTGTACCTGGATGCTCAGGAGCTGCTTCTGATAGTTCCACTCATAGAGGGCCTTGCTCTCGTCCAGGCCCTCGTAGCACTGGAGGCGCACCAGCTCCCGGTCCAGGGTGGAGGCCATGACCTTGGCGATCTCCGTCTTGCCCACACCGGCGGGTCCCTCGATGAGCAGCGGGCGTCCCAGCTGGAGGGCGACCAGCAGGGTGGTGGCGACCTCCGCGCCGCAGAGGTATTTGGCTTCGTCCAATTTCGCCTGAAGGGAAGAGATATCCATATGGGGATCTCCTTTGTGAAGTATTTAACAGAAAGCTATCCAGAGGATACCATAAATTCAGGAAAAATGCAATGAGATTTTGGTGGAAAAATGGAGCGGGATGGGGTAGAATAGATAAAGAGAGAAGAGGGGGATCTGCGGCGCTGCGCGCCGCACGGCTTCTTGTTTCTATTCGATAGCCCGTGGGCTGTCCGCCCCCGGACCCCGGACCTACTTTTGCCGCGCGGCAAAAGTAGGCAAAAACGCGCTTAAACCTACGGTT
>CAJTVO010000071.1 GCA_910579485.1 uncultured Oscillospiraceae bacterium | reverse complement strand
GTCGGACAGCAGTCCATCGTCCATCAGTACCGCGTTGCGGATGGCCGCATCCGCGATATAGATTTTGGGACTGGCCTTCAGGACCTTCTTTCCCGCCATGTTTACCGGCCAGCTCTGATAGATCAAATTGGCGCTTTCCAGATATTGAATGTAGTTCTCCACGGTAGGCCGCGAGACGCCGCTGAGTTCCCGCGCGATAGCCTCGATGGACACGATCTCGGAAGAAACATTACAGAGGTATAAAAAGATCCGCTCCAGCTCTGTGGCGTTTCGGATGTTATACAGGGAGGGCAGGTCCCGCTTCAGCACCTTGTCCACCACATCCTCCCGCATGATCTGCTGGGCCATAAGGTCGTTGTTGGCCAGCGCCAATTCAGGGAACCCGCCGACCTGTAAATAGCGGTTGAAATGATTCTGGACCTTGGACAGCTGTATCATGATCTGTGTGCGCTGCTGCTGGGTCATGCGCAGCATTGGCGTGATCTTCAATTTTTCCGGTATCTGAGGCCGGTCAATATCCAACAGCTCGCAGTACTCATAAAACGACATGGTGGGGACCTGGATCACGGACCAGCGGCCAGCGCCGCTCTCCCGGCTGCCCCTCATCAAAGCGGGACTGGCTGAACCTGTTGCCACTACCTGGGTGTCCGGCTGCATATCGTAGATCGTTTTCAGCCACTTGTCCCAGTCCTGCGCGTACTGCACTTCATCAAAAAAGTAATACACATCCTGTTCCGGATAGACATTCTCGTGGTAGCATTCCAGAACATCATTAAAGCCGCTCAGCTTCAGCATAGGATGATCCATCGAAACGAACACGATCTTTTGCGGCGCGACTCCCCGCTCCAGCAGGGTCTGGATCATCTGATACTGGATCGTAGTCTTGCCCACCCGCCTTGTTCCGGTCAGGATGACAGTGCGCCGCAGATCGGTCTGCGTCAAACGCTTCATTGCCTCATGAAAGGCAAATCTCCGGTATGTCTTTGCCATCTGCGGATTGACTGCACCTGTTTTCCACCAGGGGTTAAATGAGGTCAACACCTTCAAGATCCCCGCCTTGCTTGTAATTGCCATCGTAACACCTTCCTTTAAAAATATTCTACCGCTAAGTTTCATTATAGTCAAGAATTATTGAAAGTATACTTATAATATTTTCTGCCATTTATGAAAAAAGAGCTTCCCCGCTTGAGGGAAGCTCTTAAAACTTTATAGATACAGCCCCGCCTGGTATGTAGCCACGAACCGATGCCCCACCGCCGTCCGGTCCACCCGCTCAAACTTCATCATTCGTACGGGCCTCATCTTCTTGACCATCTGGCCGCCCACGGAACCGGCCTCACGGGCGCTGATGTCGCCGTTGTAGCCTTCCTTCAGGTTGACGCCGACCTCGCTGGCGGCCTCCATCTTGAACTTGTCCATAGCCTCGCGGGCCTCGGGGACGTTGATGCGGTTGTTCTTCTTAGACATTTCCTTTTTCTCCTTCTCCATTTTTGCGACGGCGCAGCGTCCGCAGAGAAGGTTCGGGCGGGGTCCGCTCCGGCCTTTTCTGTTTTTGCTTCGCATGGGAGCGGACCGTTTTTGTTTCCGCCCTTGTCGCAACCATAGCATTTGCAGACCGGCCGGGAATATGCCACCGGCGCGGGCGGTAATTTTTGCATGATGAAGGGATGGACGCTTTTTTTGATCTGCGCAAAAATCTTTCGTTTTGCCGGGAAGTATGATATATTAGTATATGAGCGCGAACTAGAAGCAAACCGGAGTATTTCTCCGCTTCGTGCCTGATAGAATAGGAGATGGAGCGTCATGATCCGAGAAATTATGAAAGACGAAGCTTTTCTTGCGCAAAAGGCGGAGTCCGCGGCACAGGACGACCTGTGTACCGCCCAGGATCTGCTGGATACCCTGACCGCCCACAGGGACGGCTGCGTGGGCATGGCGGCGAACATGATCGGCGTCAACAAGCGGATCATCGCTTTTGACAACGAGGGCGGCTATATGGTCATGTTCAATCCGGAGATCGTCAAAAAAAGCGGGCCCTACGAGGCGGAGGAGGGCTGTCTCTCCCTCACCGGCACGCGGAAGGCCAAGCGGTGGAGGTCCATCAAGTTACAGTACCAGAACGAAAAATTCCAGACCCGCTTCAAGACCTTCACCGGCTGGACGGCACAGATCATCCAGCATGAGATCGACCACTGCGAGGGCGTGCTGATCTGAACGCGGTCTGGCGATATCGAAAATGAGGGAGTAGAGCTATGCGCATCATCATCGCCCCGGCCAAAAAAATGATCGTGGATACGGACAGCTTTGCCGTGGACGGCCTGCCCCAATTTCTGGGACAGACGGAACGGCTGAAAGCCGCCCTCCGGAGCATGTCTCCCAGGGAACTGCAGGCCCTCTGGAAGTGCAGCGAAACCATTGCCAAGCTGAACGTGGAGCGGCTGGAGCAGATGGATCTGCGCCGCCGCCTCACTCCGGCCATCCTGTCCTATGAGGGCATCCAGTACCGCTATATGGCTCCCGGCGTGATGGAAACGGGCCAGCTGGACTACCTCCGGGAGCATCTGCGCGTCCTCTCCGGATTCTACGGACTGCTGCGGCCCTTCGACGGCGTGACGCCCTACCGGCTGGAGATGCAGGCCAAGCTATCAGTGGACGGCTGCCGGGATCTCTATCAGTTCTGGGGAGACCGCCTGGCCCGGCAGCTGGCGGAGGAGACGGACCTGGTGATCGACCTGGCCTCCAAGGAGTACAGCAGGGCGGTGGGGCCGCATCTGCCCAAGTCCGTCCGGTTCGCCGCCTGCGTCTTCGGCGAATGGATCGGCGGCAAGATCGTCGAGAAGGGCACCAAATGCAAAATGGCCCGTGGACAGATGGTGCGCTGGATGGCGGAGAACCGGGTCACGGACCTGGACGGCCTCCGGGCCTTCGACCAGCTGGGCTACCGGTTCTGGCGGTCTGCATCCGAAAAGGACCGGACGGTGCTATTTTGGGTACAGTCCCCCAAAGAAGAGTGAATACCGGCCGCCCCTGCCGCAAGAAATGCTTGCCCAACGGGCCGGGGCGTGGTATACTTCTTTTATCGAATCCTTACCAATTTTTACTGTCAAGGAGGATACCATATTATGCTTCGTGTTGACCTTTCCAGCAGCTCCGCCCGGACGGAATCCTATGCCCAGGGCCTCCAGCAGGCCCATACCTGGCTCCAGGAGGCCACGGGCCGGGGCAACGACTTCGTGGGCTGGGTGAATCTGCCCCGGGACTACGACAAGGCCGAGTACGAGCGCATCAAGGCCGCCGCCAAGAAGATCCAGGGCGACAGCAAGGCCCTGGTGGTCATCGGCATCGGCGGCAGCTACCTGGGCGCCCGGGCGGTCATCGAGCTGCTGGGTTCCAACAACTACAACCTGAAGAAGAAAGACACCCCTAACATCTACTTTGCCGGCAACGGCCTCTCCGGAGACGCCATGCAGGAGATCTTCGACCTCATCGGGGACGACGATTTCTCCGTCAACGTCATCTCCAAGTCCGGTACCACCACCGAGCCCGCCGTGGCCTTCCGCTTCTTCAAGGCGAAGCTGGAGGAGAAGTACGGCAAGGCCGAGGCCGCGAAGCGCATCTACGCCACCACCGACAAGGCCCGGGGAGCCCTCAAGTCCCTGGCGGACGCCGAGGGCTACGATACCTACGTGGTGCCCGACGACGTGGGCGGGCGCTACAGCGTGCTGACCGCCGTGGGCCTGCTGCCCATCGCCGTGGCCGGGGTGGACCTGGACCAGCTGATGCAGGGCGCGGCGGACATGATGGAGACCTGCCGGAAGCCCGGTCTGGACGGCAACCCCGCCTGGCAGTACGCCGCCGCCCGGAACGACCTCTACGCTCAGGGCAAGAAGATCGAGATCCTGGCCGCCTATGAGCCCTGCGCCCGGTTCTTCGCCGAGTGGTGGAAGCAGCTCTACGGCGAGAGCGAGGGCAAGGAGAACAAGGGCCTGTTCCCCGCCAGCGTGGAATTTACCGCCGACCTGCACTCCATGGGCCAGTATATCCAGCAGGGGGAGCGCATCATGATGGAGACCGTCATCCGCTTCGGCAAGAGCAAGCATCAGCTGTGCGTCCCCAAGGACGAGGCCGACGGCGACGGGCTCAACTTCCTGGCCGGGAAGGACATGGACTTCATCGCCACCCAGGCCATGGACGGCACCCTGCTGGCCCACGTGGAGGGCGGCGTGCCCAACCTGATCCTTCAGGCCGGCGAGATCAACGCCTATACCTGCGGCGAGCTGATCTACTTCTTCGAGTACGCCTGCGGCCTGTCCGGCTATCTGCTGGGGGTCAACCCCTTCGACCAGCCCGGCGTGGAGGCCTACAAGAAGAACATGTTCGCCCTGCTGAACAAGCCTGGCTACGAGGACAAGGGCGCCGAGCTGCGTGCAAAGCTGGGACGGTAACCCGCTGACTGCTTATGCATAGAACAAGAGTCTGGAGGCAAGATGCTTCCAGGCTCTTTCTTATCCCTTTTATGAAGTCTTTGGTGGAGGGAGGTTCGGCGATACGGTTTTCTGAAAATGTTTCACGTGAAACATTCGTTCTTCTAAGAAAAGAACATCCCGAACAGCGGCGACAGGGGGATCATGAACAGGGAGAAGGTCATGGAGGACACGCTGACCAGCGTTGCCCGCTGGGCGGAGGGAAAACGGTCGTTGAGCCGCTTGTCGCTGACCAGCTGGAGGGCATCATCCAGCAGTCCCGCCGCCAGCCCGGAGGCTATCAGCACCGGCAGGAACGTCCCCCGGGCGAAGAAGGCGCACACCGCTACCCCCGCCCCGGTGAGCAGGGCCGCCCGTCCGTAGGCCAGCCGGTCCAGCCGCACCGCCAGCAGTCCCGCCAGACCGCCTCCCAGCCCCAGCACGAACAGGGCCGGACCCAGCAGCGCGGGCACCGTCACCGCCGCCTCCACCCGCTGCTGGAGGAAGAACCGGGTCAAGGTCGCGCAGGCTCCCGCCAGGGCGTTGACCAGCATGATGCACACCGCTGTACGGTCGGTCCGCAGGAGCGTCCACGCCCCCCGGACCGTCTCCGCCAGGGCGGCGGACAGGGACCGGCGGACGGGCTCCTTCCGGCCAGGGCGCTCCGGTTCCTTCAGGCACAGCACCGCCCCCAGGCCCAGCAGGGCGATGCCAGCATCCAGCAGATACGCTGTCCGCCAGCCCAGCAGGACCGTGGCGCCCGCCAGCAACATGGCTCCGCTGCTGCTGAACCGGTAGACCCCGTTTTGCAGGGAGGAAAATTTCAAATAGGCATCCTCCCGTCCGGCTTCCAGCATGGACTCATAGGTGATGGCCTCACGGGTGCCGGATTCGAGGTTATAGGCCATGGCCAGGACCGCCAGGGAGAGGTATACCCCCCATGGGCTATTCCCGACGATCATCAGCAGGGCGGAGAGGAAGAACATCCCCTGGCTGGCCGCCAGGGTCCGCCTGCGGCCCAGCACGTCCGCCAGCAGTCCCGAGGGCAGCTCGCAGCACAGGCTCACCACATGGAAGAGCCCCTCCGCCAGGCCGATCTCTACCAGGGACCATCCCCGGGCGGCCAGCAGCAGCACCCAAATGCTTCCCGCAGGCTGGAACCCTACCGCCCATTCCAGGGCCAGCAGCGCCCTCTTCTGCCGGGGGAGAGATAAATGTTTTTGACTTTTAGGCATAAAAATAGCGCCATCCTTTCTTTTTTACAGTAAGAAAAGGACCGCGCGGCCAGTTTCAGTTTGGCTTCCCGTCATCTGAAAAAGGGCGCACTGATCCCGTGGACGGCTTTCTCGCAGCCGAGAAAATGCAGAACCAGACCATTCTGTGCCCACCGCATCCTTTGCGCCCTCCCTTCATAAGATGGGAACAGTATAGCACCGCCGCAAAATCCTGTCAAGGGGGTTGCCTTGGCGGGGAATATGTGGTATGATTTGCATAGAAATATTTTCAATGAGGTGATGGATATGGTGGGCGCGGTTTCCGGTATGAACGCTTACTACAATGTATATGGCGCGTATGGCCCTCATTCCGCCGCGCAGGCCCGGGGCGCGCAGGACGCGGAAGGCGCGAAGCAGGCGCAGGGGACTCCTGCCCTCTGGGCCGCGCGGCGCTCCGCTTCTCCTGAGACGCCGGTACAGCCGGTGGCTCCCGTTCGGGCGGCAGACGGTGAGGAGAGCCAGCCCGTGCGTCTGGGCCCCGCCCTCCGGGAGGGGGCCGACCCGGCGGAAATGGCTGTGCGGATGCGGATCACTCCCTACAAGGAGAACGCTCCGGAAGAGGTCCGGCAGAAGAGCCAGGATGGGAACGATTTGAAGGTGGGCGCGGAGGGCGCACAGGCCGCTGCGGAGGAAGGCAAGTGCCAGACCTGCGAGGAGCGGAAGTATCAGGACGAGTCCGACGATATGGGCGTATCCTTCCAGACGGCCACCAACATTGCGCCGGAGCAGGCGGCTTCCGCCGTGCGGGGGCATGAGAATGAGCATGTGGTCCGGGAGCAGGCCAAGGCCCAGCGGGAGGACCGGCGGGTGGTCAGCCAGTCGGTGACGCTGCACTCGGACATTTGTCCGGAATGCGGAAAGGTGTATATTTCCGGCGGCACGACCCGGACCGTTACTGCGGCGGAGAAGGAGCCTCAGCCCGATCCCGCCCAGGAGGCGGAACAGCAGGCCGTGCAGAAGGGCTTCTCCGTGTTCGGCTGAGAGCTGCGGAGCGGCATCAAAAATAAAGCGGGAGAATGCACAGCAAGGGGGAGTTTCAGTTGGTGAAACTCCCCCTTTAATTGCTATTTGACAGGATCATCTCATCAGATGCAGAACCCGTTTTTCTGTGCAGTGTCTATCCAGACATAGACGCGTTCCTCCGTCTGATCGGAGATCACCCCGCCGTTTGCAAGCGCTACCGCCTTTGAGGCGGCATTGTCCGCGTGGATCGTAACGAGCGCGCGGTCTATCCCAAGGCGGCAGGCTTCCTCAAGCAAAAGCCCAAGGAGCTTCTTTCCGTATCCTTTCCTGCGGTACGCGGGGGCTATTCCATACCCTATATTTCCACCGGCTTCACGAAGCGCATCTGTGAGGAAATGCCGTATCGCCCCAAATCCGGCCGGTCTCCCGTCTACATAAAGCCAATATGTAGTAGACGGTACCTTCCAACCGTCCACAAGACCCGTCTGCTGGGATTCCGCATATTTCTTCTGCAACCAGTCTTTGTATTCCGCAAAGGACAATCCATTGGCGCTGTTCACTAACCCGTTTTCTTCTTTGGGAATTTCCTGCAGCATGGTATATACGTCCATTCCGTCATCTGCGGATAGCTTTTTTAGCTCTATCATACTCGACGAGCTCCTTTACTGTCTCGATTTGTTCTATCAGTTTGGCTTGAGTTTATCACAAACGCGAGCAGCTGTCAACCGTATTGGAAAGCGCCGGACAGCAGGCGATACCGGCGGGGGATGGCGAGGGGATTTTTTGCCCAATGAGGCTCTGGGCGATAAGCTCTAATGCTCTTCCTCTCTCCGCTTTTTGCGGTAGCAGAGCCAGTACCCGCCGATGAAGAATACGCTGACCAGTATCTGGATCACGATGGAGGCCCAGAACCAGGGGGAGGCGGGTTCGGTGATGTTCATGCCCATGATGGGGAAGGTGACGAGGGAGAGGGCCATTCCCAGGAGGCTCCCGGTCAGGTACCTGGGGTAGTTGATCCCCGTGGCTCCCATGTAGAGGCTCAGGATGTCGCTGGGGAGGATGTTGATGGCCCGGGTGATGAAGGACAGGGGCAGCTCCCGGCCTGTGCGCATCCGGCGAAGGGCCGCCGCCTTGGGGTACTTCTCCAGGATGCCGTCCGCAGCGTCTTTTCCCAGCTTCCGGCCCAGCCAGTAGGGCAGGGAGACCATCACCGCCGCCCCCAGCACGTTCACGGCGATGGCCGCCGGAAGGGGGAACAGGATGCCGCTGGCCGCGAAGAGGATGCCGCTGAAAATGAAGACGCTGAGGCTCTTCAGCGCGAACAGGAACAGCATGAACAGGACGGCCGTCAGGGGATTCCGGGGGGAGTAATGGAGTACGCCGTCCACGGAAAACCGGTCCCGGTTCACAAGGCAGACCGTCAGGATCACCAGCCAGACGCACAGCAGGATGATCTTATACGCCCGGGAGTGCAGGATGTCACCGCCGTTCTGTTTTGCCATAGATTCCTCCTTTGCGGGGGCGGACCGGATGGCCCGCCCCCGCAGCCGCCGTTGAAATATGTATGACCTATTCCGCCGCTTTCCTGTCCGCCTGGCTGGAGGCCCAAAGGCGGTCCGCCTCCGGCTTCCAGCACTGGGCGTAGGAGACGCACTTGTCGCACAGGTGGTCCACGGTCTCGGGAGACTGCAGGTCCGTGGAATGGGCCCCGGTGTCGCGGACCATCTTCCGCAGCAGCTCCGGGTTCTCCAGCATGGGGCAGGGGAGCAAGTGGTTGCCGTTGAAGGGCTGTCCGTCATGGTAGGCCATGAAGAGGGGGGAGCGCAGGCAGTCCAGCAGGGACGTCTCCCGGATGTTGCAGTTGGAGTAATGGATGAACACGCAGGGGTCCACGTCGCCGTTGGCGTTGATGTGGAGATACCGCCGCCCGCCGGCGATGCAGCCGCCTACGTACTCGCCGTCGTTCTGGAAGTCCATGGCGAAGATGGGCTTGGCGGCGCGGATCTCCCGGACGCGGCGGTACATGGCCTCCCGCTGCCGGGGGCTGGGCAGGAGGGCGGGGACCGCGTCGTTGCCCACGGGCATGTAGTGGAAGTACCAGATGAACTTGGCGCCCCACTCCACCAGCTTGTCCATAAACTCGTCCGAGCTGATGGAATCCAGATTCTGACTGGTGTAGCAGGCGGAGATGCCGAAGGGCAGCTTCTTCTCCCGGAGGATGGACATGGCCCGCAGCACCTTCTCATAGACGCCCTCCCCGCGGCGGCCGTCGGTGGCCTCCTCAAAGCCCTCCAGACTGATGGCAGGGATAAAGTTCTTTACACGAAGCATATCGTCCGCAAAGGCCTCGTCAATAAGGGTGGCGTTGGTAAAGGTGAGGAACTGGCAGTCCGAATGCTTCTCGCACAGGGCAATCAGGTCCTTTTTGCGTACCAGAGGCTCGCCGCCGGTGTAAATGTACATATAGACACCCAGAGCCTTGCCCTGCCGGATGATGGAGTCGATCTCGTCGAAGGTCAGGTTCAGCTTGTTGCCGTACTCCGCCGCCCAGCAGCCGGTGCAATGGAGGTTGCACGCGCTGGTGGGGTCCAGGAGGATGGCCCAGGGGATGTTGCAGTTGTACTCCGCACGGAATTTCTCCTGAATGGGCCAGCCGATGATGTTGGCGTTGAGGAAAAAGTTCTGGAAGGTGGCTTTCAGCACGTCGTTGTCCACGTCCCGGAAGATGTTCATGATGAGCCGGTACATGTTGTTGGAGGGGTCGCTGATGACCGCGCGGAAGGCGTCCCGCTGGGGCTCGAAGCTGTCCGGCCCGGTGCCCGCCAGCTTGTCCACCCACTCCATCAGCTTGGGCAGGTTCTTCTCGGGGTCCTTCTCGATGTAGTGGAAGGCTGTCTTCAGCCCGAGGGTGGTGAGGGTTTTGGAAATCATGGCGCTTCTCCTTTTTCTATCTGTTTTTCTCTGTCTGGCAGGTTCTGCCGGAAAGGTCCGGCCTCCCCGAAGGGGCCAGGCTGTCAGATGACGCGGTACGCCTTCAGCAGCCTCTCGATATCAGTGCCCGCCAGCTTCTTCAAAGCCTCGTGGAGGACCAGCTTTTCTTTCAGGCCCAGGTCCATCTCCGTGATGGCCTTGCCGTCCCGGAGCTTTACGGTGGCGTCCAGCAGATCCCGGACGTCGTAGGTGCTGCCCCAGACCTCGGGGACGCCCCGGTCCACATTCAGGAGGGTATAGACCGCCTCCATGCCGGTGCGCATGGAGTATTCGGTGGTGAAGATGGTGTCCCGGGCGGTCTCGGCAAACTGGCCAACGAAGGCGAAGTTCACCGCGCCGTCAGGCACCACTTTGGGCCGGTCGGTGTCGTTGCGGGGCATGAAGAAGGCGTCGATATAGGGCATCATCACGGGAACCGTGTTGGCGCTGGTGGAGGCCAGCTCCTCGATCTGGTCCTCGGGCACCCCCAGATGGTACAGCCACTCCATGCAGATCTCCTTGCCGGTACACTCCCGCATGGGCTTCTTCACGTAGTCGCCGGGCACGTCGCTGAACAGGGCGTACACCCACACCAGGCAGTGATCCTTGGGCTGGGCCCGGAACTGGGGCTGGCGGTTGATGGTCCAGCTGAGGAGCCAGGAGGAGTCCTTCACCGTCACGATGCCGCCGGTGACCACGCCGCCGGAGAAGGGATCCCGCTTGCAGATATTGGTAATATAGGGGATGATCCGCTGGTCCAGGGTCTCCACAGTGGCGCTCATCCAGTTGGTCTGCTCTGGGTCATAGCAGAACTTGTCCGGGTTGCCGAAGGCAGGGTCCTGAGCGGCGATCTTCCGCCACATGTCCCAGCCGCCGCCGGGCTTGATCTCGGTGTTGTAGGGGGCGGGGGTGTTCTGACTGCCCATGGAGGAGTTCTCCACACAGCCGCCGTTGGTGATGAAGACCAGATCGTCCTCCGTCAGGTCCACGAAATCCTGGCCGCCCTCCCGCAGCAGCTCGATGCGCCTGGCAAGCTTCCGCTCGGGGCGGATGTCAAATTCCACGTTGACCACTTTGGTGTTGTAGTGGAACTGGACGCCGTGGTCCTCCAGATACCTGACCATGGGGAGGATCATGGACTCATACTGGTTGTACCGGGTGAAGCGCAGGGCCTTGAAGTCGGGCAGGCCGCCGATATGGTGGATATAGCGCTTGATATACCGCTTCATCTCCAGGGCGCTGTGCCAGTTCTCAAAGGCGAACATGGTGCGCCAGTAGAGCCAGAAGTTGCTGTCCAGCACCTCGCCGTCGAAGAAGTCGGTGATGCGCTTGTCGTACAGGTCCTCGTCCGGGGTGAAGAACAGCTTCATGATCTCCATGGCCGCCTTGTCGGAGACGGCGAACTGTCCGTCGGTGTGGGCGTCCCGGCCCCGGTCCACGGTGGCGCGGCAGAGGGAGTAGTTGGGGTCCTTCTTGTTCAGCCAGTAGTACTCGTCCAGAACGCTGACCCCCTCGGTTTCAATGGAGGGGATGGAGTGGAACAGGTCCCACATGACCTCGAAGTGGTTATCCATCTCCCGGCCGCCCCGCATGACGTAGCCTACGTTCTCGAACTTCCATCCGTCGCAGGCCCCGCCGGGGGTGGGGTCCTTCTCGAAGATGTGGACGCGCTCGCCCTTCATCTGGCCGTCCCGGACCAGATAGCAGGCGGCGGTGAGGGCCGCCAGGCCGGTGCCGATGATATAGGCGGATTTGCGATTGACGCCCTCGGGCTTCTGGGGACGGGCAAAGGCCTCGTAGTTGCCGCTGGAATAATACATGAAAAACATCCTTTCAAATTGTTGCTTTTGTGCGGTGTTCCGCTTGATGGGCCTATCATAAAAGGATCCCCGGTTTTTCTCAATAGACAGAATGCCTCGCGTGATGAAAATTTCAACACGCGAGGCATTCTGTCTAAGGATATTCTATTTTTCCAAAGGAAGGAGGCTTCGCTCCTTTGCCGCCCCGATGAACGCCCGGAACAAGGGGTGGGCGCGGTTGGGCCTGCTTTTCAGCTCCGGGTGGAACTGGACGCCCACGAACCAGGGATGATCCGCAAGCTCCACGGCCTCCACCAGCCGCCCGTCGGGAGAGAGGCCGGAGAGGATCAGTCCAGCCTCCGTCAGCCGCTCCCGGTAGAGGTTGCTGAACTCGTACCGGTGGCGGTGGCGCTCGTCGATGTCTTCCTGGCCGTAGGCCGCCAGGGCGCGGCTGTTTGCCGTCAGACGGCAGGGATAACTCCCCAGGCGCATGGTGCCGCCCTTCTCCGTTACGTTCACCTGATCGGGCATCAGGTCGATGACCGGATAGGGGGTGTGGGGGTCCAGCTCGCTGGAGTGTGCTCCCGCGAGGCCGGCGGCGTGGCGGGCGAACTCCACCACCGCCATCTGCATCCCCAGGCAGATGCCAAAGAAGGGCACGCCGTTCTCCCGGGCGTACCGGATGGCGGCGATCTTGCCCTCCACCCCCCGGCTGCCGAAGCCGCCGGGGACCAGCACGCCCTGGCAGTCCGACAGAAGCCGGGCGGCGTTTTCGTCCGTCACCGTCTCGCTGTCGATCCAGCAAATATCCACCTTTACGCCGTTTTCGATGCCGGCGTGGGTGAGGGCTTCGGCTACGGAGAGGTAGGCGTCATGGAGGGTCACATACTTGCCCACCAGGGCGATGGACACCCTCCCGGAGGGGTGCTTGGCCCGGTGGACCATG
The DNA here is from genome assembly GCA_910579485.1 of uncultured Oscillospiraceae bacterium. Taxonomy (GTDB): domain Bacteria; phylum Bacillota; class Clostridia; order Oscillospirales; family Oscillospiraceae; genus Pelethomonas. The sequence continues at coordinate 5,050 of CAJTVO010000071.1, read as the reverse complement.
GTGGCCCACTCGGTGAGGTCCGGCATGTGGCAGATGAGCCCCAGCCGCCTGACCACCACGTCCGCCAGACCCTCCCGCTCCAGCATCAGAGGCACCTCATAGAGCAGCTCCGCCGTCAGGTTGGGGATGGCGTTTTCCACAGGGATATTGCAGAAGAGGGAGATCTTCTCCAGAATCTCCCGGGGCACGGGGCGGTCACACCGGCACATGATGACGTCCGGCTGGATGCCCAGACTCAGAAGCTCCTTGGCGGAGTGCTGGGTGGGCTTGCTCTTCAGCTCGCCGGTGCCGGGGATGGAGACGATGAGGGAGACATGGATGAACATCACGTTGTTCCGCCCCCGCTCCGCCGCCACCTGGCGGATGGACTCCAGGAAGGGCTGGGACTCGATGTCCCCCACGGTGCCGCCGATCTCCACGATGGCCACGTCGGTATCCGGGGTGTCCAGCCGGTAGATGCGGCTCTTGATCTCGCCGGTGATGTGGGGGATGATCTGGACCGTGCCCCCCAGGTAGTCCCCGCGGCGCTCCCGGTCGAGCACGTCCCAGTAGACCTTGCCGGAGGATACGGAGGAGTTCACGTCCAGATTCTCGTCGATGAACCGCTCGTAGTGGCCCAGGTCCAGGTCCGTCTCCGCGCCGTCGTCGGTGACGAAGACCTCCCCGTGCTGGTAGGGGTTCATGGTGCCGGGGTCCACGTTGAGATAGGGGTCCAGCTTCTGGACCTTCACCCGCAGGCCCCGCTGCTTCAGCAGGCGGCCCAGGGAGGCGGCGGTGATGCCCTTGCCCAGGCCAGACACCACGCCGCCGGTGACAAAAATATACTTGACGGACATTGAGATCCCTCCATTCGCTCCGCGGTATGCCGCGGAGAAAAAATATAAAAACATATGATAGACCCTGGAGGGCGGAAAGTCAAGGCCCTTTTCAGCTGCAGGGCGCGCCCTACCGATGCGGCATTATTTTCGCAAAATTGATCTCCCAGCAGCCCGAGGCCTGTTTGTGGAATGTGAGGAAAAATTTTCGTCCGCTTGTTACAAAATTGTAAATCTTTTTTGCCCGGAGTGTGGTACACTGAATGATGTGATTTTATGCAGATGCTTCCCCGGCATTTGGGGAGCGGGAGAATCCGCCCGCCTGGGGAAGAAGGAGGTTGCCATGAGCGGGAAACGGGTCGCCCAGGGAGAGCTGGCGCAGACCAGAAAGAAGGGCTCCGGGGCGGTTTGGATCGCGCTGGGGCTTACCGCCGCCCTGCTGCTGGGCGGCATGGCGGCGATGTGCTTTTACGCCGCCGGTTACGACAAGGTCTTCCCCGGCGTCACTTTGGGGGACAGGAGCCTCTCGGGGCTCACCCAGGATGAGCTGCGCCAGACGCTGACGGCGGACGCTCTCCTCTCCGGCGAGGTGGTCATCACCGCCGATGGCGAGGAGCTGGGGCGGCGCACCCAGAAGGAGCTGGGAGCGTACATCAAAGAGGATTCCCTCGCCGGCACGGCCTGGAGCGTGGGCCGGGAGGAGGGCGGCATGGGCTGGGTGAAGAACGGCTGGACCATGCTGACGGGCCTCCTGGGGGGACGCACGTCCGCAGACCTGGTGGTCTACTATAACGACGGCACCCTCCGGCAGACGGCGGAGGAAATGGCGGCGCTGTTCGACCAGGAGCAGATCGACGGCAGCTACGAGCTGACCGAGGACGGCATCTACGCCGTCAAGCCCGCCGACGGCCGCACCCTGGACCAGCCGGCGCTGATCCGGGCCATCACGGACCTGGACGGCGGGGCGGGAACGGCGGACGCCCCTTTTGAGAGCGTCCCCGGCAGGGAGCTGGACCTGGAGGCCATCGCCCTGGAGCTGAACGCGGAGCCCAGCCCCGCGCGGTACGACATCCCCACCGGGAAGGTGGTGGATGGGCAGATCGGCGTGAGCCTGGACCCCCAGGCGGCCCGGTTCGCCCTGGACGCGGCGGCCCCCGGGGAGCGCATCCGCCTGCCGGCGGACGTTACCTATCCCTCCATGACCGCCCAGGAGCTGGAGGCGGTGCTGTTCCGGGACGTGCTGGGGTCCACCTCGACCCACGTGGGCGGCACCAGCATCCGCCGGGGCAACGTGAAGCTGGCGGGGGAGGCCTGCAACGGGGTGGTTCTCAACGACGGGGACATATTCGACTATAACGCGGTGGTGGGCAAGCGGACCACCGACCGGGGCTTCGGCGCCGCGCCGGCCTACGTCAACGGCGAGACCGTGGACACCATCGGCGGCGGCATCTGCCAGGTGTCCAGCACCGTCTATTACGCCACACTGCTGGCCAATCTGGAGATCGTGGAGCGGTACGCCCACCGCTACGCGCCCAACTACATTACCTGGGGCATGGACGCCACCGTCAGCTGGGGCGGGCCGGAGTTCCGGTTCAGGAACAATACCGGGTATCCCATCCGGCTGGACGTGACCTACGATAAGAAGAACAACATCAAGGTGGAGATCGTGGGCACCAAGACCGACGACACCTATGTCAAGATGACCTACAAGAACCTGGGCGACACGCCCTATGAGACCGAGCGGATCGAGACGGAGGACCTGCCCTGGGGCACCGAGCAGCGGAAGCAGAGCCCCTATACCGGCCATCAGGTGGTGTCCTACCGGAACGTCTACAAGGGGGACGGCACCCTCATCTCCAGCACCCAGGAGGCCAAGAGCAACTACAAGAGCCGGAACGAGATCATCCTGGTGGGCACCGGCGGGAAGCCGGTCTCGGGAGGCACCACCATCCCCGAGTTCGGCGGAGAGTCCGGAGGGGAGGGCGAGCCCACCCTGCCGCCGGATGACTGGACCGACGGCCCCATCCTGCCCCCGGAGCCGGAGCTGCCCGACGACGGTTCGCCGGGACTGGCGATCTTCGGATAATACTTTTTCTTGAAAGAAAAAGTATTTTAATGCGAGACTCAGATCATTGCTATTCCTAGATTTCTGCCCGGTGACGGAGTATGGGTTTTCATCGAGAAAGAGCATACCTCCCTTTTGCCGCCCTCCGGGGCGGCAAAATTTTTTTGTTTTTTCGTCAACACTTTCCCTTTCCCATCCGTTATATAGGTGAACACGCGAGAGAGGAGCCCCGGCAATGGAATTAGAAGAGCTTTATGGTAAATTCTATAAGGAGATCCTGACCTACTGCGCCGCCATGACGAAAAGCGCCGCCGCCGCAGAGGACCTGGTACAGGAGACCTACCTGCGGGCCATGACCCACTGGGGGGATCTGGAGGACCTCTCCAGGGGACAATGCCGGGCCTGGCTCTACAAGACCGCCCGGAACCTCTTCATCGACCAGGCGCGGAAGCAGTCCCGGGAGACCCCGGCGGAGGAGGAACAGCTGGCCCTGGACTCCTTCCAGGAGGACCTGAGCCAGGCCGCCGTGGCCCAGCTCATCGCCCGGCTGCCGGAGGGAGAGAAGGCGATGTTCACCATGCGGTACTTCGAGGGCTATAACGCCAGGGAGCTGGGCGAGATATTCGATCTCCCCGCCGCCACGGTACGCTCCCGGCTGGCCTCCGCCAAACGGCGGCTGCGGGAATGGATCGAGGAATAGAAAGGATGGTTACGTTATGAAGAAAGCGAAAAAGGACCTGCTGTGGTACAATCCCGTGGAGAAGGACGCGCGGCGCTGCCGCATGGAGAACGGTCTGGTCCGGATGGGCGCGGACCGGGAGAGCCGGGCCCTGCTGGACTCCTTCTGCCGGATGTATCAGAAAAAGCTGTAGATCAAAACGATTCATAAAAATTTTTTGGAGGTATTTATCATGGAGAACAAGAAAAATCTGAAGGTCAACTGCGCCGTCTGCGACGTGCGGAACATTACCGAGGACCTGCTGAGCACCTACGCCCAGGTGGACATCAATTCCGCCACCATTATCACCAACCCCGCCGCCCAGGCCCTGCTGGGGAGATACGGCGTGAAGATCAACGCGGCCTCCACGCTGAACCTGGAGGGGGACGTCCGTTTCGCCAGCGTCAACGGCTGCAGCAGGATCTTTCCCGGGCAGACCATGCCGGAGGAAAAGGTATTCCTGGTCGTCAACGGCGCGCTGGACATTGAGCCCGGCAGCGAGGATATCCTGAAAAATTATGCCGGCATCATGGTCAACGGCGCGCTCACCTGCCCCGAGAGCATGACGGGACTGCTGTCCAGCATCACGGTCAACGGCGCGACAAAGACCTATCCCGACGGCAGCATCCGGCTGAAAAAGATCACCGTGCTGGACCGCTTCTTCCACCTGCGGACCAAGGAAGACGCCCTCTACTATGCCGCCAAACAGATCGTGGCGCTGGACCTCGGTATCGGCTTCGCCAAAATGGCGGAGAAGCGGGCGCGGTTTTCCACCGGGAAGCTGCTGGTATCCGAGGCTTTGGTGGAGGCCGCCGTGCCTCTGTTCGACGAGACCGCGGACATCGTGGTCCTCCCCGACGGCTGCGCCTACGTGGACGATGACGCCGTGCTGGATGAGGATCTGGTGAAGCGGTACGGCGGAAAGCTGTATATTGACGGCAGCCTCTCCATTACCCCCGACAGCGCGTCCGCGCTGGACCAGGTGTCCTATCTGCGGGTAAACGGCGACCTGCTGGTTTGCAGAAGCATGAAGGACAGGGTCATGGAAATGGATATGGCCTATGACAGACTGCGGGTGGTAGGCGGCCTGCTGATCTCCGGCCGGGTCCGCGCCGAGATCACCGCCAGTCTTCTGGCGGACGCGGAGGAGGGCGTGAGCCTGATGGACTGCGCCAATGTGGCCTTCGCCGGGGACGTGACGCCGGAGCTGCTGAAGGAGAAGCTGGTAAGCCTCTCCGACTGCGCGGCGGTGATCTGCGCCGATAAGGAGCAGAAGTCCGTGGCCGAGGCTCTGGCCGAGGATGTCGCCTCCTTCGTTCTGGCCGGTGAAAAGGAAGAAGAGGACGAGGATGAGGAGGACGGGGACGATGACACCGTCAAGATCAACGCCGCTACCTACGCCTTTTGATCGATCTTTCCCTCCTATCAGATAGGGAGCCCCCGGCTGGCAGA
>CAJTVO010000070.1 GCA_910579485.1 uncultured Oscillospiraceae bacterium | reverse complement strand
CGGACAAGCGGTTGGGGGTCACCAAAGACAGCATCGCCGCAGTGGATCTGGCCATTCACTGGGATGGCCGGGAGTGGCTGTCAGAGGACCGGCTGAGGATGGAGGGATTCAAGGATGACCCGGTGGTAGCGGAGGCTGTCGTACAGATTCAGCAAGTACTGGACGAAAGCCCGGCTGTCGGACGGGTCACCTTCGCCAGCGGGGAACGGTGGAACTATACCGCCCCGGAGAAATATCTCCAGACCGTCCGTGAGGAGCTGCCCTATCATGCCGCCACCGGCTTCCGCTGTGAGACGCTGACCGATGATCCGGAAGTCCGCAAAGCGGTGGACGATATGCTCTGCGGCCTGTATGGAGAGGAAAACTCACGCACGCTGGAGGACTACGGCAACAGTGGTATGACGATGGGAGGCATAAGCTAATGAAATTGGTAAAAGACGTAATCCTATGCACTGTTGTCCGCGATGATTTCCGACGGTGGCTGGACGGGGGAAACGGCCCCTTGGCGGTACAGACTGGAGAGAAAGATTCCACTCTGCTTCTCAAATTGGAAAAAAGCCCGCTTGTAGATTATTTATACCGAATGGATCTGGGGCGGGACGGCAGCATCTCATGGGACAGCCTTCTGAAGTTCTGCGGCGCATACGATACGGAACATCAATCGCTGTACTTGATGGAGGACTCGCTCAACTGCCTTGCTCACGGCCCGGCTCCGTTTGTGGTTACGACCGGCCAGTCCATGACAGAGGAACTCTGCGGCAGAATCAATCGGCATGTGGAGAAGATCATCGCCAATGACCGGAGCAATCTTTCTTGCCAGAAGGTCACCGATCCATGTGAAGTGCGCAATCTACAATATTACCAGGAGTACAAGGCCAGGGAGGAAGCTATTGAGATGATTTTTAATGGCAGGACACCGGACGGTCAATTCCACAGTACCTATACCATGGAAGAACTGCCGGAGACTACTTTCATGGCCTGGCTCCAGGACCCGGAGAACTTCATTCAGACAGAGGCGGAGGTGTATAGCAAGAGGAATCCGGAGAAATTTCTCCTGCAATTCTTGAAAAATGACGCTCTATGGGAGGAATATCAGGCGATAGCGCAAGATCCCGACAACCCTCTCCACCGGGTCAAGGCAATATTTGATGCCATCAAAACAAGCGGCGCCAAGACAGTGACTGTTACTGTCCAGAAAAATGGAGAGGAACTGTCCTTCCGGACAGGGACCACTCCGCTGATGGGACATCACAACTCCTACAACACCAGCCATATTGCCGCCGCTGACCGGCGGGAGTTCGAGCGGCTGTTTGGCCGCCACGCCAGCTATACGGCAGAGGATATCACCAGGATCACCTATGGGAAAAAGGCCCTTTACGAGGCCGCGCCCATACAGGCTGAGGATATGACGGAGAGTATAGAATGGGGAGGTATGAGCTTATGAGGAACAAACTGATATGGAGGGAATGACAGGATATCCTGCGGGAGCAGATTCCGCAGGGCAGCCGGGAGGTAAATCGCTATTCTGACCAGACTCGAGAACATGCGGGAGTAAAATTTCTGCGAAAAGTTTCCTGAAAAAATCACAGCGCCGTTTTCAATGACTGCCGTAGGCCATTGAACCGGCGCTTCCGTTGTAACCACCAGCAGAGGCTTTTTCCCATGAGAATTTGTCCGATCCGCTGAATAGCAATTTCGCTGGACCTGTGGTATTGTTCTGGCTGCCACAAAAACAGAAGGAGAAATCTTATGCCGGTCTACTACCCCATCAACGAGACTCTGGCCCGTCAGGCTAACATGATGAACAGCCATTATGAGTACAAAGCGGGCAGCGCCACAGCGGAGTATCATGCCATGGTGGACGAGGCCGCCGCCATAGCGGAGAAGCAAAAGGCCCGTACCGACCCCATGTACCACGAGAAGATCGACCGACTCCTGGACACCTATGCCCGGAAGCTGGCGGACAATTTCAATGAGAGCTTTGAGATCCAGACCAGGTGTCCATCTATTCTGGTGGCAGGCCGCGCGAACTTCCCAGTGAGGAAGAAGGAGAAGCAGAACGCCGCCAGCAACCGGAACATGGAGGAATACCGCTGGATACGCGGGCTTCTGGACAATATCCGCAGCACTGGCATGGGTGGTGTCAGCAGCGATGACGGCAGCGCCATCGCCAGGCTGAGAGCAAATCTTGAGAGCCGGGAGCGGGCGCAGGAGGAGATGAAAGCAGTTAACGCCTACTATCGGAAAAACGGGACGCTGCAGGGGTGCCCTCTGCTCACACCGGAGGATACTGCCAGACTGGAGGTTGAAATGTCCCGCTGCTGCCGCCAGTCACCCAAGCCTTACGAAAGCTTCCTGCTGTCCAACAATAATGCGGAAATTCGCCGTCTCCGTGCCAGGATCGAGGAACTGGAGCAGCGTCAGACCGCTCCCGCCCCGGAGGGCTGGACGTTCAACGGCGGCAAGGTGGTCATGAACCGTGAGGAAAACCGTGTGCAGATCATCTTCGACGGCAAGCCGGACGCAGAGGTTCGCGCCGCGCTGAAGCAAAGCGGTTTCCACTGGGCTCCCAGCCAGGGCGCATGGCAGAGAATGCTGAACCAGAATGGTATCTATGCTGCGAAACAGGTCACCGAAGCGTGGATGTCCGCAGAAAGTGAACAAGCCGTGATGGAGGAGCCGGAGGCAGATGCCCCGGCTCCTTCCTCGTGGATGCAGCAGATGATGTAATGGGGGGTATGGCATATCGAATGGTGTACCTGCGCATCCAATGCCGGGGGTATGATCCCGCGGGAGCAGGCAATACGGACCTGACTGCATTCAAGGCAGAGAGCCGCCGGTTGTTTCAAGAGATGGGCTGGACACTCCACGAGGGCCGGGAGGGCGTCTGCGACACGGTGACGAAAGACCGGCAGGACCTCTATCTGCATCCCGCCAGCTTCAGCGGTGTGCTGGATGAAGCCAATATTCCGCTTCTGCGGGAGCAGCTGTCGGGCGCACAGACATTTCAATGTTACGCGGCCGACTGTTACGAAGAATATCTGGATCTGAGCGACGAGGAATACTGGAATGTGCTGGAGGCCAGGCGTGATGAGATCACCGCGTTCATTCTGGAGCAATACCGGACAAAGCGGCCGAATCTTTATATCGTAGATCCTGTTGCAGAGTGCGCTGCGGAACATTTTGAGGTCCGCCGCCTCTGTGATAAGGACCGGCGGAACAGCTGTGGCAGACGGTTCGTATCTGAGCTGATCATCCAGCTGCTCCAGGAGGGCCAGTTGGTCGCTGCTGAAACGGACTGCGGTGAGGGCATTCGGACCGCCACGGCGAAGGAATTGCAGGTCCGTACTCAGCCTGCGGAGCAGATCAAGGGGCAGATCACGATGATGATTTAGGGGGGAGGAAAGAGCATGAATGATCTTCAAAAAAAATATTTGGACGAGACTGGTCATCGGCTGCGCCGGAAGGGTTTCACAGTTTTGCCTAAGAACGAAGGAGTGCTGCAGGTCGAGATGGCTGGTGTGCTGCTCTGCCATGTCAACATGCGCAGAGGTATGTGCTACAATGCAGACCTCGTGCAGAGAAATGGACTGGAGGACGCGCTGGACCAGGTTCGGAGTATCGCCGTGGAAACCCAGGCATATATGCGGCAGATGGCGGCGGCGCCTCCCCTGCTGGCGGAGGGTCTGTCAGGAAACTACCGGCTGCTGGCGGAATTCAATCATATCATTTTAGCGGGTCATGAGCGTGACGGAGGCTATGGGGTGGAATTTATCACCTGGGAGCGCATTCGGAATGGCACGGCTCTGTGGCAGGGACATTACTATGACAACGACTTTGGCGCCGCCAAACAGGATTTTGCCACCCGCTCCGGGCTGGTTCCCGTCAACACCCTCTTTACAAAAGAGCAGCTTGCGGTGATCTATGACGCTGTGCAGAACATGACCGCCTTAGACCTTGTTTCCAATCCGGAGCAGGGCAAGCTCCTGGAGAGGATCATGGAGCAGCTCCAGGAAGCTGTGCCGCAGGTGATCGATCTGGCAAATGTGCTGACCCAAAGTCCCAAACCGCAGAGGCTGGAAGGAATGCAGCAATATTGATCCTGTCGGGAGGGGCCGCAATGTGATGCGCTGCGGCCCCCTTTTTATTGTACAAGGGGATGAAGGAAACAGCAGGCGTTTGTCAGGTGAGTCAACCGGAAGGAGCTGTTTAGGAGCTGCACCTGGGAAGACTTCAGCAGGTAAACATTTTTAAGATCAAGAGGGGCCTGTATTGCCGGTTTGGCAAAAACAGGCCCCTCTTTTTTTATTCTTGACGGAAGGAAAACAGAAATGACCAGATTTTTTGAACACGGCACAGTTATGGCGGAGATGGAGCGCCAGATGACGATGACGCCGAATTTTGCGCCCCGCGGCCATGGCAGCGCGGTCCTCTGCCGCTACAGCCCCACTGCGGCGGATCTGGACTGCCGGAACTGTCTGGAACACCGCCGCCGGGGCTGCCGCAGTCTGAGCTGCCTCTACCTCTCCGAGCGGCTGGAGGCCGGAGCGGTGACCCTGGAGGAACTTATCATTGAAACGATCCGGCCCTGGAAGTACCTGCCGCTGAAGCAGAGGGCTATGCGTCTTGCCTGCCGGTCCGATGGCTTCCACTTTGATGGACCGCTCCACGTCATGCGGATGCAGGAAATGACAAAGGGAGAGAACAGGACCGTCAGCAGCCGGTGGCTGGCGGCGGTATACTTGCTCTCCGCCCACGCCGCGCTCTGGCAGAAGACGCTCAGGGCGGTCAGGCCGGGTGAAATCGATTTCGCCAACATCCGGCTGGGGGATACAGGCATTCAGGATTACGTCCTCTACCGGACAGCGAAAGGCATCTGCTCCGGTATGCTGGGCGCAACATCGGAGGAACTGTCCGACCCGGAGCTGGTCAGCGATGGTACCCTGCTGCTGGTTGTCAGCGCGGCAGTCATCGCCCGTTACGGACCGGAGGCCATTCGGATCGGGAGGGCGGAACAATGGTGAACACCAGCATGGTAACTCATGAAGTGGGCAATCATGCTGAACCCCTCGGCATAAAGATGCTGTGAAAGTTTCAGTAGACTTTTGCCCAAAAGTGTGGTATTGGTTGTAATGACCAATACAGAAAGGAAGGTGAAACCATTGCGCTGCAACATTTACGAGGAACAGCTCCGAAGCGCGGAGCTGTTCGGCAAGCCGGTACTCTATACCGAAAAGCAGATCCAGCGTGAGTCTGTTCCGGAGGGCTGGCACTGCTACGACCTGTCCGGGAGCGGCCGGGATCCGGACAAGCCCTCCGCGTTGGAGGACAAAACGGCGTGGAACCGTATTGCCACGGTCCTCTCCCCCGTCCCGCTGAAGCGGGAAACCACCCTGACCCGCCAGATCAAAAACAGCTTCTCTCTGCACGAGGAGCTGCTGGATCTGGCGGGTTTCTGCGAAAAGCACCAGCTGGAGTACCCCTCTGACCCCCGCAAATTCATCCTGCGCCCCGCTTCCAGCAAGGAAGCGGGGCTGTTCTATTCCCAGATGGAGCCGGAGGAGGACGCGGCGGCAGGCACGATAGGCCATGTCCGGCTCGACTTTGGCGGCGGCAGGCTCCATCACTCCTGGTGGCCCCACAACGATGACCGGTTCAACACGCCGGAATTCAAAGCGGCGCTCCAGGAGTTCGTGGATGAGCTGCGGGTCCGTGGTCCGCTGCAAAGCGATGCCGTTATGCGCCGGTGGTGCTATGGGTATCCGGAGGGTGAGATCGGGCGAGAGCAGGTCGGATTCATAGCGGAGACAGAGGATTACCGGTTCTGCCTGCGCTGTACAACCATGACCGGCGATCACAGCTACCTCTACTGCTACGATCTGAACCAGCAGAGTCTGGCGATGGACGCACAGGCAACTGAAGAAGGTATGACGATGGGGGGAATGAGCTGATGAAAGACCTGATCCCATGCGAGGCGGCCCGAGACGATCTCCAGCGGTGGCTGGCATCCGGAAACGGACCCCTGACGGTTTCCGTGGGCGAGAAAGAGGGGACGCTGCTCATTGCTCTAGAAAAAACATCATCGGTGGACTACCTGTATCGAACGTCCATCACGGAGGACGGCAGTATCTCCTGCGACAACAGCCTGCTGTTCTGCGGCGTGTACGATGGGGAGAACCAGTCGCTGTATCTGGCGAAGGACGCCCAAACGATATTCACAAGAGGACCGGTCTCACTGGTGACGGAGGCCGGCGGCTCCATGATGGAGGACATCTGCGGGAAGATCAACCGGCGGGTGGAGGACATCCTTGCCAACGATAAAAGCAATCTTCCCGTGCAGGAGGTCACGGGCTGGCAGGCGGCGTACAGTCTGGAATATTATCAGAAATACGGCGCCAGAGAGAAAGCGGTTCAGATGCTGTTTGAGGGCCATGCGCCGGACGGTGCGTTCCATAGCGGCTACGCCATGGAAGAACTTCCGGAGGGTGCCTTCCTGGCCTGGCTCCAGGACCCGGAGGGCTTTATTCAGACAACGGCGGAGACGTATATCAAGAGCAATCCGGAGAGGTTTCTCCTGCAATTTCTGAAAAGCGAAGCCCTGCTGGCGGAGTATCAGGCGCTGGCAGGGAATACCGGCAGTCCGATCCATCGGATGAAAGCCATTACGGATGCCATCAATATCAGCGGAGCGAAGATGGTGAATGTCACAGTTCAAAAGGACGGTGAGGAGCTGACCTTCAAAATGGATGCCGGCCGTATGAAAGGACATCAAACATGTTACAGCACGTATTACATCCCCGCCGCTGACCGGCGCAGGTTCGAGCAGGTATTTGGCAGGAATGCCGGCTTCAAAGCAGAGGATGTTATCAGGATCACCTACGGCAGAAACACGATATACGAGGCCCCGCCCGCTCAGGAGGAGAGCATGGCGGAGAGTGCCGGGCCGGTAATGGGAGGGATGATGTAGATGGAACGGATACCGAAAGGCTGGCAGGATTTCCTGCGCGAGCAGTTCCCGGAGGGGAGCCGGATCAGGCTCAGGGAAATGAAAAACGACCCCCGCCCGGTGGAACCGGGGAGCATGGGGACCCTGCTTCACATTGATGACGCGGGCATCTTCCACGTCCAATTCGACAATGGCAGAGAGCTGGGCGTGGCGCTGGGTGAGGACAGCTTTACCGTCCTGCCGCCTGGTCCGCAGACGCTGAAGCTGTACATGCCTCTGACAGCGGACTACTACGAACCGGACCAGTGGGGCGGCATGCCGGAGGAGGGCGCGCCGCTGGATGGCCGGGGGCTTCTGGCCTACGAGGACCACATCCTGGCCTCGCTGCTCAAGGAACGGGAACCGGAGGAGGCGGAGCGGGGTATGATGCGCTACTACAGCAAGATAGACAGTGTGAACGAGAAGGTCCTCTCCTATGTGTTTACGGCGGAGGAGAGGGAGGGGCAGCTCTGGGGCGTTGCGGAGTGCAAGGTGCAGGGCCGGCTGACGCCGGAGGAGCTGGATACGCTGATGGAGTCCGTTTCCGGACAGGCGTCCGATGGGTTTGGCGAGTCGTATGAACAGCATCCCATCCGCATCGGGAATGGCGAGCTGTACGTCCATCTCTGGAACGGCGATAACTGGAGCATCATGACGGAGCGGGACCGCTTCGATCCAAAATTCTCTGAGAAGCTGCCGGAGCTGTGCTACTCCACCCTGCCCAGTGATGGAAGCCTTATCCTCCTCAAGCGCGGCGAGAGCGGGTATTTTCAGACGGAATGGAACCGGAACGATCCGAAAAAGAACCGCCGCCTTGCGGATCACCTCAACCAGCAGAGGGGCATCAGCAGGGCCCAGGAGGAAGCCATGTGCTTCGGCGGCTTATTCGGCTGGGACAAGCCCGGCGCGGACCCCAAAACTTACGAACAGGCTCCGGGGCAGGCTGACGGGCCTCGCATGATCTGATAAAGGGGGTAACAGATGGTGGCGGAATTTGAAAAAGCGCGTGTGCGGGATTTCATGCGGGATCAGGAACAGTCCAGGAGATCGCCGCTCTCAGAAAAGCTCAAGATATGTCCCACTCTGGCGTGCATTGCAGGCAATATTCCCGGCAGGAAGCTCTCCAAATGGACGCTCTCAGACGAACACTACAAGGCCCGGTCCAAGGAGATCCGGCTCTGCCTGCATGGCCTGATCGGACATGGCGCGTATCTTGCCGCCCAAGGAAACGAGGAACAGCTCCCCGCCCTTCGGGATTTTATCTGCCATCTTGCGGCCTTCTGGCCGGAGGACCCGGATGCAGATCCTGTGGAGGCGGAAAAGCGGTATGGCACATTGTTTGACAAAGAGGTATCCGATGCCCGGAGCAACGGCAGTGCGCCGGAGTTGAGCGAGAGCAGGAAAGAAAATATCCTGATCGGGCTGGAGGACTATCTCATCGATATGGCGGGCCAGTTCCAAAAGATCGATCAGGAGGCGCTGAACAGCGGGCTGGCAGCCTGCGAATCGGTCGCGGCAGGGCTCCGGCAGGCATGGAGCGGAGAGCAGCAGGAGCAAGTGCCGGTACAGCCGTCCGGCCCAGTATTGGGAGGCGGGATGAGCTTTGGGTAAAACCAAACCCACGCTCCCAAGCCCGGAACAACTATAAGGAGAAATGAGGTATGAACAGCATGATAATGGATTTTCAGAAGAAACAGACGCAAAAACTGGAAACCCCCGAAATGACGGCCGTAATGGCCGCTGTCAACGCGCTGGTGGATCACGCGGCGATACTCGCCAAGAACGGCGGGCGGGACTTCCTGCCCGATCTGCGGGACCTGGTAAACGAGATGCTCTGGGTATGGGCCCCGGAGGATGCCGCGGCAGGTATGGGGCCAACGGTACTTCAGAAGGAGTATCATAAAAAGATCAATGCCGCCGTGAAAGGACAGCCGGCAGAACTGCGCGTCAGCGCCAGGCAGGCCGGGGCCATTGTCCGCGGACTCAGCATCCATGCGGAGGAGATGGGTAAGCAAGGAAGTCTGCTCTCCATATGGCAGTGCTGCCGTCTGGCCAAAAGGCTGCGGGAGGACTGCGCCGGACAGACGGAACAGCCCCTTGCGCTGCATGGAGATTTCGAGATCGATGAGAGCCCCCGGTTTATGAAATTCGGCAGCATGGATCGGGACCATGTGCTGCCGGGACGGCTGTTCCAGTATCCCGTCCTGATATTCAACGAACCCGTCCCAGCCGGACAGGTGCCGGAGGAATGGTACAGCTATAACCTTTCAGGCAGAAACATCCGGGAATCAGACCGGATGTGGAACTTTATGCCCAAATATGACTACGTGGGGAGCGTCCTTGTACCAGAAAAGCTGGTCCGGACAAGGCGCAATATGATGCGGATCGACGGCCGGTTCACGATGGACAGGGAAACGGTCAGTCTGGAGAGCTTTTGCGAACAAAACGGATTTCAGACGGACCATCTCGACCGGCTGTTTCCTGAGATGGAAACGGAGCAGATCCAGGGAGGGATGACCCTTGGCTGAGATATTCCACATCTACGCCTCCCATGGAAGGAACAACTACGTGGAACTGGACTTCCCCGCCAGCGATCATGAGATGCTGGACATGATGGAGCGGCTGCGGCTGGAGCCGGGGAAACTGCCCTATGTGGAAGTGTTGAAGATCCATGAAACGTATGACTACCTGGACAAGTGTATCCGAGAGCAACCGGACATCTATCAGCTCAACGCGCTGGCGAGAAAGCTGTCGGAGTTCACCTCTGTGCAGGAGATGGCGGCGTTCGAGGGACTGGTAGGGATGGAGATTGGAAAGAGCGCCGTTACCATCGAAATTCCCCGGCTCATCGACTTCGCCCACAGCACGGACTGCTGCGTAGTTGCGGCGGATGCCATGACGGATTTTCAACTGGGGAAATTCCTGGTGGAAAACGGCTTTATCGAGGATACCAACGGGCTGACAGAAGCCGCGCTGGCGTTGCTGGACTACGGAAAGATCGGCAGGGAGCATCGGGAGCGGGAGAACAGCGTATATACCAGCTTCGGCTACGTGGAGCGGCAATCGGAGATACACTGCGTCAGCAAAACTATGGATTTCCTGCCCGGAAAGCCGCCCTACACCATCCTGGTCAATATGGCGGCCCTGCCCCTCGCCGGAGGCGGCCGAAAGCCGGAGGTGATCCAACTGCGGCTCCCCGCCCCGGAGGAGCAGTTGCGGGAAACCTTGGAAAAGCTGGGAAAGCCGGATTGGAAGGATGTCGCAGCCTCTATCCAGGACTGTGCGCTTCCCTGCCTGAACCATGAAATGTATTTTAACGGCGAGACGCCGCAGATCCTGGAGCTGTCCCACCGTCTGTCGGAGCTGGACGCGAAGGGCCGGCTGACCCGGTATAAGGCCATCCTGGCGGCGGAGGACTGCTCGGACCTGTCGCGGATGATCTCCCTCGCCGGTATGGTGGACGAATACTTCTTCGAGTCCAAGGTCAGCAGTCCGGAGGACATGGCACGGGATGAGCTGAAGGTCGTGATAGGTGATAAGGATGCGGAAACGCTCATGCCGTACATTGACCTCCACAGTTATGGCCGCGCTCTGCTTGAGCGGGATCACGCCACCATCACAGGATACGGGTTGGTGGAACGGGAGAACAGAGAACAGGCCATGGAGCAGCAGCCCGGTCAGGGCGGAATGGAGATGATGTAGGTAAAGCGCAGTCATGATGACAGGAAGTTCAACATCAGAACGAAATAAAGGATGTGAGCAGATTGGAATGCAAGGGGATCGATCATTATGATGTTTTTGATGGCGACGTGATAATTTTCTCTGTCGATATATCCGGTGTGCCGGAGGAGATTCGATCTATTGCACAAGAAATTGATGGCTGTGATTACGATCCGGATTGCTTCGGCATGTGGGTCAATTACGACTTTGTGGATAAAGAATTCTATCTGGTAACGGAAAATAACTATCCGGAAGTGCCGGGGGATGTGCCCAGCAATGTCTTTTATATCGACCAGGCTGCTGACAAACACTGGTTTAAAACAGATATTCCCCAGGAGCTGCTGGATCACATTTTCAAGGAATGCGGCAAGGTTGTTACAGATATAGAAAAAGAGCAGGCAGAAGGGCAGAAGGGAAATGGTATAATGGAGCGCAGTTATGATGAAACGATCCTGTGTCTGCCGGGAACGGCGGAGGAAAAGCAGTGGCTGGCGGAGCATCTGGAGGTACTGAGCGTCCGGGAGAGGACCATCCTCTCCGCCGCCATGGCCCGTGAACCGCCCCAGGATATGGCGGGCGCGGTAAACTGCCTGCTGTCCCTGGATGAATATGAGGTGCGGGGACACGTGGGGAGCTATACAGCTCTGGGGGAATTCTCCCTGTTCGCGCAATGCGTCCCGCAGGATCAGCAGGCCTACTTTGACCTGACCGCGCTGGGATATGCGTATGAGGATCAGCATCCCGGCCTGTTCATCGGGAACTGCTACGTGGAGTACCCCGCCAGCCAGCCGGTCATGATCTACGATGGCGGCGAGCTTCCGGAAGCGGAAGGCTGGAGCGTCCGTCTGAAGCTGGCATCGGAGGCCATGCCGGCAGGCGTGTGGGTAAAGCTCCCGGATTATAACGAGGTCAATAATGACGGGCCGGGAGAGATCAGGCTTGCGCTGGATGAACTGCGGGTGAAAACCATCCAGGAATGTACGCTGCTGGATGCTCGGTGCGTGCTGCCCTGCGTCCAGAATCTCGCCGGTCAGTACGACAATCTTGCCGATCTGGTCTACGATGGGCAGGAACTTGGCATCCTTCTGGATAAGCGGGGACAGGGCAGTCCGGATTTCCTTGAACGATTTTCCGCAGCCTTGGAGCTTGAGAGCTGCCGCCATCTGTACGATGCATTGAATATCGCCAGCAGCTTGAGCGGTTATGATTACATCAGCAAGGACCGCTTCCTGGATAAGGTCACGGAGGAGGTGAACGGGCAGGAGTGGGCGAAAGGCGGCGACGCGGTCAAGGGCTGCTTCGACTATGCCGCCTACGCCGCCGCACTGGCGGAACAGCAGGGCTATCAAACGACAGCGGATGGGCTGAATTACATCCGAAAAAGAGATTCCCCCGTGCTGGAACAGCAGCAGGGCGGGATGATCATGCAATAATTTTTAAGGGGTCGTTTCTCCGGAGGGACAAGCGGCCCCTCTTTTTTTGTATCCTTTTCCAGAGAAGCGGCGCCGGAAAGGAAGAAAAATGGCAAGCGAACAGCTGAAAAAACATCTGAGAGGAAACTGCCTGGGCAGGAAGAACGCGGCCACGTATCAGGAACTGGCGCAGATATTTCACATCAGCGAGAAGGAGCTGCAGCGGCAGGTCAACCGCCTGCGGAAGAAGCAGGTCCCCATCTGCGGCGGGCCGGACGGCATGTTCTACGCCAGGAACGCCGGCGAGTTGTATGGCACGATCCTGAATCTCAGGGCCATGGCGGCGGGACTGGATGAGGTCATCGCCAGTCTGGAGACGTCGCTGGAAAACTTCGGGGAGGAGGCCGGTGGAGGTGATCCGCCCTGAACAGCTTCATGAGCTGGATCGGAGGAAAGAAGCTTCTGCGGGACGCAGTACTGTGCCGGTTTCCACTGGACTATGAGCGGTTTATTGAAGTGTTCGGAGGCGGGGGCTGGGTGCTGTTCCATAAGCCGCCCCGGAAGGATCTTGAGGTGTACAACGACTTCAACGTCCTCCTGTCCAACCTGTTCCGCTGCGTCCGGGACAAGCCGGACCTGCTCATCACCGCCCTGGAGTACGTCCTGAATTCCCGCGCGGACTTCGACCATGTACGGCTGTCCCTTCGGCAGAAGCGCACCACGGATGTCCAGCGGGCGGCATGGTTCTACCAGATCATCCGGCAGAGCTACGCCTCCGGCCTCACCAGCTTCGCCAGCCAGCCCCACGATATGTGGAACGATTTCCCCCTCATCAAGCAGGCCAGCAGGCGGCTGAAGGATGTGGTAGTGGAGAACCAGGACTTCGAGAAGCTGATAGGGCACTATGACCGGCCCTCGTCCTTCTTCTACTGCGACCCGCCCTATCACGCCACCGAGGGGTACTACAAGAATATCGGGGAATGCGGATTCCGGAAGAAGGACCACTACCGGCTGCGGGACGCTCTGCTGGAGATCGAGGGGAAGTTCCTGCTGTCCTATAACGACGATCCCTTTGTCCGCCGCCTGTATACTTACCCCGGCATCATGATCCAGGAGGTCACCCGTCCCAACTCGATCAAGCTGCGGTATGAGAACGGTGCGCAGTTCCCGGAGCTGCTGATCGCCAACTACGACATGAACGAGCGGATGCGGGCTACCTCGCAGATCGCTCTATTTTGATGGAAGGAAACATCTTATGCAAAAATTTATCAAGGAAACCACCAAAAAGAAGCTGGTCATCCCCAACGCTGTGCTGGAACTGGGCGGCCTGGAAAAAGGGGAGCCGGTGGAGATCCGGGCGGCGGATAGTGCGGTGATCATCCTGCGGAAAGGGATGACCGCGATGGAGATCATCCGCGCCGTGGACAGCCTTCAGCGGCTGGCGGTGGAGCTGAACGGGCATCTGGCCGGCGTGTGCGGCCGCTGCGAGGACTGCGGCGAGGACGGAGAGTGCCCCGCCCTGCCGGAGCGGACGCAGACCATCGTACCGGAAGCGGTCCGGGAGGAGGTTGGAATCCCGGCGAACGCCAAGCTCTGCGCATGGACGGGAAATGAGCCGGGTACGGTGACGGTGGGACAGGCGGACTACCGTCACGACCTTACCGATGTGCCGGAGTGGGAGCTTTCCGTACTGGCCATGATGGGCGTGTGCCTGGGCACTCTGGAGGAGCGGCTCATGGCGGAGGACATCATCTATGGATTGTGATTTTCCAAGCATTTACCGCAGCGCCTATGAAGACGCGGAGCGGAGAGACGAATTGAAGGAATACGCTAAAAGTTTCCGGCTGAATGTCGGATGCGCCTGCGCTATTGAACACGACATCCGCGCCTGCGCCATAGGAAATGGCTTGCAAGCGGGGTGTGTGGACATGACGCTGGAGCGGTACGGTTTTCAGCGCGTCAGCTTCGTCCTCGCCAACTCGCTGTGTAAAATGGAACATCCGGAATCCATTCGGGAGGACGTTCTCGCCTGGGGTGAGCAGATCTATGTACCGCCGGACGGCGATAACAACCGCTATTACGCGGTAGATGCCGCCACGCCGCTACTGGAAGCGTTTATAGGGCAAGTCCGTGAGACGTATCAGACGCTGGGGCTGTTCGGTCCGGAACACTGCGTCAACAGTGAAAAGGGTCTGGACTACACCGGCAAAGTGTTGGTGCTAAGTCCCAACACGCTGAAGGAAAGCTGTTGGAGCCCGCTCAATCAACTCTGGCTGGGGGAAACGGGATTTGGTTGTTCTCCCACCGCTTCCGGGCGGGCCGTGTACGCGACCTGTCTGGGAGACGGCGAGCAGACGCGCTGGAACCGGGCCGACTTCATCGGGGTGCTGGACGAACAATACCTGCCGGACTGGGCGAGGGAGAAGCTGGAGGAACTCACGCAGGGGCAGCGGTCCCAAGGGCCGGAACAGACAGGCCCCACTATGAATATGTAAAGGAGTACATCATGAAACGAACAATGACACTGCTGCTGTTGGCCGTTGTGCTGACAGCAGTCTCCTGCATGTCCCCCATCGCCCTGGCGGCGGAGGTGTGCTATCCCACCGCTGTGGAGGAGAGCGAGGATGGCGGCGAGATCAGGAAGGTCTATGACCTCTCGCCGGAGCAGGACCCTGCGGGCATCCCCCGCTCGGACTTTGAGCAGAACGGCGTCCATTATACGCTCACCGACCTCCTCAAGCAGGAGATGCCGGAGTACCAGGAGCGGCAGCACACCGAGGAGGTGTCGCTGGAGAGCAAGAACAAGGATATGGCCTCCATTCTGGCCCTGCTGCCCCAGGAGAAGGAGTTTGTCACCGAGGACGGCCTGTCCGGCACCCTGACCCTCCAGCTGGACACCGTCCAGGTGGAAACGGCGGGATACGGCACTTCCAGCAGGAAGGTGACCGCCCCCCGCCGCTACCCCAACCTGGGCAGCCAGGATACCAGCTACATCCCCAAGACCGTGGACGAGAACGGCAGGACCATGACCCTGCAGGACGTCTCCTGGCAGACGGACAACACCGGCGATCTGGACGGCTACGCCATGGGCGACCGGTATACCGCCGTGGCCACCTACTCCGGCACCGCCACCAGCAGCTATGTCACCGGCTACACGGTGACGGCAAAATATGTGGGGACTGTCAGCAGGATCGCGCTGGATCGCGTCCGGTACGTGGCGGTCTTCGAGGGGACGGAGATCAAACCCGTGATCCCCGTCCCGGAACCGGCAGTCCCTGATATTGACCCGGACAAAACCGCCTCGGATGGCGGTTTTCAGTTTAACTGGGCCTATATCCTGGTCCCCCTGGGCGCTGTGGTCCTCGCCGGAGGCGGCGTGGGCGCGGCGCTGT
Organism: uncultured Oscillospiraceae bacterium; assembly: GCA_910579485.1. Lineage (GTDB taxonomy): Bacteria > Bacillota > Clostridia > Oscillospirales > Oscillospiraceae > Pelethomonas. The sequence continues at coordinate 2,025 of CAJTVO010000070.1, read as the reverse complement.
TTTTGAAGAAACGGCATGAAGCCGGAGAGGAGAGCGCGTAATGAAGAAAAGAAGATTCCTGACAACTATTCTGGCGGTCTGTATGCTGCTGGCCCTGGCAGCTCCGGCTTTCGCGCTGGAATATTCCTTTGACGCGGAGGAGCAGGACGGCTATGGAAAGCCCACCTCCGTGGAAACCGTGGTGACAGCGGACGGCGGCGCGCAGAAGAACGAGGACGTGAGCAAGAACGCCGCCCTCATCCCGCCCGGTTTCGGGACGCCCACCAGCAACACCCTCAACACCGGCGAGTACCTGACCCCTGATCTGGTCCCCAGCGCCATGCCTGCCACCGGCGCGACGGTCAACGGTGATTTCGTAGTCGTTTTCCCGCCTGATATGAGCGGCCTGTCCACTGAGTCTGTGCCGGCCGATCTCGCTGCCGGGAGTACCATGGTCCCCGGCAGCGCGGATGTGACGGTGACCACACCCGCCAGCTCCGGCTATACCGAGGTCACGGACGATCTCTACTATAAGAACGGCTCCCTTGGTACGCTGGAGATCCCCGCCATCGGCCTGACCGTTGACATCTTCGAAGGTACAGACGCCGCCACCCTGAAGCGGGGCGCGGGCCACTTCGAGGAAACCAGCATCTGGGACGGCAATGCAGGGTTCGCGGCCCATAACCGCGGTGCAAATTCCTACTTTGGGAAAATTCATACCCTGGAGCTGGGCGACAGGATCACCCTCACCACCAAGCTGGGGACCCGCACCTACGAGGTGACAAGCGTCTCCAAGGTCAGCGAGACGGACCGCAGCGCCCTCGCCGCATCCCAGTCCAACGTGATTACGCTGTACACCTGCGTCCGGGACCAGCGTGACTTCCGCTGGTGCGTCACCGGGCAGGAAATTGTGTAAATTGCTTCGCTTGGGCGGCTTTTCTTCTCCATAGGTTTGCACATGTTCCGCTAGACTTATAATCGTTTCTCCGGTATTGTAGTAGTTACAGAAGGACAAACCATTACAATACAAGGAGGAACGATCATGAGCAGAAGAAAAGAGATCGCCCTGGTGGCGGCGGGCATCCTGGCGGGGATCGCCGTCAGCGGTCCCGCGACACAGGCGGCAGCGGGACTCATGGCCAATCCCAGCAGCCAGAAATTCTACATCAACGAGCAGCGCATCCCCTTGGAAGCCTACGAGATCAACGGCAGCAACTACGTGAAGCTCCGGGACATCGGACAGACGGTGGACTTCGGCGTCACCTATGACGCCGGGACCAACACCGTCACCATCCACCCGGACAAGCCCTATGAAACGGAGGTGACCGCACCTGCACCAACCACGCCCCCCAGCCAGACCTCCCCCTCCGCACTCAGCAAAAACACGGACGGCTCCATCAATATCCCCCAGGACGGTTCGCAGTACATTCCCCAGGCCGGAGATGTGGTCCGCTGCGATGACGGGACCAATTACACCATCACGGACGTGAGCCGGTATGACAAGAACTACTTTGCGGACGGCCCTGCCGGCCCCCTGCCGGAAGCGGTCTGCGACTGGAGCCAGTTCGACCAGCCGGAGCTGCCGAAAGCGGAGGTCCGGAGGTTCAACGATCCAGATGGCGATTACATCTTCATCCGCAACCTCTACGAAACCCGCCGGATGCTCTACAGCCTCTACAACGCCATGGGCGAGGATGAATGGATCATGCAGAGCGGCAGCCCGAGGATGCGGGGGGATGGGACCCCCTGGGTACACATCCACCTGACGCTCCCAGAGGATAAGATCGGCGCCCCCTTCTGGCCCTGGCGGGAGGAAGCTGTCCCGGAGGTACTGCACTCCTGCCCAGGCGGAGACTACTACCTGGAGGTCTGGGATGTATTTGCGGATGGAATTTTCCTGAGAACGGAATACAATCTGCGCTAAAATAACGCAGAATATGAGACAGGCGGTGTGTCCTTAGAGGGCACACCGCCTCACTATATCCTAAAACTATAGTCCAGTGGTATGAAGTCAAGGGGTGATTGAAGGAAAAATTCAGAGGAAAC
>CAJTVO010000069.1 GCA_910579485.1 uncultured Oscillospiraceae bacterium | reverse complement strand
TGGGTACTTTTTGTTCACACAAAAAGTACCCGAGGAGTCCGGGGGCGAGAAGCCCTCGGGCCATCGAATAGAAACGAGCCCCCGGCTGGCCAGCCGGAACCACTGGAGATATTCTGCATATTTTTGACAATATGCAGAATATCCTCCGTCAAATCGCGCAAAAGCCTCCCGCCGCCGGGCGGTCCTTTTGTCGATTTGGCGGATTTTTCCACTTTTTGCTCGATATTTATTCATTTCTAGTGAAAAACTATTGACAATTCAGTGAAAAGGGAGTATGCTCCCTATCACCCGGTGAAACCGGAGTGATCCATTCAAATAATTTATGATCGATACAGGAAAAGGAGAGTTCCAGATGAAAAAGTTTGTTACGATGCTGCTGGCTCTGGCGATGGTTCTGAGCCTCGCCGCCTGCGGCGGCAGCGACAGCCTTACCGTGGAGAAAGGCAAGCTCCACATGTCCACCAACGCCGAGTTCCCCCCCTATGAGATGGTCACCAACGACGGCGGCTTCGAGGGCATTGACGTGGAAGTGGCTGGCCTGATTGCGGAGAAGATGGGCCTGGAGCTGGTGGTGGACGACATGGGCTTCACCGCCGCCCTGGAGGCTGTGCAGAACGGTAAGAGCGACATCGCCATGGCGGGCATCACCGTCAACGAGGAGCGGAAGGCCAACATGGACTTCTCCGATTCCTACGCCACCGGCATTCAGGTGGTCATCATCAAGGAGGACTCCCCCGCCGTCCAGTCCCTCGACGATCTGGCCAGCGGCGTCCTCATCGGCACCCAGGAGGGTACCACCGGTTACATCTACTGCTCCGACACCGTGGAGAACGGCGGCTACGGCGAGGAACACGTCATGGCCTATGAGACCGGCGCGGTGGCCATCCAGGCCCTGCTGGCCGGCAAGGTGGACTGCGTGGTCATCGACAACCAGCCCGCCCAGGAGTACGTGAAGGCCAATCCCGGCCTGGAGATCCTGGACACCGAGTTTGCGGTGGAGGACTACGCCATCGCCGTGAAGAAGGGCAACAGCCAGCTGCTGGACGAGGTGAACAAGGCCCTGAGCGAGCTGATCGCCGACGGCTCTGTCCAGAAGGTCGTGGACAGGTATATTACGGCGGGCTGATACGAGAATAAGTCCGGCAGGGGCGGCCAGTCTTGAGGGCCGCCCCTGTCCGGTGAAAAGGAAAGGTGTGTGACGGCGTGGGTTGGACCGCGTGGTGCGAACAGCTGCTGATCCAGGCCCAGGGAGGAAGCGCCCTGGGGCCCTGGGCGGAATTGAATAAGGATTTCTATCAGGCCTTCGTTCAGGAGGGCCGGTGGAAGATGTATCTGGAGGGCGTGGGCAACACCCTGAAGGTGGCGGTGCTGGCCCTGATCCTGGGCGTGGTGCTGGGCCTGCTGGTGGCCATGGTGCGGACCTTCCACGACCAGCAGAGGGAGGAGCGGCCCGGATTTCTGCTGGGTATCCTGAACGCTATCTGCAAGGTATACACCACCGTCATCCGGGGAACGCCCATGATGGTGCAGCTGCTCATCACGGCCTTCGTGGTCTTCAAGTCCAGCCGGAATCTGGTGGGCGTGGCGGCTCTGGCCTTCGGCATCAACTCCGGAGCCTATGTGGCGGAGATCATCCGCGGCGGCCTCATGAGCGTGGACGCCGGGCAGATGGAGGCCGGGCGCTCCCTGGGGCTCAACTACATACAGACCATGCGGCACATCATCATCCCCCAGGCGGTGAAGAACATCCTCCCCGCCCTGGGCAACGAGCTCATCACCCTGCTGAAGGAGACCTCCATCGTCACGGTCATCGGCCTGCGGGACCTGACCAAGGCGGCCCAGCTGGTCACCAGCAAGACCTACGGCGGCTTTATGGCCCTGTTCGGGGTGGCGCTGGTGTATCTGGCCATGGTGATGGTCCTCAGCTGGCTCATGGGCCGGCTGGAGAGGAGGCTGAGAAGCAGTGAGCGGTAAGGACGTATTGATCCAGGTCCGGGACCTGGAGAAGCACTTTGACGGCGGGTCCATCCGGGCCCTCAACGGCGTGTCCGCGGACATTCGCCGGGGGGAGGTGGTGGTGGTCATCGGTCCCTCCGGGTCCGGGAAGTCCACCTTCCTGCGGTGCCTCAACCTGCTGGAGCGGCCCACCGGGGGCGCCGTCGTCTTTGACGGCGTGGACATCACGGACCCCAAGGTGAACATCGACCTCCACCGGCAGAAGATGGGCATGGTGTTCCAGCACTTCAACCTGTTCCCCCACATGACCATCCTGAAAAACATGACCCTGGCTCCCATGAAGCTGCTGAAAAAGAGCCGGGAGGAGGCGGATGAGAAGGCGCTGACCCTTCTGGACCGGGTGGGCCTGCGGGACCGGGCGGACGCCTATCCCAGCCAGCTCTCCGGCGGACAGAAGCAGCGCATTGCCATCGTCCGCGCCCTGTGCATGGAGCCGGAGGTGATGCTCTTTGACGAACCCACCTCCGCCCTGGACCCGGAGATGGTGGGCGAGGTGCTGGAGGTCATGAAGGACCTGGCCCACGAGGGCATGACCATGGTGGTGGTGACCCACGAGATGGGCTTCGCCCGGGAGGTGGGTACCCGGGTGATCTTCATGGACGGCGGCGCCATCCTGGAGGAGGACCGGCCTGAGGAGCTGTTCGCCCACCCCAAGAGCGAACGTCTGAAGACCTTCCTGGCGAAGGTGCTGTAACGATCATAAAACTATAAGAAGCGGAGAGGCTGTTCGCCTCTCCGCTTCTTTTCGTCAAAAAAAGACACAAGATGATGCTGTCAACAAGTAAGAGCTTTCCTCCACTGCCTCATAAGTCCAGCAATCCGAGCCCAATAGACTGCACATTACCATTTACGGCGTCATAGAGCCAGTCGCACACGCTTTTTCCGTTTTCCAGCTTGTCCAAGAAATTGCTTGATATAATTGTGTGCTGGGTGTTATGTGTCGTGGAATCTTCATTCAGATTCCAAATATAAATACCGATATTTGGAATATTGGCCTGCAATCCAATGACCATTTCTCTCAAAGTATTTTGAAATTGATCGCCAAGTTCTTTTGTTTTTTCCATTACCCCGGTATTGATATAAGATTGATATTGTAACAAAGTATCATCACGGTAGGAGCAGTCAAACAGGATTTTTACGTTGTCCCCATGTTTTTCATGAAGTGCGATCAAGCTGTCAAGCACAATGTTGTTAGAAGTCAACCTATCGGAAATTTCTTTTGGCGCCTTCCACAAATTTACAGCGGTATCATGCCAGCCATCATACAGAAGGAGCGAGCTATCAACGCATACTGTGACATTTTTTGCTGTCGGAAAGTGTCCAATCACATCATCTGCAAGCAAGGATGTTGCAAATCCGCCTGCCGAAAAACCAGTTACAAGTAAGGTGTCAGGTTCCCCTACATATGCCTTAATTTCATCTATGAACGCAGAGTAATTGTTATAGCCGTTGTGATAAACTGTCTTGTCCGTTCCGTCTTGGGTATAATGGTATTCACCCGTTCCAGTATGGAAATCACCAGACGCATAGGGAATAACGATAAACGTCCAGTCCTTAAACGGGTTTTCATCAATTGTGCTGCCAATACCACCCTGCGCCACAAAATCCTGCGCGAATATCGTGGTCGCAAAAAAGTTTTTGCCAGCTTCTGAGGTTTCGCCGGTGATGCTTACTCCTCCACCAAAGAAGTATACGATCACCTTGTTCTGACTGCCCTTTCGGAAAATGCCATGCCATTCGGTGCCATCAGAAGATTTGGCAGCTTTTACAGGTACGTCATACCACTTCCCGATTTCCACTTCTTCACGGAATGTTGGGAAGGTATTCAAAATTGTCAGTTTCAGAAAAATGAATATGCTGATTAACAGAATCAAAAAAGCGAAACCAATGATTGCCAAAATTTTTATGCTCTTATGAGAATGTGTGTTTTTCTTCATAACAATAGTCCTCCCTGACAGCCGCATAAATTGTTCACAAATAGTCCTTTCAGCACTTTCAAGGGACGAACTCCGCTGAAAAAATTACAACATGGATTTTCTTCCCATAATCCTGCAGCTTATTCCAACAGTTTGCCTGCTCCCGACCGGCTCCGACCCTCACCGCAGCAGCCCCCGGATAGTACCCAGCAGGACGGGGACGTCGATGGGCTTGGCCAGATGGGCCTCCATGCCCGCGTCCATGGAGCGCTGGATGTCGCTGTCGAACACGTTGGCCGACAGCGCCACGATGGGGATCCGGGACAGGGCCGGGTCCGGCAGGGCCCGGATGGCCTCCGCCGCCTGCCAGCCGTTCATCACCGGCATCTGGATGTCCATGACCACCAGGTCGTAGGTCCCCGCCGGGGCGGAACGGACCGCCTCCAGGGCGGCGGCGCCGTCCTCCACGGACTCCACGGAGAAGCCCGCCTCCTCCAGGATGGATTCCGCGATCTCCCGGTTGAGCTCGTTGTCCTCCGCCAGGAGGATGCGGCGGCTGGAGACGTCCCCGGCCCCATGGTGGACCTGGGCCGGCCCGTCCTCCTGGAGGCGCAGGCGCAGGGTGACGGTGAAGGTGCTCCCCTCCCCCACGGCGCTGTCCACCTCGATGCTGCCCCCCAGAAGCTCCGCCAGGTCCTTGGCGATGGCCAGCCCCAGGCCCACGCCGTGGACGCCGCTGAGGGTGGTGTTCCGCTCCCGTGTGAAGGGCTCGAAGATCTGCTGAATGAACTCCTCGCTGATGCCGATGCCCGTGTCCCGGACCGCCAGGCGGTAGACCGCGCAGTGGTTGGGCAGGATCTCGTCCTCTATGGCGGCCAGCTGGACGCTGCCCCCGGAGCTGGTGTAGGTCACGGCGTTGTTCACCAGGTACATCACCAGCTGTCCCAGCTTCTCCCGGTCGCCCAGGACCTGGTCGTGGGCCACCTGGGAGCAGTCCAGGGTGAAGTCCAGGCCCTTCTCCTCCGCCTGGGGCTGGAGGAAGGTATAGACCTCGTTCAGCGCCTCCCAGAGGCTGAAGGGCGTCTCCTCCGCCCGGGCCTCGTTGGAGTCGATCCAGGACAGCTTGAGGACCTTGTCGATCATGTCCAGCAGCTGGCGGCTGCTGGACTCGATGCGGTCCAGATAGCCCGCTATGGCCTCAGGGCTGTCCAGATGATGCCGGGCCAAGGCCGTGAAGCCGAAAATGGCGTTCAGAGGGGTTCGCATGTCGTGGGACATGTTGGACAGGAAGGTGTTCTTGGCCATGATGGAGGAGTTGGCGTTGTAGAGGGCCTCCTCCATCATCTGCTTCTGCTCCATCTCCCGGCGGAGCTCCTCGTCCATCCGGCGGCAGCCCAGGACCACCTGGGAGGCCCGGTCCTTCCGGCCCACGTTGACGAAGCGGATCTGCAGGTACTCCACTACGCCCCGCTCCACCACCCGGTAGTTGATATAGAAGGTCAGGTCCCCCGACAGCTTCCGGCGCACGTTTTCCGGAGAGAGCTCCCCGGCCACCCGCTCCCGGTCCTCCTCGTGGACCCAGCGGCCGATATAGGAGGCCAGGTAGTCCCCGTAGGACATGGCCTCCCGGGCGCTGAAAATGGCCTCCGTCCGGCCGCTGATGCGGTAGGGGCGGATGCGCTCGTCCTCCATGTCCAGGTAGAAGATGGACTCGTAGTTGACGCTCAGACCCTCGATGACCTCCAGGCGGCGCAGGTGCTCCTGATTGATGAGGGCCCGCTCCTCATCGTAGGTGGCGATCCGGTTCTGCCACTCCCGCTCGCTCCGGGCCCGCTCCTGGAGGAGCTGCTCCTTTTTTTCGGTGGCGTCCACCAGGAAGACGTAGAACACGTCCCCCACGATCTCGCTGCGGACGAAATGACCGTAATCCTCGATCCAGCGGGTAGTGCCGTCCTTGGCCGTGATCCGGTACTCCACATAGTCCAGATCGAACCGGCTGCCGGCGATCTGGCGCTGGATGCTCTCCTCCACCCCGGCCAGGTCATCGGGATGGACGATGCCGCGGAAGGAGTTTCCCGTGAGGCGGCGGAACTCCTCCAGGGTGTCACAGCGGAAGATCCGCAGAAGGCCCCGGTTGGCAAAAACGATCTCCTCGTTCCCGCCGGCCTGATAGATCAAAAATCCACCGGGCATCTCCTCCATGAAATCCATCATCTCCCGGGCGGCCTGCAGCTCCTCCTCCTCGGGGAGGAGGTCCTCCGGCCGACAGCCCGGCACGGCGCGATCGGTCTGGAACAGATCGATCAATGCCAGGAGATGCTCGATGACGGGGCGTTCCCTCTTTGACATGGGCCTCACCTTCTTTCCGCGTTTGTTTACTGAGTTTACCACAAAAGCGTCCGCTTGTCACCCTTTCCCCGGGAAAAATTTTCTCCGATCCCCAACAGGGAAATCATTTTGAGAAAATAACGCCGCATTTGTAGGGCGCGACGACCCGGCGCACCGCTGCAGGGCAGATTTTCCAACGGCGCGCCGGGGTCGTCGCGCCCTACAGACGCAATATGGATTTCTCTGAATTCTCGAATAAAACACTTGACACTCCGCCGGAGGCGTGGTATACTTCCTCAATAAACCGTTGAGAAAGTGTAAGTACGCCGGGCAGAGACCCTTCAGAGAGCCGCGGAATGGTGGGACCGCGGCGGGAACGGCCGGGCGGAATGGGCTTTCGAGGGCGGACCGAACGCGGGAGCAAGTAGGCGAGCCGGAGGGGATCTCCGTTACCAAAGCCTGCGTATGTTGGTACGCACAGAGAGGGCGCGTCTTCGCGTCAAGCCGGGTGGCACCGCAGAAGCATGTATCGCTTCTGTCCCAGCAGAGAAAGCTAGGGACAGAGGCGTTTTTCTTTTGTCCCTCGATCAAACGGAAAAGGAGAAAACATCATGAGCGAGAACAAGATCCCCTACAAGATCTACCTGTCCGAGGACGAGATGCCCCACACCTGGTACAACCTCCGGGCCGACATGAAGAACAAGCCCGCCCCCCTCCTGAACCCCGGCACCCTCCAGCCCATGACCGCTCAGGAGCTGGAAGGCGTGTTCTGTTCCGAGCTGGTCAAGCAGGAGCTGGACGATCAGACCGCCTATTTCGAGATCCCCCGGGAGATCCGGGACTTCTACAAGATGTACCGGCCCTCCCCCCTGGTCCGGGCCTACTGCCTGGAGGAGAAGCTCCAGACCCCGGCCCATATCTACTACAAATTCGAGGGCAACAACACCTCCGGCTCCCACAAGCTCAACTCCGCCATCGCCCAGGCCTACTACGCCAAGCAGCAGGGCCTCAAGGGCGTCACCACCGAGACCGGCGCGGGCCAGTGGGGCACCGCCCTGTCCATGGCCTGCGGGTACCTGGGGCTGGACTGCAGGGTCTTCATGGTCAAGTGCTCCTATGAGCAGAAGCCCTTCCGCCGGGAGGTCATGAAGGTCTACGGCTCCTCCGTCACCCCCTCTCCCTCCGAGACGACCAACGTGGGCCGGAAGATCCTGGCGGAGTTCCCCGGCACCTCCGGGAGCCTGGGCTGCGCCATCAGCGAGGCGGTGGAGACGGCCGTGTCCACGCCGGGGTACCGCTACGTGCTGGGCAGCGTGCTTAACCAGGTGCTGCTCCACCAGTCCGTCATCGGCCTGGAGGCCAAGACCGCCATGGACAAGTACGGCGTGAAGCCCGACGTTATCATCGGCTGCGCCGGAGGCGGCAGCAACCTGGGCGGCCTCATCGCCCCCTTCATGGGCGAGAAGCTCCGGGGCGAGGCGGACTACCGCTTCATCGCCGTGGAGCCCGCCTCCTGCCCCAGCTTCACCCGGGGCGAGTACCGCTACGACTTCTGCGACACCGGCAAGGTGTGCCCCCTGTCCAAAATGTATACCCTGGGGTCCGGGTTCATGCCCTCCTCCGACCACGCGGGCGGCCTGCGGTTCCACGGCATGAGCAGCGTTTTGAGCCAGCTGTACGCCGACGGGCTCATGGAGGCCGTGTCCGTGAAGCAGACGGAGGTCTTCGAGGCGGCGGAGTACTTCGCCCGGGTGGAGGGCATCCTTCCCGCCCCGGAGTCCAGCCACGCCATCCTGGCGGCCGTCAACGAGGCCAAGCGGTGCAGGGAGACCGGCGAGGAGAAGACCATCCTCTTCGGCCTCACGGGAACCGGGTATTTCGATCTGGTGGCCTATGAGAAGTTCCACGACGGGGTGATGTCCAATTATGTCCCCACCGATGAGGAGATCGCCAGGAGTCTGGCGCAGCTGCCCGTGGTAGAGTAATATTTTCTTGATCGATATAAATATTCCGGCCCGGAGGGATATCCCTCCGGGCCGGAATGTTATTTTAACATATTTTTATTTCTAGCTGGCCAGGATGCCGCCCAGGATGCCGAAGACTATCAGCTGCGCGGTATACAGCATACAGAACACCCAGGTCCGGGCCCGTGACTTGTTGTCGTACCAGTGGACCAGCAGAAGGCCTAGGGGCGCGGGGAAATAGAACAAGGTCAGCGCCGCGCCGGCCGCCAGGGCGATCCACTCCTTCTTCGCCCGGTAGGCGAAGAAGAACAGGGCGCACAGCAGCACCAGCAGGGCTCCCAGATGCACCCGCAGCAGGATCGTCCAGGCTGCCGCCGCAGCCACCGCCACAGCCTGGGCCGCGATGTCCCGCTTCTGGAAATTGCCTTCCTTCCGCTGGAAGAACAGCAGCATGACGCCGCCGATCAGCAGGCCCCAGGCCGGGTTCTGCACGCCGCTGTTCCAGAGCTTCCCGCTCATGGCCCAGTCGTAGGGCACCTCGGAGGCCAGGGCGCAGCCTCCCAGCTCCAGCAGGAGCCTGCGCTTGTCCTCTGTCTGATCGACGGCCTCCACCAGCAGCTTGGCGTACAGCGGCAGGGCCAGGGTGGCGGTCATCGTGAGCAGCATGGCTTGAACGGCCCATTGGGCGGTGGCGCCGGAGGCCATGATCTGCTCCATCTCCGCCGGAGAGGCGCCGTCCAGGCGCAGCATCCCCCGCTGGATCACCGCCGTACTCAGCGTGCTCAGGCAGAGCAGGAGGATGCCGATCCAGTGGAGATTCAATTCGGAGATCTTGATCGTCCGGTTCTCCGGCCGGATGGATGATAGTCTGATAGGCATGAGGCGTCCTCCTGTTCTGGCTTCGCCGGCGGCGCCGGCTCCTTCAGCATACCGCCTTCCAGGGGTTTTGTCAAGTGCGGCGGGTGGGCGCGGCATGATAATTGAATGAGTAAGTGGCAGGCAATCCTGTCGTATTCCTTCGGTTTACCCACAAATCATAGCTGCTATAAAAATGGACAGCACTTCCTGCAGAGGATACCATACGCTCCACTCCCGCCGGATGTCTTCTATCCCTTCCAGCAAACCCGTTTTCTTCATTGATATACTGCCTCCTATTTCTTGTTTCTCTGCAGTATACCATACCGTCCCCTCTTTGAAATCACTCTGTTTATACTTGCTTTACTTATTCGATCACCATGAATATTCAAAACGTATATATTGACAGTCCTATCCACACATGATAAACTAAAGTATAATAACATGCAATGTCGAATTATGACGAAATACACGAAAACGAGGAGATACATATGGCCGATACAAAATATACGATCGTTGGGATGTCCTCTTCGGGTAAGACTTGTTTCTTGACGGCCATGTATATGCGGATGGCTACAGGAGTAGACGGCTTCACCCTTTGGACGACCGAAGACACCAGGCGGAAGTACGAACGGGATATCCTCGCGCTGCGTAAAGGAGAGGCGGGACTTGATCGCTTCCCTGCCGCCACGCCCAATGCCGAAAACGCCACAAAGCTGTATGAATTCCGACTGATCTATGATACCAAGGATATCATTAGCTTTGACGTGATCGATTACGCCGGAGGCGCATTGCTTGACGGCGGGCCAGTCTACTGTCAGCTCAAACTCTCCATGGAGGAATCCACCGCGATGTTCATCTTTATCGACGGCGCCTCGCTCTGCGATGAAGACCGGACGGCCCGCAAAGAAAATGTCTATTATGACTGCGCCATGAGCGTCACACCGATGATCCAGGATTTTGCCGATTCTCACAACGGGCAGCTTCCGCCTATCGTCTTCGTAGTCACGAAATCCGATCTGTGCAAGGCCTACATCAAGGATGAGACCGAACTCGTCCAGATCATCCGGGACCTGTTCAGCCCTGCCTTCTCGGAAGGATCTGTCAGCTATATTTGCGCCGTGTCGCTGGGCGATTCCATCAGCGACGACGGATACAAAGGCAGATTCAGCCCCGTTAACATCCATATTCCATTGTTCCTCGGTTCCTTCCACGAATACTATAACCGCTGCCTCGCCTTCAAAGAGAAGATCGAAACCGCAAACCAGAATCTCGACATGCAGCGGAACAGGAAAATGGCCGAAGTGGAGAAGGAGAAGCAGAAATGGCCTATCTTCCGGAGCAAGAAGTTGATCGATCAGTGCATTGAATCAGCTAAGAATTCCGCGAAGAGCCTGCATTCCAACCAAGAATTATTGGCGGCTACACAGGCGCTGTACACGCGCTTCGGCGCACAGCTGGAGATGGAGAGCAAGAACTTCAAGTCCTTCATCAATGGTGTGGAACAGCCTGCATTTAAGCCTCCAAGATTGTGAGGTCTTGATGAATATGAAAGTATACCCGTTGATCTACAGCAGAATACTGAACGACGACTACCCGAACGGGTTTCTGGCAAGGCCAAAGGATCTGGACGTTTCTGCCGCATCGAAGTACGTCATCCCCGCCATAGAAAACATACAGCACGCCGGTGGAGTACGTCATGCTGTCTTCCCTGCTGGAGACTACCTAGTATATGGTGGTGTTGCCTGCATCGCGGGCAAGCTTGTGGAACGCATCCTCCAGAGTAAAGTCATTGACTTCGCCTATGAGGAATATCAGGCCGATAAGGCTGGGCGTCCCCTGATTTTCTTTATCGGATTCGCCGTGCGTAAATACGAGCTCGTCCGCAACGAACTGCCAGACATCGATCTTTACAGCACCTACAAGATCTATCTGTCATACTTGGTCAGGCAATGGCGCAGCGAAAAAGCCGCGACCGACTTCTCGGAGGAACTTGAATTAAAGACCCGCTCATACAGCAGGAAGCCTGCCCCGCAGAGTCTCCCGGCAGGCGGAAAGCGCATCCTGCGCAATTACCGCGAGGATGATTTCCAGGAGACGATCGACTACCATTTCGCTTGCATGGCCTGGGGCTCTGGAGGAGATTTCTCCTTCCTATCCAACGTTCTGCCGGACGATGCCGCCCGGTCTCCTTTCGCCAATATCAGCCCCTATGACTGCACCCCCGAAGAATGCGCGCGCAGAATGGAAGCTTCGGGCGTATCCGCATCGTATGTCCCGCCTGCGGCATACAGCGGATCGAAACTCCGTACCAACAATGTCCTCAACAGCACGATCGCGGGTATGCCTGACGGGAGTTCCGGCACTAGACCAGCCTCCTCCGGAATCGAAAAAAAAAATTCCAACGGGAAATTTTGGCCATTCGTTGGAATACTGGCAGCGGCGGCGATCATCGCTCTCCTGTTGTTCCTGACGAAGCCGAAGAACGCCGAAGCCAGCCATCCGAGCCAGACGGCTCACACGGCCAGCTGCTTGGTGGATTTAGGCCGGCCGCTGAAAAGCCTCAGGCCCCCTATGCACCCCCACCCGGAGGAGAAGCAGGATGCTGCTCGGACTATCAAATCGGAACCGGAGGATCCCCTGGAGGAATTCCTGCTCGATTCCCTGGAAGAGATTACAGTGGAAGCCCCGGGGACGCCAGAGAATATTGCGGGAAAAAACCGATCCCGTTTGAAGATCTTCTTGACGAATATCCGGAACTCAAAGTATTGCTAGAGCTGCGCCATCTTACCGCTCTCCTCTCGGCTCCTGATTTCCCCGGGCGAAGCGAACTGGCGTGCCTCTCGAGCCTTGCATCGCTCTCGAAGATCAGGGGGCTAGGATCGTTGATAAAGCTGCAGGCTCTGGATCAGCTTTCCGGGACAGATACCAGACATATATTTTGAAACACGCAAGAAGGAAGGGGCGACATAAGTGGGCGAACTTTTTGGCCAGTACGCGAAGGTAGCGGAAGAATATCAGCGGCAGGACGCGGAAGCACTCTACCAATACGAGGAGCATTACATGCGTCTCCTTCGGAATTACGCGGGAGAGATCAGGGATATCCAGTCGATGATGGAAAGCCTCCGAAAGGAACGGGAGAACTTCTACCGGGAGATCCTTCCGGAGACAGAACGGCAGATCCAAGCAGACAGCATCCTATCCGCCGAGGCCAAGACTCAATGGATCGGAGAATTCCGCGCCAACATGGAGAACAGCTTCCGCATCAGTGAGGAGCTGATCTCCCATTACGTGACGGCCAACCAGAAGGAATTCAAAGATATGCTGAAAAAGGCCTTCGACAGGGTGTAAATATGTTTAACGAGGACAATTACCGTTTCTGCACGCGGCTCTCCCTCCAAATCATGCGCGACCAGCGTGAGCGCATATGCCAGGATTCCATTCAGAAAGACGTAGACCTGTATACTGCCCTGCATGAAATGGATCCGCGGGTCAGGCATCTTCGTTTTCAGTATTACATAGTAAAATGGTTCGATGGTCACTGGAACAGGCTGCAGTATCTGCTGGAACATCATTCGGAATATACGATCGACCAGAGGAAGCAGATAACGATCTTCTTTGCGAAAAAATTCACCGGTCTGCTGGACGGCCTGTCGGGATCCTCGATCATGGTCGGCTTGGGCTGTCCTGATCTTCTGAAAGCTCGCAGGGATATTCTGCGTGAAATGATCGAAATGACCGAAAAATGGGAGAAGTACAACGACGAACTCCGTTTGCAGATGAAAAAGCACGAAGAACAGTACAAAGCGTTGATCAAACCATACAACGATCAATAATCAGGAGGATATCAAAATGCTGGAAATGTTCGACAAGCTGGATGACATCATATACGCCCCGGTCAAGGCGGTCTCCAACTGGCTGGAAGAGCCTCTCCGCCGCATGGATCATGCGCGCGAGAAGGAAAAGGCGCAGCAGGCCGCTGAACTCGAAGCATGGCGGGCACAGGAGCAGGAGCGGCTGCGTCAAGCTGCGAACCAAGCGGATGTTGATCTGCAGAATATGGCGGCTGATGCTCAGTTCGCCCGGAACAAAGCCGCAGTCGAAGCCATCAAGCAGTACCAGATCGACTTGGCGAAGGCCAATGCGGCTATGATCGAGAATATCGGACGCATGAGCCTCGCCTTGCGGACGGAAGCGCAGGAGATGGTGAATACCTATACGGAGCGCTACAGGGCACAACAGGAAGAAGCTCTTCAGAAAGCAGACGCCCGTATGGCAGATATCCAGACCCGATACGCTGATAACGACCGGGTCCGCGAAAAAATGGAAGATACGGTGATCGTCCAGATCACATCCATTATCACTTTTGCTGATAAGTTTGTCGGCGAACTGGCTGAAGACTTAAAGAAGATCAATGATATGACGGACCGCTTAGTGGGACAAGCCATGGACAATACCCAAGAGATCGTTCGAAGTCTGCCAATAGGTGTCGCCAAAGAAGCGTTTATAAGCGGCGCAAACCCCGCCTTAACCGACGGAAAGTAAAACGGAAAATTCTCTTCTTACATGCAGAGAGAAGTATTTCGCTATTTTCTCGTCTATCGCTAATAGTAACCATCCCACTATAGAATGAAGCGAGTGCCGGTATATACCGGCACTCGCTTGTTCGTGGCTGTCCGCCCCCAACGGGCCGCAGATCAATCCCTGAAGACGATCCCGTGCTCGTCGGCGTTTTCGATGACCGCCAGCGCGTGGTAATTGAGCCCCATCTCCCTGAGCCGGTCGCCGCCGCCCTGGAAGCCCTTCTCGATGGCGATACCGATGCCCACCAGCTCCGCCCCGGCCTGCTCCACCAGGTCGCACAAGCCCCGGACGGCCTCGCCGTTGGCCATGAAGTCGTCCACGATCAGCACCTTGTCGTCCGCGTTGAGCCACTCCTTGCTGAGGATCTGGGTGACCTTCTTCTTGTAGGTGTAGGAAAAGATCTCGCTCTGATACAGGCCGCCCTCGATGTTGTCGCTCTTGGCCTTCTTGGCAAAGACCATGGGCACGCCGTACTTCTGTGCGCAGACCGTCGCCAGCGCGATGCCGCTGGCCTCGGCGGTGAGGACCATGGTGATGCCCTTGGTGTCAAAATACTTGGCGAACTCCGCTGCGATGTCCTCCATCAGCCTTACATCCACCCTGTGATTCAGAAAGCCGTCCACCTTGATGATATTTCCGGGCAGTACCTTGCCCTCCTTGCGAATGCGTTCCTTCAGCTGCTCCATCTCTTTTGCCCTTCCTTCCTCAAAATATTTTTGTACGCGGCGTTCCGCGTTTTTTCTGCCCCCATTATGACAAGAAATCCCCTTTTTGGCAAGTGGGGAAATGGACAAACTTGTCCGCGTTTCTCCCCGCTCTTTCCGCCGCCTCCATACGCGCGCGAAGCCGTCCCCGGGACCAGGGCCCCGGAGACGGCTTTCCGTTACATATCGCTGAGACAGTCCTTATTTTTCAGGAAGTACTCCACCCCGGAGTAGATCGTCGTCACCACGATCACCGCCACGCACAGCGTGTTCACCGCCGCCGGGATGGGCAGGAACATCAGCACGATGCACGCCATGGTGGAGGCGGTCTTCACCTTCCCGGACCATCCGGCGGCGATGACGCGCCCCTTGTCGCTGGCCACCATCCGGAGCCCACTGACGGCGAACTCCCGCACGATGACCACCAGCAGGGCCCACCCGGGCATCTGCCCGATCTCCACGAACCACAGCATGGCGGCGGTGACCAGCATCTTGTCCGCCAGAGGGTCGGCGAACTTGCCGAAATCGGTCACCAGCCCCCGCTTCCGGGCGATCTGGCCGTCCAGCATATCCGTCAGACTGGCCAGCACAAAGATGGCCAGGGCGATATAGGACGCAAAGGGCACGCCCAGATACAGCACCAGCAGAAAGGGCAGGATCAGCACGATCCGCAGCAGGGTCAGCTTGTTTGGCAGATTCATTTTCCGTCCTCCTTTTGGGCCGCGGCCCAGCTTTCCGGATACTTCTCCCGCATGTAGCGGGCTATGGGCACGTCCTGCCCCAGCAGTCCGGCCTCCAGAATTTCCTCGGTATGGACACGTATGATCCAGTCCCGCGTCTTCTCCGGCACCGCCTCCCAGCGGACGATCTCCAGCGTCCCCAGCCGCTCCTGTTCCAGCAGGGCCTCGTACACGTCCGGGATGGGGACCTCCTCCTCCACGGGGACTTCCGCCGCCGTCACGTACTCGTTGGGGATCGCCGTGGTCTCCATCCCCTCCCGCCAAGCGCAGAGGTAGAGGGAAGCACGCCTCCCCCGGTACAATTCCTCCAACGCGCCGGGAAAATACTCCTGATAATACAGTCCGCCATCCTTGCGGTACCCGTAGGTATACTCAAAATGCCGGACGCCATACAGCAGCGCCATGGGCTTCAGAGCCGTGAGGCAGACCTGCTTCGGCTTCCCGAAAAACTCCGTCACACTGGGCCGCAGGACCGTCAGCCCCGCCGTGGGGGAAACGTGATACAGCTCCATCCGTTCCTCCTTACATCCGCCCCGCCAATTCCAGGAGACCGCCCGCCTGGACAGTCCCCATCCCGCCGGATGCCGGGGCGGCTCCCCACACGCTGGCCTCCAGCTGCTTTTTCAGCCGCCGGTAGAAGTCCAGATAAAACCCGACCCGCTCCCGCCACAGCGCCGTGGCGGTCCCCGTGGCAAACTCCGCCGCCAGATGGCTCTCCAGCTTGATCAGGACATCCTCCACATACGCGGTCTTCTCCGCCAGCGGCATGGCGCTGAATTTGGCGCTCTCCAGCGTCTCATACAGCCGGTACACATCAAACCGGTCGATGTTGTCCGCGTCTCCCACCGTCCGTGCAAGGAGCGTTGCCTCGCAGGGGAAATCCGCCCTGTCGTCCACATGGATGGCGATGCCGGTGCATATCTCCTCAACATCCGCCCCAGCCAGTCCCAGCTCCGCCAGGAAGGGCCGGGCGATCCGGGCGGCCTCCCGCCCGTGGTCCAGCCAATCCTGGTGATCCCGGAACTCCCGGCAGTAGCTCACATCGTGGAGCAGGCAGGCCAGCGTCATATTTTCCACGGAAAATCCTTCCCGCTCCGCGATCTCCCGTCCGATCCGGGCCACCCGGAAGGTGTGTTCCAGCCGGTACTCCCCCGCTTCCGGATGCTTATCAAAATAGGGGCTCTCCGCCAGCTTCCGCCGGACGAACGCGGCGGTCTTTTCGATCCGTTCCGTCATGTCTCCACCAGCTCTCCCGTCAGTTCTCCGTCCATGGTCCCGGTGATCCGCACCTGGACAAAGCTTCCCGCCTCCGGCTCCCCGTCCGCGGTGAAGTAGATCCGCCCGTCGATGTCCGGGCTCTCCGCCCGGCTCCGGCCCACGTAGGACATGGACTGCCCGTCGAACCCTTCGCAGAGGACCTCGACCACTTCCCCCTGCATCTCCTCGTTCCACTCGTCCATGATCCTGGACTGGATGTCCACCACCAGCTCGGCCCGGCGTTCGGCCTCCTCGGTGTCTGCCCGCTCCATCTTCGCCGCCGGGGTGCCGTCCTCCGGGGAGTAGGGGAACACCCCCGCCCGGAGCATCCGCTGGTCCCACAGGAACTGGCAGAGCTCTTCAAACTCTTCCTCGCCCTCGCCCGGCAGGCCGGTGATCAGGCTGGTGCGCAGTACCACCCCCGGAATCTTCTCCCGCAGGGTGTCCAGCAGGTTTTCGATATAGGCCTTGTCCCCCCGGCGGTTCATCTTTTTCAAGATGCCGTCGTTGCAGTGCTGCAGGGGGATGTCCAGATATTTCAATATCTTCTCTTCCCGGGCAATGACGTCGATGAGCCGTTCGTCCATCTGATCCGGATACAGATAGTGGAGCCGGATCCAATGGAAGTCCAGTTTGCACAGCTCCTCCAGCAAGCCCGCCAGATGGTGCCGCCCGTCCCAGTCCGTCCCGTAGCGGGTGATATCCTGGGCTACCACGATCAGCTCCTTCACGCCCCGGGCCGCCAGCTCCCCAGCCTCCGCCAGGACCTTGTCCATGGGACGGCTCCGGTACTTTCCCCGGAGCTTGGGAATAATGCAGAAGGCGCACCAGTTGTCGCACCCCTCCGCGATCCGCAGATAGGCGTACCAGGGCGGCGTGGTCAGCACCCGGCCGAATTCATCCACCGGGGCATTGAGGTCACCGAAGTACCGGGGATGCTCCCCGGCCATCACGTCCTCCACGGCGGAGACGATGTCCTTGTAGCTCCCGGTGCCCAGGATGCCGTCCACCTCCGGCAGCTCCGTGGGGATGTCCTCCCCATAGCGCTGGGTCATGCAGCCGGTCACCAGGATCTTTTTCAGTTTTCCCGCCGCCTTCAGCTCCGCCATCCGGAGGATGTTCTGGATGGCCTCCTCGCTGGCGGAGGAGAGGAACCCGCAGGTGTTAATGACGGCAACGTCCGCCCCCTCCGGGGTGTCCGTCAGGGTATGACCCGCCTCCCGGCAGAGGGACATCATCTGTTCGCAGTTGACTACGTTTTTGGCGCAGCCGAGGGAAATAAAATGGAGTTTATATGGCATGGCGGTCTCCTTTTGCCGCCCTTTGGGCGGCAGGCGGTAAATTCTTCTTTAATCGGCCCGGGGGCTTCTCGCCCCCGGACTCCTCGGGTACTTTTTGTGTGAACAAAAAG